>NZ_JBFRCG010000006.1:0-419860 GCF_040965595.1 Paraburkholderia sp. EG287B
CTTGACGCGCGGTTGACGAGCACCCTTACTTTGGCATACGCAGACCGACGCGTGCCAAGTCTCCCGCGCCCGGTCCGTCACTTCCACGACGGCCCGTTTCCGGGGGGAGGCGTCCATACCATCTGCAAAACTTCTGCCGTTGAATTTTGATTCGCCTATCCTGGCGGAAGGCGAATTAAAGGACATCGTCGATGACACAGCTCGTTCGTGGTCTGAACCCTTAAGTTCTTGTCAACCCAGAAGGCGCCAAACAGCAAGCCACTGATTCCTTAAGAAATTTATTAAGGGCCCCATGGCAAGGCCAGACAGCGCCGAGGCGCGTCTAACCGGAAACCTGCACGAAAATCAAAGGCACACCGTCGCGGATGAACAGGCGGCGCCCGATCGCCTCTTCGAGCCGGCGCACGTGATCGCTCACGCTCGACTGCGTAAGGCCGAGCTGGCGCGCCGCTTCGGTGAAACTGTGGCAGCGCGCGACCGCCTCGAAGGTCCTGAGCCAGATGGGATTGAGCATGGCGGATGGTTATCGGCAATGCCGATGACAGTCAAAGTCTCTACTGGGGTTCCCGATGAGCGAGCGTAACAATATCATGACGCCATGGATGACAATTGCGCCGCAAAGCCGTACCCGCCCCCAACGCGGCGCGCCGAGAAGTTCCAGATGAACAAAAATTCGAGCCACACGGCGCTGCTATGGATCGTCGCCGCGGGCTTTTTCATGCAGACGCTCGACACGACGATCGTCAACACCGCGCTCCCCTCGATTGCGCGCAGCCTTGGCGTGAGACCGCTCGTGATGCAGCCGGTCATCGTCGCGTACACGCTGACCATGGCCATGCTCACGCCCGCTTCGGGCTGGCTTGCTGACCGCTTCGGCACTCGCCGCGTCTATTTCGTCGCGATTCTGATCTTCGTGCTCGGCTCGCTGTGCTGCGCGAGCGCGCACACGCTCACGCAGCTCGTGGTCGCGCGCGTGCTGCAGGGTATCGGTGGATCGATGCTGATGCCGATCGGCCGGCTCGCGGTGCTGCGTGCAGTGAGCGGCGAGCAGTACGTCTCCGCGCTCGCGCTCATTTCGGTGGCGGGCCAGGTGGGGCCGATCGTCGGCCCAACGCTCGGCGGCTGGTTCGTGCAGGCGATCTCGTGGCACTGGATCTTCCTGATCAACGTGCCGATCGGCCTCGCCGGCGTGTTCGCCGTGCACCGCTATCTGCCGAACGCGTCGAGCACTGCGGCGCCTCCGTTCGATCTCGTCGGCTGCGCACTCGTGTCGCTGTGCATGATCGCTTTTTCACTGGCCTTCGACACGCCGGTCCAGACGCATCGCGCCGCGTGGTCTGCCGGGCTCTTCGCACTCGGCATCGCGGCGGCCTTCGCTTACGTGGCCTATGCACGCGGCCACCGCGAACCGCTCTTCAAGCTCCGCTTGTTCGGCGAGCCGAATTTCAGCGTCGGCCTGATCGGCAATCTCGTCTGCCGCGTCGGCTCGAGTGCCGTGCCGTTTCTCGTGCCGCTGCTCATGCAACTCGAGCTCGGCTACTCGCCGCTGCGCTCGGGCCTCATGATGCTGCCCGCCGCGCTCGCGGGGACGGTCGCCAAACGCTGGATTGCGCCGCTGATCCGCCGTTACGGCTACGAGACGTTCCTGCTGGTCAACACGCTGATCGTGGGCGCATCGATCGTTGCGTTCGCACTGATCTCGCGTGGCACGCCCATCGCCGTGGAGATTGCCGTGCTGGCCATCTTCGGCGCGGCCAACTCGATGCAGTTCGCCGCGATGAACAGCGTTACGCTCAAGGACCTCTCGCACGAAGACGCCGGCAGCGGCAACAGCCTCTTTTCGATGGTGCAAATGCTCGCAATGGGCCTCGGCGTCACCATTGGCGGCGCGCTCGTGAGTCTTGGCGAGGCACAGTGGGGATCGGTTGCGCCCGGCTTTCGCATGAGCTTCGCGGGCGTGGGCGCGATCACACTGATCTCCGCCCTGGTCTTCCGCCGCATCGACACGCAGGCGCGCGTCGCCGCTGCGCCTTCCGCGATGGCGTCGACGGCCGCTCGCCGCTGAGCGCGCGCTCAATGCGCGAGAATCCCCATCGCGCGCTTCTTCAGATCCAGAAAGTGTGGTTCGAACGCGACTTCCGGCGTACGCGGCCGGTCCAGTTCGATGGGTACATCGAGTGCCACCCGCCCCGGCCGCGCCGAAAGCACGACGAGGCGCGTCCCGAGAAAGATCGCTTCGTCGATGTCATGGGTGATGAAGACCACCGTGCAGTGGAGTTGCTCCCACAGCGCGGTCAAGAACGTCTGCATGGAGCTGCGCGTCTGCGCATCCAGCGCGCCGAAGGGCTCGTCCATCAGCAGCACCTTCGGCTTCATCACGAGTGCCCGCGCGATCGCCACGCGCTGCTGCATGCCGCCCGATAGCTCATAGGGCTTGTGCCGTGCAAAAGACTCCAGACCGATGATGCGCAGAATGTCCGCCGACTCCTTGTGCCGTTGCGCCTTGGGCACGCCATGCAATGACGGCCCGAACTCGATGTTTTCCTCCACGCTGAGCCACGGAAACAAGCCGGCCTGCTGGAACACCACGACACGGTCGGCCCCAGGCTGGTCCTTGATCTCGCCATCGACATAGATGTTGCCCCTGGTGGGCGAAGTCAGACCGGCGAGCAGATGCAGCAAGGTCGTCTTTCCGCAGCCCGAAGCGCCGAGCACGGTGATGAATTCGCCGCCCCGGAACTGCAGATTGATGTTTTCCAGTGCCGAGGTGGCGCCGAAGGTCTTGTACAGCGAATCGATGACGATGTTCAAGTTCGTCTCCTGCTCGACAGTCAGACAGTCAATGGATCAATGGGCCAGATGCTTCGAGTACTGCGGCGCGACGTTGTTGTCGAAACTCGCCGGCACACTCGGAATGCGGCCAATCGAGTTGAGCACCTTGGCCGTGTTCACCAGAGTCAGGTACGTGGCGGAGGTTTTGACGCCCGCGTCGAGGCCCATGACTTTCGGCGTGGTCTGGTCGGCGCCGGAAAACAGCTCGTAACCGGCCAGTTCGCTCGTTGCCACCGGCACCGTCACGCCCGTGGCTTTCGCCATCTCGGCGAGCGCCTTGTCGCGATCCTTCATCGTCACCTGATAGCCCTGGTCGAGCGCCGCGACGAAACCGCGGACCAGGTCCGGATGCGCCTTCGCCCAGTCGGAGTTGGCAATACAGACGTTGTAGCTCGAGGCTTCGCGCGGCAAATCGCCGTCCGTCTTGATCGCCTTGCCGCCAGACGTACGCAGCGCGCTGAATACCGGATCCCAGACGATCGCCGCGTCGATCGCACCGGTCACCCACGAAGTGCGCATCTGCGGCGGCGCCATGTTGATCTGCGTGACGGACGCATACGGCACATGTGCAGCCGCCAGGAAGGTCGCGAGTTCGAACGAGGCCTGCGAGCCGGCAACGATCGCGATCTTCTTGCCTTGCAGCCCCGCGACGTCGTGGATGCCGCTGTCCGGCTTGACCACGATGCCGGCCGCATTCGTATAGCGCTCCTGGTTGTACACGATGGTCATCGGCAAGCCCTGTGCGATCGCCGTGACGAGCGGCGGCACGCCCAGCCCGCACATGAACGTGAGGCTGTTCGATGCCAATGCACTCATCGCCGCCGGCCCCGAACTGAAGAGCTTGTACTGGACATCGGCGTTCATCTGCTTTTCGAACAGATGCTCGGCCATCGACACCATGTACGGATCGGCGCCGTTGTC
The DNA here is from genome assembly GCF_040965595.1 of Paraburkholderia sp. EG287B. Classification (NCBI taxonomy): domain Bacteria; kingdom Pseudomonadati; phylum Pseudomonadota; class Betaproteobacteria; order Burkholderiales; family Burkholderiaceae; genus Paraburkholderia; species Paraburkholderia sp. EG287B. The sequence continues at coordinate 3,754 of NZ_JBFRCG010000006.1, forward strand.
CTCGTAGCCGATGATCACCTCGGGCTTGCTCTGCGAATACACCGCGCCAGGAACCAGACAACTGCTCGCCAGCACAGCCGCGCTCATGCCATAGACCCATTGCATCTTTTTCATTTTTCGTCTCCTCCAGTCACCCGATCAGTTATGTCCGCGCCACGGTACGACGATATTTTCGATTTTCCGAATCGCCAGCTCCATTCCATATCCGATCAACCCGATGATCACGATGCCGACGATCACGATGGCAACCTGCAAGGCCTGTCCAGCAAACTGCACGAGCCAGCCGAGGCCGCTGCTCGCCGCGATCAGTTCCGCGGCGACCAGACAGGTCCACGCCACGCCGATACCCACGCGCATGGCGGTGAAGATCTCCGGCATGGCCGAGGGCAGCACGACCTTGCGGAAGATTTGCGCATTGGTCGCGCCGAGTGTGCGGGCAACCTCGATGCGCAGCGGCGGCGTGCTTTTCACGCCCGACATCGTGCCGATGATAATGACCGGAATGGTGCCGACCAGAATAAGAATGGCTTTGGGCAATTCGCCGATGCCGAACCACACCACCAGCAGCGGAATATAAGCAAGCGGCGGAACCGGCCGCACGAACTGCAGCAGCGGATCGATGATGTCGAACACGATCTTGTTGCGTGACATCAGCAGGCCGATCGGTACGCCGATCGCAATCGCGCCGACAAAACCAATAACGATGCGAAAGCAACTAATCAGGATGTCGCTGACGAGCGACTGGCCGCCGTAGCCGTTGCGGACGATTTCGACGAAGGCCTGCCACACCGCCACCGGCGAAGGCAGCGCGAACGGCGGGAAGATGCGCGCCATCGATACGGCCTGCCAGAGCACGACGCACATCACGAGCACGGCAGTGGTCAACCACCAGGCATTCATTTTCCCGTGGCCGCGGCGGATCTTGATGACCGGCTCGATCGACGAATCCGCGTGATGCTTCATCATCTTTAGTCTGGGTAGGGCTCTCACCGCCGTCTCCTCAAGTTGAAAAACAATGCGCACACCAGCGCGAAGTTCCGCGTCCGGTTCGGGTTCCGTCTCAATTCAAGTATAGTCAGCGGCTACCCGGGCGAATTTCGGCTTCTTTTATTTCGCACTCGCGAACTCGCCCGTTTAGTCAAGCATTCTCAATCAATAAAGCGGCGGGTAGTACCAGGCGGGAAGTTCCGATGGAGCCAGTCGCGGATGACCGCTGTCCGCGCTTTCCCGAAGCGCCGCAAGCACCGTCCAGCCGATTTCTTCCGATTATTCGAACGCCCGGCGCTCGCAGCCGCAAGGCCCGCCAGCCGGTCGCGTTGCGCCGCAGCAAGGGCCTGGCGAGCGCGCGCACGTCGAGTTTCTTTCGGCAAGCGCGGTGCTGACCGTCTCGTCGCGAACAGTCGCTCCGAAATTTACCTAATCGACTCGGACGCCCAGTGTTGAATATGGTGTGTTGATTGACTGGCCGATTTTGCTGCAATACGGTTGCTCAATCGTCCTCTCGCCGCTGACATCAATCACAGGAGCAAGCATGCCGACCCGTACCCCGTCCGCCCTTTGGGCACAGCAATTCCGACGGTCACCGGAGTCGAAGACTAGTCTGCAGCACCAGATCCGCGAGATGCTGGTGGCCTCCATCCTCGACGGGCAACTGCCGCCGGACTCCGCCCTGCCTTCGAGCCGCGAGCTGGCCGAGCAGCTCGGCGTGGCGCGCAATACCGTGGTGCTCGCCTACCAGATGCTCGTGGAGGAAGGCTATCTGGTCTCGCGCGAACGCAGCGGCCACTTCGTCAACCCCGAAATGCTGGAGGGCCTGCACGGCGTAACGGTCCAGCAGCGGGTCCAACAGCGGGTCCAGCAGCGCGTGCAACAGCGGGTGCAGCAGCCCGACGTCGTCGAGCCCCATGACGCCCGCTTGCCTGCCCCGCCCGCGTGGAAATCGCGCATCGTGCGCCCGCCCTCCGCCCAGCGCAACATCGTCAAGCCCGCCAATTGGCAGAACTACGCATATCCCTTCATCTACGGGCAGTTCGATCAATCGCTCTTTCCGACCAATGACTGGCGCGAATGCTGCCTGAAAGCGCTCTCGATCATGGAGATCCGCAATTGGGCGCCCGACCTGATCGAGCGCGATGACGAGTCGCTGATCCAGCAGATCCGCACGCGCGTGCTGCCGCGGCGCGGCGTGTTCGCCATGCCCGAGGAGATCATCATCACGAATGGCTGCCAGCAGGCGCTCTATCTCGTCGCCGACCTGCTCTGCGGCAAGAACACGACGGTCGGCTTCGAGAATCCGGGATATCCCGATGCCCGCAATATTTTCGTGAATCGCAACGCGCAGCTGCTCGAATTGCCGATCGACGGCGAAGGGATCGATCCCGTGCGCCAGCGCGATTCGCTCGCCCGCTGCGATTACGTGTTCGTCACGCCGAGCCATCAGTGCCCGACCACGGCCACCATGCCCATCGCGCGCCGCCAGGCGCTGCTCGAACTGGCCCAGCAGCACGACTTCGTCATCATCGAAGACGACTACGAGAGCGAAAACACGTTTTCCGGCACGCCACATCCGGCCTTGAAGAGCCTCGATACGGCCGATCGCGTGATCTACGTTGGCAGCCTTTCGAAGACGTTCGCCCCCGGCCTGCGTCTCGGCTACGTGGTCGGCCCGCAGGAACTCGTGCGCGAGTTGCGCTCGCTGCGCCGCCTGATGGTCCGGCACCCGGTGGCGTATATCCAGCGCGCGTTCGCGACATTCCTCGCGCTCGGACACCACGACGCGCTCCTGCGCCGGCTCGCACATGCCTACAAGGAGCGCGCCCGCGCGTTGATGGCGGCGCTCGATACCCATCTGCCCGAGGTGCGTTACGTGCCGATCGGCGGTGGCGCCTCGTGCTGGGTCCAGGGGCCGGCGTGGCTGGACTCCGCGCGCCTTGCCGACGACGCGCGCGAGGCAGGCATCCTGATCGAGCCCGGCGGCGTGTTCTTCGCCGACGAGGCCGAACACAGCCCATGGTTCCGCATGGGCTTCTCCGCCATCAAGCTCGAGAAAATCGAACCCGGCGTGCGCGCGCTCGCCGAGGTCGTGCGCAAGCAGCGGCCCGCCTGAGTCTTCGCGCAACTACGCGGGCGCTGGCCCAGGCGAAAGCTCCACACTGGTGCTACCGCCCTCGCCTCGCAAACCCTAACGTGTCGATATACCGTGCCGCGCGCGATTTCTCGCGCACCGGACGGCACCGGCTTTCCCACTGGAGACACGTATGGCAGACACGCTCAGCGCCCAACCCGCCGTCACGGCCGACACGCTCGCCGCCTTTTCCGACGCCTTCAACCGTCATGACGCCGACGCGCTGATGGGGTTCATGACCGAAGACTGCGTATTCGACGCGGCCGGCGGCCCCGAAGTGTATGGCACCCGCTTCGTCGGGCGTGAAGCCGTGCGCGCTGCCTTCGAAGCAGTCTTTCGCACGTTCCCGGACGCCCATTGGGGCAACGGCCGCCACTACGTCGCGGGCGAACGCGGCGTATCGGAATGGGTGTTCACCGGCACGCATGCCGAAGGCTGGCGCATCGAGGCCGAAGGCTGCGATCTCTTCGAATTTCGCGACGGCCTGATCGCCGTGAAGCGCGCGTTCCGCAAGGAGCGCCCGAAACAGCCCGCCTGACCCGCGTGCAGCGGCGCAGCGGTCGCCAGTGTTTTGAAACGAATCGTTCCATTCCATTTCAGATTCACCCATCAAGGACGGAATCCCTTGACCCTCATTGGGCGCCGAATAGCATTCGAAACACGGCATTCCGTCAAACGATAACCGGAGACAGTTGATGAGCGAAAAGACCCCTACCCAGACGGCCAGCGGCCCGCAGGACATGACCCCGTCCGAGGCCTTTGTCGAAACCCTCGCGGCCAACGGCGTGACCGACATGTTCGGGATCATGGGCTCCGCGTTCATGGATGCGATGGACATCTTCGCGCCCGCCGGCATTCGCCTCATTCCCGTCGTTCACGAGCAGGGCGCGGCGCACATGGCCGACGGCTACTCGCGCGTATCGGGCCGCCACGGCGTCGTGATCGGCCAGAACGGTCCCGGCATCAGCAACTGCGTGACGGCCATCGCTGCGGCCTACTGGGCCCACAGCCCGGTCGTGATCGTCACGCCGGAGGCAGGCACGATGGGCATCGGCCTCGGCGGCTTCCAGGAAGCGAATCAGCTGCCGATGTTCCAGGAGTTCACGAAGTACCAGGGCCACGTGACGAACCCCGCGCGCATGGCCGAGTACACCGCGCGCTGCTTCGACCGTGCCATGTCCGAAATGGGCCCGACCCAGCTGAACATTCCGCGCGATTACTTCTACGGCAAGATCAAGACGGAGATTCCGCAGCCGCGCCGGCTCGACCGCGGCCCCGGCGGCGACGAAAGCCTCAACGAAGCGGCGGATCTGATCGCGGCCGCGAAGTTCCCCGTCATCATCTCCGGCGGCGGCGTCGTGATGGGCGATGCGATCGAAGAGTGCAAGGTGCTCGCCGAACGGCTCGGTGCGCCCGTCGTGAACAGCTACCTGCATAACGATTCGTTCCCGGCGAATCATCCGCTCTGGTGCGGCCCGCTCGGCTACCAGGGATCGAAGGCCGCGATGAAGCTGATCTCGCGCGCCGACGTCGTGATTGCGCTGGGCTCGCGCCTCGGACCGTTCGGCACGCTGCCGCAACATGGTATGGACTACTGGCCAAAAGACGCGAAGATCATCCAGATCGACGCCGATCACAAGATGCTCGGCCTCGTGAAGAAGATTTCGGTGGGCATCTGCGGCGACGCGAAGGCCTCAGCGCAGGCGCTGACCGAGCGTCTCGCGAACCGCACCCTCGCAAGCGACGCCAACCGCGCCGAGCGCGCCGACCAGATCGCCACCGAAAAGGCCGCGTGGGAAAAGGAACTCGACTCGTGGACGCACGAGCGCGACGCCTACAGCCTCGACATGATCGAAGAGCAGAAGCACGAGCGCACGCCCACCGGCGGCGAGTATCTGCATCCGCGCCAGGTGCTGCGCGAGCTCGAGAAGGCGATGCCCGAGGACGTGATGGTGTCGACCGACATCGGCAACATCAACTCCGTCGCGAACAGCTATCTGCGCTTCAACCAGCCGCGCAGCCTGTTCGCGGCGATGAGCTGGGGCAACTGCGGTTATGCGTTCCCGACCATCATCGGCGCGAAGGTGGCCGCGCCCCACCGCCCCGCGATCTCGTATGCGGGCGACGGCGCCTGGGGCATGAGCCTGATGGAAACGCTCACCTGCGTGCGCCACAACATTCCGGTGACGGCCGTCGTGTTCCATAACCGCCAATGGGGCGCCGAGAAGAAGAACCAGGTGGACTTCTACGATCGCCGCTTCGTCGCGGGCGAACTGGACAGCCCGAGCTTTGCCGGCATCGCGAAGGCGATGGGCGCGGAAGGCATCGTGGTGGACAAGCTCGAGGACGTGGGCCCGGCGCTCAAGCGCGCGATCGACCTGCAGATGAACCAGGGCAAGACGACCATCGTCGAGATCATGTGCACGCGCGAGCTTGGCGATCCGTTCCGCCGCGACGCGCTCTCGAAGCCCGTGCGCCTGCTCGACAAGTACAAGGACTTCGTCTGAAGGGCCAGCCGCAGCCCGCACGCGCCGTACGTTGCAGGCAGGTGCGCGCGGGCTGCCACCGATCGCCGGCCGCAGGCGGGGCACCCGCTTGTGGCCGGTTTTCGTCTGGACACGCCTGCTGCTGGCGTGCGTCCGTCCGTTTGTGCGTCCATGAGCCCATGACACCATGAAAGCCCTGAACCGTATCGTCGAAAGCGCCCGCCTCGCGCCCATGCGCATCGTGCTGTGCGAAGCCGATGACCCACGCGTGCTCGCCGCCGCGGCGCGGGCGCACCAGGAGGGCATTGCTCGCATCATGCTCCTCGGCGACCCGGGCGCGATCCGTGCGGCCGCCGCACGCGAGTCGGTCGAGCTCGGCGAGATCGCGCTGATCGATCCGCAAAAGAGCCCATGGCGCACGGCCTTCGCCGACGAACTGGTCACGCTGCGCGGCGCCAAAGGCATGACGCCCGCACTCGCGTGGGAGGAGGCCGCGAAGCCGCTCGTCTTCGCCAACCTGATGGTGCGTCTCGGCCACGCGGACGGGTCGGTGGCGGGCGCCGTTCATACCAGCGCCGACGTGGTGCGCGCGGCCATCAAGCTGATCGGCGTCGAGCCGTCGTTCAAGCTCGTCTCGAGCTTCTTCCTGATGATGCTGTGCGAGCCGTTTCATCGCTATAAAGGCGGCCTGATCTTCTCCGACTGCGCGCTCGTGGTGGACCCCGACGCCGCACAGCTCGCCGAGATCGCCATGGCCGCCGCCGACAGCGCGCGCAGCCTGCTGATGGAAGAGCCGCGCGTCGCGATGCTGTCGTTCTCGACCAGCGGCAGCGCCCACCATGCGAGCGTGGACAAGGTGATCGAGGCGACGCGGCGCGTGCACGAGCAGCGCCCCGCCCTCTGCGTGGACGGCGACGTGCAGCTCGACGCGGCGCTCGTGGCGGAGATCGCCGAGCGCAAGATCGAGCATTCGCAGTGCGGCGGCCACGCGAACGTGCTGGTCTTCCCGAATCTCGACGCGGGCAATATCGGCTACAAACTCGCCGAGCGTCTTGGCGGCGCAAAGGCCATCGGCCCGCTGATGCAGGGCCTGAACCGGCCCGCCAACGATCTTTCTCGAGGCTGCTGCCCCGAGGATATCTATTACGTGATCGCCACCACGGCGGTCCAGGCGCAGACGGCCCGCCAACGCGACGTCACTCACTCGAAGGAACCCCACGCAGCATGACGCATGAGAAGGTCCTGGTCCTGATCGCCGTGATCGGCGCAGCCAGTTATTTTCAGACGATCACGGGCTTCGGCCTCAGCATGATCGTCATGGGCGCCACGAGCGGCTTCAGCCTCGCGCCGCTCGCAAGCATCGCCACCCTGCTGAGCCTCGTTACGCTCGCGAACAGCGCGGCCGCGCTGCCCGGCAAGCTCCACCATATCGACTGGCGGGCCGTGGGCGCCGCGACGCTCGGGGTGCTGCCCTCGGTCGTGGTGGGTGTGATGGTGCTCGACTACCTGAGCGCCTCGGCCTCCGGCATGCTGCAATTGCTGCTCGGCGCCGTCGTGCTGTACGGCGGACTGAGCGCCGCGCTGCGGCCCGTGCCGCTCGCACAACGCTCGGGCGACCGCAGCTTTTTCGTGAGCGGCGTATGTGGCGGCCTCCTGAGCGGCATGTTCGGCGTGTCCGGGCCGCCGCTCATCTTCCAGTTCTATCGCCAGCCGCTCAAGCTGATCGAGATTCGCTGCGCGCTGATCCTGCTCTTCACGGTCACGTCGCTTGTGCGCGTGCTGTTCAGCGCCTGGGAGGGCGAGCTTCCCGCTTCGATCTGCATCGAGGCCGCGCTCGCCGCGCCGGTCGTGATGCTGATGACGCTGGCGGCGCGCCACTACCCGCCGCCGCTGTCTTCCCTCGCGATGCGCAGGCTGGCATTCGGCGTGCTGATGATCATCGGCGCTTCGCTCGTGCTGTGTGCGGTGAAGGAACTGATGGTGTGATGTGAGCGGGTGATGGCCCGCGCAGGAATCGATGACTGTGCGCTAACGCGGCGCCCCAATCCATTGCGCGAGATCGATCAAGCGGGCCATATCGAGCGGCTCGCCGGAGTCGAGCGCGACGCAATGCCGGTAGTACGGACTGAGGTCCAGCCCGACGCCCAGCCCGATCACGTCGACGTCGCGCATTACCTCGTGGCGCGCGACCACCTCCTTCAAGTGATTGTCGAGATAGAAGGCGTCGTTCGTCTGCGCCGTGGCCGTGTCCATCGGGCTGCCGTCCGAGATCGCGACGAGAATGCGCCGCGCCTCGGCGCGGCCCGCGAGCCGCGCGCATGCCCATTCCACGGCCTCCCCGTCCACGCCCTCGCGAAACAGGTCCGCCTTGAGCAGCGCGGCGATGGCCGGGCGAGCGCGCCGCCCGCTCTCGTCGGCGGACTTGAACACCATGTGGCAGGTCTCGTTCAGGCGCCCCGGATGCGGCGCCCGCCCGCCCGCGAGCCAGTCCGCACGCGCACGGCCGCCGTTCCAGGCGAGCGTCGTAAAGCCGAGCACCTCGGTCGCGATTCCCGCCTGCTCGCATGCGCGCGCGAGCAGATCGACCATCATCGCGACGGGCTCGATATGCGCCTTCATCGACCCCGAGCAATCGATCAGGAAGCCCACCACGCAATCGCTGTGCGGCTCGTATCGCTCGCGCCGGAACACGCGCCGCTCGGCGGGCGAGCTGACGACCTGCGCGAGGCGTCTGCCGTCGATGCGGCCGTCCTCCTCGCCGAAGAGCCAGCCATCGCGCTGCGGCACCGCAATCGCTGCCTGCAGCGCGCGCGCGAGGCGCGCAACGTTGATGCCGCACGCGCCGATGCGCTCGTCGAGCCGCTCGCGATACGCGCGCAGCAGCGCTTCGCGCACGCGCGTGGCGGGCCGGATCTCGCGGTCGTACTGCGTCGTGTAGGCGCGATAGCCGTTCGCCGCCTCGGCCAGCACGCGGCTCACGCCGGTCGGCGCGAGCGCGGGCAGCTCGACGCTCGTTTCGTCGAAGTCGACCCACAGCGAGAACGACGTCAAGGCGTCGTCGGCTGCGCGGGCTTCCTCGGCGTCGTCCCCTGCATGTGCCGCGCGCGCGTCTTCGAGCATCGTCGCGACGCGGCGCGCCAGCTCGCGGGCATGCGCCGCATAGGCGCGTTGATCCGTGCGAGTCGCGCGCAGCCCCGCAAGCTGCACGCCGATTGCAGGCACGATGCCGGCGCGTGTCGCTTCGATCAGATCCTCGGTCTCGTCGAGCACGGGCCAGCCGCTCACGCGCGACCAGACGATCTGCGCCACCGTATAGAGCAGGATGCCGAGATGGCCTTCGGTCAAGCCCGCCCGGCAATACGCGCGCGACCACGTTTCGAAGCGGTGCCGCAGGTTGTGCGCAAGTCCCGGCATGCCGGGCGGCAATTGCGCCTCGCAGCGCACCTGCTCGAACAGCTCGAACAGCAGGCGCTCGATCGGGGCGTCGGGAGCGAGCAGCCGGTGCAGCGCCGCGTCGGAATGGAGAAGACGCTGCGCGGCGGCGTCGGCGGCGCCACGCAGCGAAGCGAACTCGTCCTCGTAGACGTTGCTGCGCAGATGCGGAGCATAGAGCGGCAAGGGCCGCGACTCGCGGCAAAGCCGGCCGCCGCGATAGTGGAGCGCGGCGTCGCCGGTGAGCGCGCGCACGGCGGCCGCGCAGAGCGACTCGTGCCGCAGCGCGGTGCGCACGGCCTCGGGCGTGGGCGTGGCACTCACGCGCGCGCCTCCCGCGGTTCGCCGCCCTCGCCGCCCCTTGCGGTGGACGCCGCGTCCAGCTCGACGCCAAAGCAGCGCTGATAATACTCGGCGACGATCGGCCGCTCCGCTTCGTCGCACTTGTTGAGGAACGTGAGCCGGAACGCCAGCGCGGGATCGCGGAAGATCTGGCAGTTCTCGGCCCAGTCGATCACGGTGCGCGGCGACATCAGCGTGGAGAGATCGCCGGTTGCGAAGCCTTTGCGCGTCATCGCCGCCATGCTGATCATCGAATCGACGAGTTGCCGGCCCGCGTCGTCGGTCATCTCCGGCACGCGGGCGAGCACGATGCCGGCCTCCTCCTCGCGCGGCAGGTAGTTGAGCGTGGCGACCACGTTCCAGCGGTCCATTTGCGCGTGGTTCAGCATTTGCGTGCCGTGATACAGGCCGTTGAGATTGCCGAGGCCGATCGTATTGGTGGTCGCGAAGAGGCGGAAGTGGGCGTGCGGGCGGATCACGCGATTCTGGTCGAGCAGCGTGAAGCTGCCGTCGCGCTCGAGAATGCGCTGGATCACGAACATCACGTCGGGGCGGCCCGCATCGTATTCGTCGAAGATCAGCGCGACCGGACGCTGCAGCGCCCACGGCACGATCCCTTCCTGGAACTCCGTGACCTGGCGGCCGTCGCGCACCACGATGGCGTCCTTGCCGACGAGATCGAGCCGGCTGATATGGCCGTCGAGATTCACGCGCACGCAGGGCCAGTTCAGCCGCGCGGCGACCTGTTCGATGTGCGTGGACTTGCCCGTGCCGTGCAGCCCCTGCACCATCACCCGCCGGTTGCGCGTGAAGCCGGCGAGGATGGCGAGCGTGACTTCGGGGTTGAAGCGATAAGCCTCATCGACGTCGGGCACGTGGGCGTCGCGCTCGCTGAAGGCCGGCACCATGAGGTTCGAATCGAAGCCGAAGCGCTCGCGCACCGACACCATGCGGTCCGGCCCCTCCATCGCGCGTTCCGTGGTCATCGCGTTCTCCTTGTCGCGTTCATGACTGCATGCAGACTGCGGCTTCATTTGCCGAAGCGGCCAGCGCTCGATTCTGTCGTGGCGGGCGTCCACGTCGCGAAGGACGACGCGTAGTCGCGGGCACGCTCGCGGATGCGCGCGCGGCGCTGCAGCCATGCGTAGGTGACGAGCAGCACGGCGAGGCTCGCCACGCCGAGCCAGAGCGGCTTGCGCTGCTCGGGGATGAACGCCATCGCGACGAGAATACCCACCATGCCGGCAATCGCCACCCACGTGAGGTAGGGGAAGCACCACATCTTCACGCGCAGCTCGCCAACGGCCGACGGATCGAGGCGCTTGCGCAGGCGCAGTTGCGACAGGGCGATCAGCAGATAGACGAAGATCGCGACCGTGCCATACGAGTTGACAAGGAACGCGAACACCGTATCCGGCGACACGTACGACATCACGACCGACACATAGCCGAACACGGTGCCGAGCAGGATCGCGCGCACCGGCACGCCGCGGCGGTTGACCTTCGCGAGCGCCGCCGGGGCGTCGCCGTGGCGGGTCAGTGCGAACAGCATGCGCGAGGCCGCATAAAGCCCCGAATTGAGCGCGGAGAGCACGGCGGTCAGCACGATCGCGTTCATGATGTTCGCGGCGGCGGGCAAGCCCATCACCTGGAGCGCGCTCACATAGGGCGTCGACATGGCCGGCGAATTCCACGGCACGAGCGCGACCACGAGCAGCACGGAGCCGACGTAGAACACGAGGACGCGCGTGATGACCGAGTTCGTGGCCTTCGCGACGGCCTTGGCGGGCTCGCGCGCCTCGGCCGCTGCGATCGTGACGATTTCCGCGCCGAAGTAGAAGCCCGTGGCCGCGACGGCGCCACTCAGTACCGGCCCGATGCCCTTCGGCATGAGGCCGCCATGGCCGAGCAGCGTCGGCAATACGGCGGTCGTGTGCAGCGACGACGGCCACAATCCGAGGACATAGAGGCCGCCGAGAAAGAGGAAAACGATGATCGCCGCCACCTTGATCGAGGAGAACCAGAATTCGAATTCGCCGTAGCTGCCCACCGAGATCAGGTTCGTTGCGCTCAGGAGCACGAGCAATACGAGACTGATGAGCCAGGCGGGCGCGTCGGGTAGCCAGAACTGGACGAGCTTGGCGCCCGCCACCGCCTCGACGGCGACCACGATCACCCAGAAGTACCAGTACATCCAGCCGGTGAGGAAGCCGGCCAGCTTGCCCGGTCCGCGCCAGGTGGCGAAGGCGAGGCGCGCATATTCGTAGAACGAACCGACTGCGGGCATGGCGCAGGCCATTTCGCCGAGCATGCGCATCACGAGTACGACGAGGCCGCCGGTGATGAGGAAGGAGAGGACGGCGGCTGGGCCTGTTTGCTGGATCACGACGCCGCTGCCGACAAAGAGGCCGGCGCCTATCACGCCGCCGAGGGCGATCATTGTCATGTGGCGCTGCTTTAGGCCGCACTTCAGTTGCTGGTTGTCCATCGGGGGTTGCATATCACCTCCATTTTGGGGAATCGCTTTTCGGTGCGCCTCTTTGGGTGGCGCTTTTTTTGTTTTTTGTTTTGTGGGTTTTCTTGTTTTCGCGTCGGTACGCACGCGTTGCCCCTGTGCGGGGCGGCACCTACTTTCTTTGCAGCGGCAAAGAAAGTAGGCAAAGAAAGCCGCTCAAACCGCTAATGCCTGCCACCGTTCACCTCGCGCCGTAAATGGTGAATGGCTCCGGAGCGTCTGTCACCACTCGCCCACAAACGAAGTGACAAGGCGCTCATCCTTCCGGCGGCGCTACGCGCGCCGAAGGGCATAACCGAGAACCTTTTGGTGCGCGTACATTGTCACGAAGCCACGCAGAGCCCTTTGGTTTCCCATGCAGACCGAACCGCAGCGCGCGTAGCGAGCAGCGGGATGAATGACTGCCTTGTCACTCACTTGGGTGGTGCGAGGTGACAGACGCTCCGGAGCCATTCACCACTAGTGGCGAGATGTGAACGGTGGCAGGCGCTAGCGGTTTGAGCGGCTTTCTTTGCCTACTTTCTTTGCCGCCGCAAAGAAAGTAGGTGCCGCCCCGCACAGGGGCAACCCAGGCAGACCACCGCGAAAACAAGGAAAGGCCAACAGAAAACGCATACCTTCAAGCCTTCTCATCCCGCCTGTAATACTGCAAATACAGCATCCTCTGCCCAATCCGCCGGAACGGCGCAAACGGATGCCCAGGCAGTGGCGTGGTAAAAATCGGCAGCGTAAGCTGTCCACCCTTACCAGCGATACGCTCAGCAAGCCGCCTCCCAGCCTGCTGCGAATAAGACACCCCATTCCCCCCATAGCCAAGTGCATAAAACACCGATTGCCTGGGATCGGGCTGACACACCCGAGGCATCATGTCGTGGCTCACATCCACCCACCCCCACCACGAATAGTCGATCTGCACGCCGCGCAGCGCCGGAAACTTGCGCGCCATGCCCTCCTTGAGCAGATCGAGATGCCGCGGATTAGGCGCATCCTCACCGGTAATCGCGCTGCGGCTGCCAATCTGCAACCGCCCATCGGGCAAGAACCGATAGTAAAAGCGCAGCGTGCGCGTATCCGTGAGCACCTGAGTCGTGCGAAAGCCGCACGCGGCGATCTCGGCTTCGGTAAGCGGACGCGTAACCATCGAATTAGAGAGAATCGGCATGACCTTGCTACGCAGCGTGGGATGCAGCGTCTGCGCCGTGTACGCGCCGGTCGCGATGCCCACCGCGCGCGCCCGCACCACGCCGCCCGGCGTGCGCAGGTGATGCACGCCGTTGATGGTCTCCCATCCCATCACCGGGCTGCTCGTGTGGACCTTCGCGCCAGCAGCACGTGCGAGGCGCAGATACCCGAACGCGAGCTTCAGCGCATGGATGCCGATCCCTTCGGGCTCGTGCAGCGCGCCGGCCGCCTCGTGGTCGTCGACGAACTCGCGGCGAAACGTCTGCGCGCTCAATAGCTCCGACGGGTAGCCGAATACGTCCTTCCAGACCTTCGCCTCGGCGGCGAGCTTCGCCATGATGCGCGGCCGGTGGGCGATCAGGAAGTGACCGCCCGGCTGGGGATCGCAATCGATCTCGGCAACGAGTTCCTTGAAATGATCGAAGCCCTGCTGGATCTCGTCGTGCATTTTCAGGGCGACATCCTTGCCCCAGCGCTCGATCCATTGCGAACGCGAGAGGCGGCCCGAAGCGTTCTGCCCCTGTCCGCCATTGCGGCTGCTGCAGCCCCAGCTCGTGCGGTTCGCCTCCAGCACCACGGCCTTGATGCCATGCTCGCGTGCGAGGCACAGCGCCGTGGCGAGCCCCGTGTAGCCCGCGCCGATGATCGCGACATCCACGTCGAGATCCCTCGTGACGGGGCCGTCGTCGGGGGGCGGGCTGCCCGCCGTCGCGACCCAGTAGGTCAGCGCATAATCCTTGCCGACGCCCGGGCCCGGCGAGACGAGCGGATCGTACTTGGGGTCGTACTTCGTGGAGCCGGAATCGCTCGCGGCAAAGCCGGCGGCGGCGGGATCGACTGTGCTGTATCCCATGATCATTGCTCCACAGGCTTCGTGAAGACGCTTGCACGCTCCGCTGCGAGAGCGGTTCCTGCCGACTGCCTGTTCGTCATGCCTGTCTCCTTGCAAAGCTGTCGTCGTTCTTTGGCGCTCTGTTGGGAAAAATTCTAGGCAGACCAGAATTGCACAGGTAGAGCCAGTGGCCCGGTATCGCCTGGTACAGCGGCCTGGTACGGTTCGGAAATCATTCGCATGACATATCGGGGTAATCCGCTACGTAACGCCGCGAACTTTGCGCTCATACTGAAAAAAGCCCGGAAACTCGAACAATTCGTTTCATTTCCACGCCCTTCAGGAGGAGACCGATGCGCGACACAGCGCGAGAGACGACGCAAACCCCACCGCAAATCAGGGCGAAAGACCATACCCCCGCGCTGCGCGAAGAATCGTCGGCGGATGACGCCCGCGTGCTGCGCGCGCTCGTGGTGCTGGAGCAACTGGCGTCCGCGGGCCAGCCGTACACGCTTTCGCAGTTGTCCGCCCGGCTGCATATTCCCAAGGCGACACTGCTGCGGCTCATCGATTCGCTGGAAGCGCGCGGCTACGTGATCCACATGCCCGATTCGCGCGGGCACGACCGCAGCATCGCGCTGGGCCCGCGCGCGGCGCAGCTCGCGCTCGCCACGCTCGCCAACAACACCTTCACGCGCTCGTGCCGCGTGCTGCTGCGCACACTCGTGGAATCGCTCGGCGAAACCTGCAATCTCACCGCGCTCGACGGCGACCGCGTGCTCTATATCGAGCGCGTCGAGACGACGGAGCCGTTGCGCATGGAGATGCGTCCAGGCATGCACGTTCCGCTGCACTGCACCGCGAGCGGCAAGCTCTTTCTCTCGCAGATGAGCGTGCTCGAGCGCAACGCGCTGCTCGAACGCCTCGTGCTGACGAAGATGACGCACCGCACCCTGACCGCCCCCAAAGCGCTCGCGGCCGAGCTTGAGCAGCTCGCGGTGCGCGGCATCGGCATCGACAACGAAGAGTTCGTGCGCGGCATGGTGGCGATTGCGGTGCCCGTGCGCGACCCCGCCAGCAAACGCGTGCTCGCCGCGCTCGCCGTGCATGCGCCGACCGCGCGCGCGACCCTCGAGGAACTGCTGGAGTCGGTGGGCCGCATGAAGCAAACGGCGAGCCGGCTCGCGCCGCTGCTCCAGGGGCTCTCGCTCGCCTGAGCGGGCCCCGGCGCGTCGCCGCTTCGGCGGCAAAAGGTACGCGCTGCGCCGTGGCTTTCTGATTCCGTTTCGGCAGTTTCCGTTTCACTTTCGGCCCGTGCGTGCGATCGCCGCTTGCGGTCGGCATCCCCTTCCCCGACATTGATCCGAAAACGCGGCGCGTCATGCCGCCCCTGGATTTCGAGGAGACGGGATTCATGGACCATGAGGTCGACTACCTGATCGTCGGCGCCGGATCGGCCGGTTGCGTGCTTGCCCACCGGCTCAGTGCCGACGCGCGCAACGCCGTGCTGCTGCTCGAAGCGGGTGGCGAAGACAACAATCCGTGGATCCACGTCCCGGTCGGGTACTTCAAGACCATGCACGACCCCGCGCTCGACTGGTGCTATCGCACCGAGCCGGACGAAGGCGTGGCCGGCCGGCAGATCGACTGGCCGCGCGGCAAGGTGCTCGGCGGATCCAGTTCGCTCAACGGCCTGCTCTACGTGCGCGGGCAGCGTGAGGACTACGATCGCTGGGCGGCGCTCGGCAATCGCGGCTGGAGTTACGCCGACGTTCTCCCGTATTTCAGGAAGTCCGAGGATCAGGAGCGCGGCGCAAACGCCTGGCACGGCGTCGGCGGACCGCTGAAGGTCTCCGACCTGCGCTTGCGCCGGCCCATTGCCGATCATTTCATCGCCGCGGCACAGGAAATCGGCATCCCGCTCAATGAGGACTACAACGGCGCGGTCCAGGAAGGGGTCGGCTACTTTCAGCAGACCGCCTATAACGGCTTTCGCTGGAGCACCGCGAAGGGCTTTCTCAAGCCCGCCCGCAAACGCAGCAATCTGATCGTGGAAACGCGGGCGCAGGCAAGCCGGATCCTGTTCGAAGGGCGCCGCGCGGTCGGCGTGGAGTATCTGCAGGACGGTGTGAAGAAGACTGCGCGGGCGCGCGTCGAGGTCATTCTCGCTTCGGGCGCGATCGGCTCGCCGCACATTCTTCAGCACTCCGGAGTGGGTCCGGCGCACGTGTTGCGCAACGCAGGCGTTGCCGTGCTGCACGACCTGGCGGGCGTCGGCCAGAACCTGCAGGATCATCTGCAGGTGCGGCTCGTGTTCCGCACCCGCGAACGCACGCTCAACGACGAGGTCAACCATCCGCTGCGCAAGGCGTGGATCGGCCTGCAATACGCGCTCTGGCGCACCGGGCCGCTCACGCTGGCGGCCAGCCAGGTGGCGATCTTCACGCGCTCGAGCCCCGCGGTCGAGCGCCCCGACATCCAGTTCCACATGCAGCCGCTGAGCGCCGACAAGCCCGGCCAGGGCGCGCATCCGTTCTCGGCGTTCACGGCGTCCGTCTGCCAGTTGCGGCCCCATAGCCGCGGCAGCGTCGAAATCCGCTCCACCGACCCGCTCCAGTACCCGGCCATTCGCGCCAACTATCTTTCCGATCCGCGCGACCATCCCGTCGTGATCGGCGGCATTCGGGTGGCGCGCCGCATCGCCGCCGCGCCGTCGCTCGCGCCGCACATCGTGTCCGAGTTCGTGCCAGGCGAGCGGTATCAGAGCGATGCCGAATTGCTCGATGCGGCGCGCCAGTTCAGCCAGTCCATCTATCACCCGGCGGGCACCTGCAAGATGGGCCGCGACGCGACCGCGGTCGTCGACGAACGCCTGCGCGTGCATGGCCTCGCCGCGCTGCGCGTCGTCGATGCGTCGATCATGCCCGAGCTCGTCTCCGGCAACACCAACGCCCCCGTGATCATGATCGCGGAGAAGGCCGCCAACATGATTCTCGAGGACCACGCGAGCCTCACCGAGCCGCAACGGGAGCATGCCGAGGCCCACCCCTGAAGTCACCACACGCAGGGGCGCAAGCAAGTAGTCCATGCAGCACCGCAACGACCCGCAGCAAACAAAGGATACCTGACGAAAATACCGGTTTTTCAAGGAACCGCACCGCACCAGGTGCGCCCCAACAAGGAGACAGCCATGAACGCATTGCCCCGCACCGACGCCCGGCAGATGAGGCGCGTGGTCGTCGCGAGCCTGATCGGCGCGACCATCGAGTGGTACGACTTCTTCCTCTACGGCGTCGTCGCCGGCATCGTCTTCAACAAGCTCTATTTCCCTAGCGGCGATCCGCTCATTTCGACGATGCTCGCCTACGGCACCTTCGCGGTGGGCTTCCTGAGCCGTCCGCTCGGCGGGATCGTGTTCGGTCACTTCGGCGACCGGCTCGGCCGCAAGAGCATGCTGATCATGACGCTCTCGATCATGGGCGTCGCCACCGTGCTGATCGGCACCGTGCCGACCTATGCGCAGATCGGCCTGTGGGCGCCCGCGCTGCTGCTCATCCTGCGCGTCGCGCAGGGCCTCGGCCTCGGCGGCGAATGGGGCGGCGCCGTGCTGATGTCGTTCGAATACGCGCCCGAGGGCAAGCGCGGTCTCTATGCGAGCATTCCGCAGATCGGCCTCGCGATCGGGCTCTGCCTCGCGTCGGGCGTGGTCGCCCTGCTCTCCTCCGTGCTCAGCAACGCGCAGTTTCTCGCCTGGGGCTGGCGCGTCGCGTTCTTCCTTTCCTTCGCGCTCGTGGCGATCGGCATGTATATCCGCCTGCGCGTGCTGGAAACACCGGAGTTCGAACGCGTGAAGCAACAGGGCGCCGAAGTCCGTGTGCCGATCGCCGAGGTACTCTCCCGCTATCCCGGCAACGTGCTCGCCGGCATGGGCGCACGCTTCATCGACGGTGTGTTCTTCAACGTCTTTGCCGTTTTCACGATCGCCTATCTCACGCAGACGCTCAAGCTCTCGCGCACCGACGCCCTGCTCGCCGTGATGGCCGCCGCTTTCACGATGATCTTCACGATTCCGTTTTTCGGCCGCCTTTCGGACCGCATCGGCAGGACCCGCATCTACTTCTGGGGCTCGCTCTTCACGGGCTTGTCGTCGTTCTTCGGCTTCTGGCTCATGAAGCACAGCGGCGGCTCGCCTGTGTTCGTGTGGATCGCGGTGATCATTCCGCTAGGCGTCATCTACGCGTCTGTGTACGGACCCGAGGCGGCGCTCTTCGCGGAGCTGTTCGACGCCAACGTGCGCTACTCCGGCATCTCGTTCGTCTATCAGTTCTCCGGCATCTTCGCGAGCGGCATCAGCCCCATCATCGCGACCTGGCTCTTGCAGCGCAACGGCGGCGATCCGTGGCTCATCTGCCTCTACACGATGTTCGCGGGTCTCGTGAGCGCGCTCTCGGCCGCCTGGGTGGGCCGTCGCCATCACACGCGACATCTGGCCATGAGCGGGGTGCGGTAAAGGGTTCGCCGCGCTGCGCGCGCGGCATGGAATGCGGCACTAGGCGGCATGCACGCAACACGCGAGCAGTCCGTCGCGCAACGTCGCTTCGGTTTCCGGATCGATGAAGCCGATGAAGACGATGACGCTCTCCGCGCTCGCCGCCGCATGCTCGCTCTGCGCGGGCGGCGTCATGCGCAGCCGGCGGGCAGCGACCTGGCACACGCGGGTGCCGATGCCGCCATCCGCATCGGCCACGCGCACGAAACCCTTCGCGCGCAGGATCGTGCGCGGCAGCGCCTTGAGCCACGCACGCAGGCGCGCCTTGTCCAGCACGTCGGGCGCGGCAAGCGTCACGCTTGCGAAGGCGGGCAACACGCCGGCGTTCGACCCGGGCGGCTGGTGCTGCCAGCGCCTGGCATCGGCGAGCGCGCGCGTTTGCGGCACGCTTGCGTCGAACAGCAGCGCGGGCGGGACGCGCCCGTGATCCGCGGCCACGACGATGTCGGTGGGCGCAAACGCGCGCACATCCGCGACGGCGCGCTCGCGCGCACCGGCCTCGATCAGTTCGAGCTTGGTGACGATCACCGCGCTTGCGCTGTCGATCTGCTGCTGCGCCATCGCGCCGACCAGCGGATCGGCGAGCGTGTGCACGAACTCGAGCGCATCCGCAATCACGAGCACCGCCGTGAGACGAAACGCGCCGTTGAGCAAGCCCACCTGGGCGATCTTCGCCGGGTCCGACACCCCGCTCGCCTCGATCAGCAGCAGGTCTGGCCGCTCTTCGCGCGCGGCCAGACGAGCAAGCGCATCGACGAGCGCACCGCCGATCGTGCAGCAGATGCAGCCGTTGTCGAGCTCGATCACGTCGTCGCTGTGCGCGCGCACGAGCCGGGCGTCGATATTCACGGCGCCGAAGTCGTTGACGAGCACCGCGATGCGCTTGCCGTGCGGCGCCTCCAGCAACTGGTTGACCACCGTGGTCTTGCCCGCGCCGAGGTAGCCGCCGATCACCGCGAGGTCGATCGGCGCGCGCGCGGTCGCGGGCGTGGCGGCCGGATTCATCGCGGGGCGCGCATGACGCGTCCGCCGAGCACCGTGCCCCACACCGGCACGTCCTTCAGCCGCTCGGGCGCACAGGTGCTCGGGTCTTCGTCGAGCACCGCGAAATCGGCGAACTTGCCCACCTCGATGCTGCCGATCAGGTGATCGAGCCGCAGCGTGTACGCGGCGCCGAGCGTGATCGCATGGAGCGCCTCGTCGACCGTGAGCCGCTCCGCCTCGCCCAGCACGCGGCCGCTGGCCGTTTCGCGCCGCACCGCGCACCACGCGGTAAACAGCGGGCTCAACGCCGTGATGGGCGCGTCCGAATGCAACGCGCAGGGAATGCCCATGCGCTGCGCCGAGCCGGCCGGGTCCATGCGGTTCGCGCGGTCCGGGCCCATGGTCTGGCCGTAGTGCGCATCGCCCCAGTAGTAAATGTGGTTCGCGAAGAAGTTCACGCACAGGCCCAGCGCGCGGATGCGCCGCAACTGCGCTGCGTCCGCCATCTGGCAGTGCTGCAGCGTGTGCCGGTGGTCGGGCCGCGGATGGCGCGCGAGCAGCGTCGCAAGCGCGTCGAGCACGACCTCGGTCGCTTCGTCGCCGTTGGTGTGGATATGCAGCTGCAGCCCGGCGCAGTGGTACGGCTCGAACACCTCGACCAGCTGCGCGGGCGGAATCAGCCACAGGCCGTTGGGCTGCCCGCCCGCATAGCCCGGCCAGCGCACGCGTGCCGTGAAGCCCTGGATCGAGCCATCGACGATGAACTTGACCGGCCCGAAGCGCAGCTTGTCGGTAGTGCCCGCCATCGCCTCCAGCACGCCGGCTGCGCTCTGTGTTGGATTACGCTGCGGCGCGAACGCGGGCACGATGCGCACCGGGTACTCGGGGTCGGCCGTGACGCTGTGCAAGGTCTGGTTGCCCTGGGGCGAGAGATCGTTGACGAGATCGGTGGCCGTCGTCACGCCCGAGAGTTGCGCAACGCGGCCGAAATTCCAGACCGCGTGCGGCTTCTCGCTGGCCGCGATCGCGAGCTTGCCGCCAATCACCTGGTAGATCGGGAACATCGCCGCGAACTCCTGCAGTTCGCCCGTGGGCCGGCCCTGCGTGTCGCGCGCGATGCCGTCCACGTCGGTGTCCTCGTCGATGCCGGCGAGCGCGAGCATCGCGCCGTTCACGTTCATCAAATGCACGCTCGCATGGAGAATCGCGATCGGGCGGCTCGCCGAGACCGTGTCCAGTTCGCGTGTCGTCAGACGCGCCGCACCGAAGTAGATCGGATCGAAGCCCCACGCGAGCAACGGGCCGTCGTCGGTCATGGCGCGTTCGGCTTGCGCGAGGCGTTCGAGCACGGCATCGAGCGTGCGCAGCCCGCGCCACAGCTTGCCGTCCGGCCCGCGACGGTCGTAGTAGCCCACGTAGACGGCATCCCATACCGCGCCTTCCATCAGGTGGCAATGGCCTTCGACGAGCCCGGGCATCAGCACCTTGTCGCGCAACGTGTCGTCGCGCGTGCAGGCGCCGTATTGCGTCTCCCACCGCGCGGCATCCTCGTTCGTGCCGACCGCGAGAATGCGTCCCTCGCGCACGGCCACGTGCGTCGCATGCGGCTGGCCAGGGTTGAGCGTGAGGATGCGGCGCGCCGCGAAAACCGTGACCGGCTGACCGGCAGATGAAGACGAGGCTTGCGGATTCATTGACAGGCTCAACTCCTATGAATGATGGTGAAGCGGATCGGGCATGCCATAGCGCCGCCCGGACGGCCGCAACAGGATATGTCCCACGAAGACGACGAGCACGTTCACAGCCAGGCACACGAGCCCGAGATTGATGCCGCCGAAGCCGATATGCAGCACGTAGCACACGATCGCGAGGCCCTGGCCGCAGACAATGCCGGCCGCCACCGCGCCTGGCCGCACCTGGCGTCCGGCGAGCAGGATCAGCATGCCGGGCAGGAACTGCGTCACGCCGTAGTAGGTCAGGTTGATGAGCAAGAGCATGAGGTTCGGCGTGAGCAGCGTGGTGGCGATCGACACCAGCAGATAGGCCACGATCACGAATTTCGCGGTGCGCTTCTGGCGCGTCTCGGGCAGGTTCGGAATGAGATTGCGCGTGACGATCGGCCCGATCGCGAGACAGATGCCCGCGAGCACGAGCAGCCCCGAGAGCGCGGCGCCCGCCGCGACGAGGCCGAGCAGCCAGTCGGGCAGCAGGTGGACGGCGGCCGCGAAGAACGCGTCATTGGGCGAGGCGAGCTTGAGGTTCGCACTGATCGCATAGTACGAGGCCACCACGAGGAACGGGTACATCATCATGTAGAGCGGCATCGCGATCTGGGTCCGGCGGATCGTGTTGGGCCCGCGCGCCGTGAAGAAGCCCTGCGCCGCGAACGGCATCATGTAGAAGCCGAGAGACTGGAACAGCATCGTGCTCATGGAGAAGCGCAGTTGCGGCGGCGTCATCGCGTTGCTCACCTGGTGGCTCGCGGCATGGAACACCTCGTGCGTGCCGCCGGCCATCCACGCGGCGGCCACGCCGGTCACGACGATCGCGAGCAGCATCAGGATATCCTTGAGCACGGCAATCCAGGCGGAGGCGCGCACGCCGGAAATGGCGATATAGGTGAACGCGAGCGCGGCGCAGACGACGATCAGCCAGACCGGCTGAACGTGCCAGCCGAGTCCCTTGAGTGCGGACACGAGGCCCGTGAACTGAAGTTCGCCCCAGGGGATCAGGAACAGGATGGACGAGCCCGCGACGATCAGCTCGAGCACGCGGCTGCGATAGTGGCCCTTGAAGAGGTCCGCCTGGGTAATGGCGTTGTGCCGCTTGCCGGCCTCCCAGATGCGCGGCCCGATGAAATAGCCGATCGGGTAAGCCAGCAGGATGTAGCCGAGAAACCAGATGCCGTAGGTCGGCCCTTTCGCATAGATGCCCCCCGGAAAGCCGACCATCGTGCCGATGCTGTAGATCTCGCCTGCCGTGAGGAAGAACACGAGCGCGACGCCGAACTGGCGCGACGCGACGAAGAAGTCGTGCACGCTCTGCTTGCCGTGGCCGCGCCGGGAGCGGATGGCGAGATACAGCGAAAAGGCGATGAGGAGCGAGAAGACGAATGTGGACATGCGCGGCTCTCCAGGGTGGAGGCGATGGGATGGGCGGTGGCGCGCGGATGCGGTCTGCGCCGCGGGCGCTCGCTAGTGCTCGTTCGCGGAGCGGTGCCGGTCGAAGCAGCGCCAGCAGATGAAGAGACACCCGGAGGTCAGCAGGAACCAGGCGAAGATCCACGCGTAGATGAAGGGCACGCCGAAGACGTAGCGGTCCTGCTGTGCGGCCACCCACGGCAGCGCGCCGATGACGCCCAGAAAAGGGAGGCCGATTCCGATCAGATACCTGAGCATCCTTGTCTCCTTTTGGGGGCCCGGGCGCGCTGCTCCAGTCGCGAGCGAGGCCGGCCAGGCCGTCTTGTTGTACCGAGTATCGGCTGACAAAAACGCGCGCGGCTAGTGCCAGACGCGCCTTATCGTTGAGTCCAGGCCGCGTCCAGCTCGCGCCCAGGCCGGCGCCGCCTCGTGCCGACGCCGCCCAGGCGCCGCGCCGATAGCTGAGATAATGAAACCGCCCCAGCCTCAAACCCCACCCCAAGGAGCCACTGTGAGCCAATCCGCATCCTCGTCCGCCCCCAATCCGGTACGCCGTGTCGCGTTCCTGGGCCTCGGCGTGATGGGCCATCCCATGGCCGGTCATCTCGCCAAGGCCGGGCTCGACGTCACGGTCTACAACCGCACCGCTGAAAAGGCCGCGCAATGGGTCGCCGAATACGGCGGCCGCGCGGCCGCCACGCCGCGCGAAGCGGCCCAGGGCGCCGATCTGGTGCTCGCCTGCGTCGGCAACGACGACGACCTGCGCAGCATCGCGCTCGGCGCGGACGGCGCCTTCGCCGGCATGGCGCGCGACGCCGTGTTTGCCGACCACACGACCGCCTCCGCCAACGTGGCGCGCGAGCTTTCGGCCCAAGCCGCCGAACATGGCCTGCATTTCATCGACGCGCCCGTGTCGGGCGGCCAGGCGGGCGCCCAGAACGGCAAGCTCACGATCATGTGCGGCGGCGAAGCCGCCGCCTTCGAGCGCGCGAAACCCACGCTCGCCCACTACGGGGCGGCCGTGACGCTGGTGGGCGCGGCGGGCGCCGGCCAGCTCGCCAAGATGGTCAATCAGATCTGCATCGCGGGCCTCGTGCAGGGGCTGTCCGAGGCGATCAACTTCGGCGAGCGCGCCGGGCTCGACATGGCGCTCGTGCTCGACGTGATCGGCAAGGGCGCCGCCGCGAGCTGGCAGATGGACAACCGCGGCCAGACCATGATGGCCAACAAGTTCGACTTCGGCTTCGCCGTGGACTGGATGCGCAAGGACCTCGGCTTCTGCCTCGACGAAGCGAAACGCAACGGCGCGGCGCTGCCGGTCACGGCGCTCGTCGACCAGTTCTACGGCGACGTGCAGCGCCTGGGCGGCAGCCGCTTCGACACGTCGAGCCTCATCTGGCGCCTGCGCAAGCTCGACGGCGGCGCATAAGGCGTACCTGGGCGACGGCCCCCGCAAGGCACCGGAAGCCCCCGGACGCCTTCAGGGCCGCCGCACGTAGTGCCTCACGCCTCGCCTCCCCTGCGAGGCTCAACGCCACCAGCGCAGCGGCCGCCGCAGCGTGTGCCGCTCGAGCCGCACGGTCGGCATGCTGTCGAGGAACGCGAACGCCCCTGCCTCTTCCGGGCCCATGCGCCGCTCGCGTTCCTCGTCGGCCTCGACCGTGCGCGCGGTATCGATGAAGAGCGCCGCGACGATCCCCAGCGCCAGCAACCCGGCCGAGATCAGGAACGGCACGTTGTAGCTGCCGGTGTGCTGGATCAGGTATCCGAACACGACCGGCGACACCATCCCCGCAATGCCGAAGCCCGTGTTCATCATGCCGCCCGCCGTGCCCGCGTACTTGCCGGCGATATCGAGCGGCAGCGTCCACAGCACCGGATTCGTGATCTCGAGGAAGAAGAACGAAGCGGAGAGGAACAGCACCGCGACCATCGGGTTCGAGACGGACACCATGGGCAGCAGGAAAATGAGCGAGCCGCCCATGCCCGTCACGAGCACCGAGCAGCGCGCGAAGCGCAGCCGGCCCGTCCACTTGTAAATGCGGTCGGAGACCACGCCGCCGAGCGTGTCGCCCACCACGCCCGCGAGCAGCGGCAGCGCCGTGAAGAGCGCGAGCTGCTTGAGATCGAAACCGCGCGACTCCTTCAGATACGACGGCAGCCACGTGAGATAGACCCACAACAGCCAGCCATAGCAGAAGTCGACGAACGTGACGAGCCACATGCGCCGCACGAGCTTGCGCCACGGCGTCGCCGCGCGCTTCGCCCGGTCGCAGTCGCCCTTGCAATAGCCGATCTCGGCGGTCTCTTCGGGCGTGACGCGCCGGTTCTGTTCCGGCGAGTTGGTGAACACGAAGAGATAGAGCACCGTCCACATGAGGCTCACGATGCCGAGCAGAATGAACGCGTCGCGCCAGCCGCCTGCCACGACCACCGCGAGCACGAGCGGCGGTGTGATCGCGCCGCCCAGGCGCGCGAAGCTGTGCGTGATGCCCTGCGCGAAGCCGCGTTCGCCCACCGGCATCCAATACGTGAAAGCGCGTGTGGCCGTGGGAAACGCCCCGCCCTCGCCCACGCCGAGCGCGAAGCGCAGCCCCACCAGCATCGCGACACTACCGGCAAAGCCCGTGGCGAGCGTCGCCGCGCCCCAGATCAACGAAAGCACGGTGAGCACGATCTTCGGACCGAACTTGTCGGAAAGCCAGCCGCCGATGATCTGCATGACGGCATAGGGATAGGCGAATGCGGAAAAGACCAGGCCGAGCTGCACCGCGCTCAGGCCCATTTCGTGGCGGATCAGCGGTCCCGCGACCGCGATGTTGACGCGGTCGATGTACGAGATGAAATACATCAGACACATGACCGCGAGAATGATATGGCGCGTCTTGACGCGCTGCGCGTGCTGCTTCATGTCGTCGTCTCCTGAGTCTCTCTTTTGTGTCGCCGGGTCGGATGCGCGCATTGGCGCGCGAGGCGCAGTCGTGTATCAGCCCGAGGGCGTCACGAGCTTCAGCCGTTGGACCTTGCCCGAGGGGCCGCGCGGCAGTTCTTTCACGAAGCGGATCTCTTTCGGCGTTTTGTAGCGGCCCAGTTCGCGCAGGCAGTGCTCGCGCAGAGCGTCCGGGTCGGGCGCGCCCTGCCAGTGCGTCTCGCGCGCCACCACGAACGCGACGATCTCCTGCCCATAGGCGGGGTCGGGCACGCCGACGGCCGCCGCGTCGAGCACGCCCGGATGGCGCAGCAGCGCCTCGTCGATCTCGCGCGGCGCGATGTTCTCGCCGCCCTTGATGATCAGTTCCTTCGAGCGGCCGTTGATATAGAAGTAGCCTTCGTCGTCGCGATAGCCGAGGTCGCCGGTGTGCAGCCAGCCGTCGGCGGTGAACGCCTTCGCCGTTTCCTCGTGGCGCTTGTAGTAGCCGCGCATGAGCTGGGCGCCGCGCAGCACGATTTCGCCGCACTCGTTCGGTCCGCATTCACGGCCGTCACGATCGATCACGCGCGCTTCGCCGCCCGATGGCAGGCCGATGCTGCCGATCCGGCGCCGCGATGCATCGTACGGATTGCTAAAGACGGGCGCGGCGGTCTCGGTCATCCCCATCGTTTCGATGACGCCAATGCCGAAGCGCGCCTCGAAGGCGCGATGATGATCGGCGGGCAGCGCGGCAGACGCGCTGCGGCAGAACTTGAGCGCCGAGAGGTCGAGCCCGCGCGGTTCGTCGCCGTTGAGGAGATAGGCGACGATGGTCGGCACCACGTTGATCCACGTGCAGCCGTAGCTGGCCGCGTCGCGCCAGAACGTGCGCCCGGAGAAGCGCGGCGTGAGCACCACCGAGCCCGCGTGCCAGAGCGGCGCAAGCAAGGTCACGACGAGGCCGTTGATGTGATAGAGCGGCAGCGATGCCAGCACGCGGTCGTCGTCGGCGAGCCGGTGCTCGATGCTGATGTTGCGCGCGTTCGCATGGAGGCTTGCGTGGCTGAGCAGCACGCCCTTCGGCGCGCCGGTCGTGCCCGAGGTGTACATCAGCAGGGCGATGTCGGGCCCATCGGGCCCGGACCGGGCTTCTTCCACGGGCGCTGATTCCAGGACCGGGAGGCCCGCGAGGCTCGCCGCTGCCGGCACAGCGCTCGCCATATAGGCGGCCGCCGTTTCGAGTGCGGGCAGCACCGGCAAGGCAACGGCATCCGGCTCCGTACGCACGAGCGCGATGTGGCGCGACATGCCCTGCTCGCGCAGCGCGGCAAGCGCCGCCGCAAGCGCGCCGCTGGTCTGCGCGCTCGCGAAGATCATCCGCGTATCCGAATGCTCGACGATATAGGCGAGCTGCGACGCCTGGCAAAGCAGGTTGAGCGGATGCGCGATCAGTCCGCTGTACATCGCGCCGAGCAGCAGCGTGGCCGTCTGGATGCCGTTGCCCATCAGCACCGAAACGACGTCGCCCGGCTTCAGGCCGGCCTCGCGAAAGCGGCTCTCGAGCGTGCGGCAACGCTCGAGCAACGCGCCGAAGGTCAGCGTCGCGCCTGCCGTGGCGCTGCCGGCGGCTGCGCCGGCATCTTCGTCGGGCGCGGCCAGCAGGAAGGGCTTGTCCGGGTACTGCGCGGCGCGGGCTTCGATCAGCGCGCGGATCGTGGCGGGCGCGCTCATTGGCCGAACCTCCGGAAATAGTCGCCGAGCAAGGTGTCGAGCTCGGGTACGTGTTCCGTGATGGGGTACGCCACCCGCGTGATGTTCAGGTACTGGCGAAAGCCGAGATTGTCCGAGAAGTTGTTGCGCCCCCAGGTCCCGCAGCCCATCGAGAGCGAGAACGGCAGGCCGTTGTCGAAGTTGCCGCCCGTCGCAAAGCAATGCGCCTGGTTGACGATCACGCGCGCCACCGGCAGCGTCGAACCCAGCGTCACGGCTTGCTCCGGGTCGTCCGTATGCAGGCCGACCGAGTGGCCCGCGCCCATATACGCGTAGAGGCTGCGGACGATATCCGCCGCAGCGTCGAAATCGCGCGCGCGGTAGACCGTGAGCACCGGCGCGAGCTTTTCGCCCGAAAAAGGATGCGCCGCGCCGAAGCCGCTCTCCTCGACCATCAGGAACGCGCCTGTGTGCGCCGCGACCTCTGCCACCTCGTCGAGGCCGGCGGCGCGCGCGATCTGTTCCGCGGATTTTGCAGTGCAACGCGAGGAGAGCTTGCCGTCGGTCCACATCGCCGCCTGCAATTGCGCCTTTTGCTGCGCGTCGAGCAGCACGCCGCCACACGCGGCGAGTTCGTGCAGCATCGCGTCGTAGACCGCCTCGTCGATCACGACGCTGTTCTCCGACGAGCAGCTCGTCGCGTTGTCGAAGGTCTTCGACGCGGCAATCTTGTGCGCCGCATCGCGAAGGTTCGCCGTGCGCGTGACGATCGACGCGACGTTGCCGGCCCCCACGCCGAAAGCCGGCGTCCCGCTGGCGTAGGCCATGCGCACATTGGCCTGCGAGCCCGTCGCGACCACGAGGTCGGCTTCGCGCATCAACGCGGCGGTGGCGGCCTTGTCCACCGGCGCGGGCAGCATCTGCACGAGCGCCGGGTCCAGCCCCGCTTTGGCGAACTGCGCGTGGATGAAGCCGATGAGCGCCTCGCACGCGCCATAGCCCTTCGGCGAAGGCGCGACGATCACCGCATTGCCGCATTTGAGCGCGTTGACGATCTTGTTGACGGGCGTCGCGGCCGGATTGGTGGACGGCGTGATCGCCGCGACCACCCCGACCGCGCGCGCGATTTCGACGATGCCTGTGGCCTCGTCACGCGCAATCACGCCACAGGTCTTTTTCCCGTGCAGGTCGCGCAGCAGCCCGAGCGTCTTGCGGTAGTTCTTGCGGAACTTGTCGTCGGCGTTGCCGAGCCCTGTGTCGCGCACCGCCAGTTCGGCCAGCTCGCGGTTTCGGCCGGGCTCCATGATCGCCCACGCGGCTGCTGCTGCAGCGGTGTCCAGGGTTGCCTGCCCGGCGAACTCGAACGCTTGCTGCGCCGCACGCGCACGCGCCACGAGCGCGGCGATCTGCGGCGCGCCCGCCTCGGGTTTGCCCGCACCGGCGGCATTGGCGACGGTCTCTCTCACATTCATCGGCGCGCTCCGATCAAATAATTGGCTGTACTGCCAATCTATTCATCGGCGCGTGAATGCGAGTCCCGATTCCCGCACATTCGGTGACACTCGGCTATGACGGCGCGGAATATGCGATTTTCGGGACTTTCACCAGTCCCGAAAATCGCATTGGGAGATGCACAATGACGGGAAAGCTGGCGTCGACCGCACAACGCAACCGACGCAGGAGACAAGCGTGTCCACATCGAACCAATCGAATGCGGCGGCAGTCCGCGCGTTCCGCGTGCTGGAAACGCTAGCCCAGGCGGGCCGTCCGTTGGCGATGATGGATCTGGTGGATGCGCTCGGCTTGCCCAAGCAGACCGTGCACCGCATCCTGGCGCAGCTCACCGACGCGTGGCTCGTCACGCGCGGCGCCAACGACAAGCTCTACGAGTGTTCGGCGCGCGTGAGAATGATGGCGGTGAACGTGCTGATGCATGCGGGGCCGGCGGCGGCGCGGCATTTGCTGCTCGAACAGCTCGTCGAAAAGATCGGCGAGACCTGCAATCTCACCATGCTCGCCGGCAACGACGTGGTCTATGTCGACCGCGTGGAGACCGAATGGCCGCTGCGCATGCATCTGCAGCCGGGCTCGCACGTGCCGCTGCACTGTTCGGCGAGCGGCAAGCTGCTGCTGAGTTTTTTGCCCAAGGAGCGGCGCGACCGCATGATCGACACGCTGCCGCTGCGCGCGCATTCGGAGCAAACGATCACCGACCGCGAAGCGTTGCGCAAGGAGCTGGCGGTGACACGACGGCGGCAACTCGCGATCAACAATCAGGAGCATTTACAGGGCTTGATCGCGATCGCCGTGCCCGTGATGCTGGACCGCAACCGTGCGTGCGCGGCAATCGCCGTGCAGGCGCCGGTCGGGCGCGTCGCGCTCGACGATCTGCTCGCCTTCGTGCCCGAACTGAGGCATGCCGCAACGGAAACCGCGAAGACGTTCCGCGAGTAGCGTGCGTGTAGCCGCCGGTTAAGGCTCGAGGCTGGATGCCTCCCACTCCACTAGGAACGCTGATAGTAGAGATTCTGCGGATGCCGCGCTTCGGCAAAGAAAAACCAGCGCTCCGCCACCAGTCCCGCGTACTGGATCACAGCCGCGAGGCAAAACACCGCGAACGAGAGCCCAACGGATCGAATGCCGCCGCCGATCGCCACGAGGCAGAAAGGAGCGAGGAACGCCGCGATCACGAACGTCCACTTGATGCGTTTGAGCGCGCCTGGCGTCTTGCCGTGAAAGAACTCGCGCAGATTGAAGGCGCCTGCCGTAAACCCGCGCGACTTCTGCTCGACGCGTGCCGCGCGAATGCCGGTCGCGCTTTGCACGGTCGATTTCGGGCGCAGGCGCGCGTTGCGGACCAGCGAGGCCGTACGCGACGCGCAGCCCGCCAGCGTCAACACGCAGGCGCAGACGGCGAGCGGCACCGCCATGGCCGGTGCAAACTTTGCGGCGCACGCGGTCGCGAGCGTGAAGCCGGACGCGCAGCCGAGCAAGACGAAGTTGACCAGCGTGAGCGGCGTCGCCCATTCCTGCAGAAAGCGCAGACACGCGTAGATCATCGCGGTGCACACGAACAGCAGCAGGCTCGCGACGACAGCCACGCCCCCTATTGCGAGGGAATACGACGCCCCTAGCAGGTGCGCGAGGCCATAGGCGAACGTGCAGGCCAGAAACGCGGGAAGACACAGGCATTCGCGCGACAGCCACGAGGTGCGCCACATCGCAATGGCCCGCCATGCCCGCTCGGGATGGCCGAGATGGAAGAACGACGCCACGAGCCCCAATGCGCCCAGCGCGCACGAAAGCGCCGCGCCGACGACATAGAACATCGCCGGAACCGCCGCCACGTCGCCGAAGCCGAGCCGTTGCGCCAGCTCCACGCCGACGAGCGCGATCAGCAACCCCTGGCCCGCACCGCTCAGCGTGGTGAGAAACACCACGGAAAATGCCGGATTCATACCGTTCTCCACTCTTCGATTCGGGGCGCGCCATGCGGGCGCGCTGACGTGCTCATACGCGCGTGGCGATCGACGCGAGATTGAGCGCGCCGTGTTCGACCTGCGTTTCCAGCATTTCGGTCTCCCCCGCGCCCGCTGTCTTGCACGAACACGAGCCGCTGCCGCAGGACGTCACCGGTTGACGCGGCAAATAGTGATTCGACGGCCGGGTTCCCCACTCGGGCATCAGCTGATAGCCGCCCCGTTCGCGGATCGCCTTCGACACGACCGACTCCGGATCGTGAATGTCGCCGAAGAGGCGCGCCGAGGTCGGGCACGCCAGCACGCACGCGGGCTTGCGGTCGCGCTCCGGCAGCGCTTCGTTGTAAATGCGGTCGGAGCACAGCGTGCACTTGGTCATTTCCTTGCGCGCTTCGTCGATTTCGCGCGCGCCGTAGGGGCAGGCCCACGCGCAGTACTTGCAGCCGATGCAGCGGTCGTAGTCGACCAGCACGAGGCCGTCTTCCTTGCGCTTGTAGCTTGCCCCGGTCGGACAGACCGGCACGCACGGCGGGTCCTCGCAGTGCAGGCACGACTTGGGAAAATGAATGGTGTCGGCAAGCGGATACTCGCCGGCTTCGAACGTCTGCACCCGGTTGAAGAACGTGCCCGACGGATCGGCGTCATACGGGCGAAAGTCGGCAAGACTGCCCGCCTCGCCCGACGTGTTCCATTCCTTGCAGCTCGTCACGCACGCGTGGCAGCCCACGCAGACGTTCAGATCGATCACGAGCGCCATCTGTGTCATAGCATGCTCTCCGTTTCACTTGCGTTGCGCGGCTTTCGCAAGACGCGCGGCAAACTCGCCGCGCCCGGCGAAATATGTCTGCACGACGCGATGGATGAAGCCCCCCGCGCCACCGGTGCCAACGGCGCCCGGCAGCGCGGGCATGGGGGCGAACTGCGGTAGCGTGTGGTCGGCGTGCGCCTCTGCCGGGTAGATGCGCACGCGCACGTCGTACCACGCGGCCTGCCCCGTGATCGGATCTGAGTTCGAGGTGCGCGTGTGATCGGCGCGCTTGACGGGAAGCTCGTCGGCGATCAGGTGGTTCAGCAGGAAGCCACGCTGCGATTCGTTGGCGTCGGGTCCGAGATTCCAGGCGCCCGCCGACTTGCCGATGGCGTTCCACGTCCAGACCGTGCCCGGCTCGACCGCTTCGCTGTAGCGCGCGAGGCAGCGCACCTTGCCCCACTGCGATTCGACGTAGATCCAGCCGCCGTCCTCGATGCCCTGCGCCGCCGCCGTGCGCGGATTCATGTACAGATAGTTCTCGCCGTGAATCTGCCGCAGCCAGGCGTTCTGCGAGTCCCACGAGTGGTACATCGCCATGGGACGCTGCGTGACGGCCGCGAGCGGATACTGCGCGTGATCGGTCGCGTCGTGCTCGAGCGGCGCATGCCAGAACGGCAGCGGGTCGAAGTATTGCTCGATGCGCGCGCGCAAATGCTCGGGCGGCTGCCGGCCCTTGGTCTTGCCCTGGGCGGCGAGCCGGAACTTCTGCATCACGTCTGAGTAAAGCGCGATCACGATCGGCTCGTTGAACTTGCGAAAGCCCTTTTCGACGGCGAAATCCAGATAAGGCCCGTTGCAGTTACGCATGTACTGCAGCGACTCGGGCAGCGTGTAGTGGTAGACGCAGTTGTGCTTCGCGTACTCCTCCCACTGCCGCGGGTTCGGTTCGCCGACCAGCGCCTTGTCGCCGTCCTTGCCGCGCCAGCCGATCAGGAAGCCCACGCCCGAGCCCGGCGCCGTCTGGTGATTGATGATGAAGTCCGGATAGTCGCGGTATTTGCGCGTGCCTTCGGGCGTCGTGAAGGCCGGCAGCTTCAGGCGGCTCGCCAGCTCGACGAGCACCTCCTGGAACGGCTTGCATTCGCCCGTCGGCGGAACGACGGGCACGCGCACGGAGTCCACCGGACCATCGAATTCGGAAATGGGCCGGTCGAGCATCGACATCGCGTCGTGGCGTTCGAGGTAGGTCGTGTCGGGCAGAATCAGGTCGGCGAAGGCCGTCATCTCCGACTGGAACGCATCGCACACCACGATGAACGGAATCTTGTACTCACCGTTCTCGTGCTTGTCCGCGAGCATCTTGCGGACTTCCATCGTGTTCATCGACGAATTCCACGCCATGTTGGCCATGAAGATCAACAGCGTATCGATGGGATATGGATCGCCGCGCCACGCGTTCGTAATGACGCTATGCATCAAACCATGCACGGCGAGCGGGTACTCCCACGAAAACGCCTTGTCGATGCGCACGGGCTCGCCCTTGGCGTCGATAAACAGATCTTCCGGCGCGGCGGGCCAGCCCAGCGGACCGTTCGCGAGCGGTGTGTTCGGCTTCACGTCGTCGGGACTGTTGGGCGGCTTCGCGGAGGGCGGCACGGCGCGCGGATAAGGCGACTTGTGGCGGAAACCGCCGGGCCGGTCGATGGTGCCGAGCAGCGACATCAGCACGGCGAGGCCGCGTATCGACTGAAAGCCGTTCGAATGCGCGGCGAGCCCGCGCATGGCGTGAAAGGCAATGGGCGCACCCGTCACGGTTTCGTGCGTTTCGCCCCAGGCGTCGGTCCACTGAATCGGCAAGGTGACCTTCTGATCGCGCGCGACATCGGCCATTTCCTGAGCCAGCCGGCGGATCGTCGCGGCGGGAATGCCGGTGATCTGCGCCGCCCACTCCGGCGTGCAGTCGGCAACCTGCTCACGCAGCAACTCGAACGACGGCGCGACCGGCGTGCCGTCCGCGAGCGTGTAGCGCCCTTCCAGCGCGGGTCGCACGCCCGGCGCGTGATGCGGCACTTCGCGCTGGCTCGCGGCGTCCCACCAGAGGTGATTCTGCGGAAAGAGCGGATTGCGCACTTCGACCGTCGGGTCCTGCACGAACAGGCCATATGTATCGCGGTCGGCGCGCAGGTCGAGCAGTTCACCCGCATTCGTATAGCGCTCGACGAACTCGCGGTCATACGCATTCTGTTCGATCAGCTCACGCATGAGCGCCATGAACAGCGCGCCATCCGTGCCGGGACGGATCGGCACCCACTCATCGGCGATTGCCGCGTAGCCCGTGCGGATCGGATTGATGGCGATGAAGCGGCCGCCCGCGCGCTTGAATTTCGAAATCGCAATCTTCAGCGGATTCGAGTGATGATCCTCCGCGGTGCCGATCATGAAGAACAGCCTCGCGCGGTCGAGGTCCGGTCCGCCGAACTCCCAGAACGAGCCGCCCATCGTATAGATCATGCCGGCCGCCATGTTCGCCGAGCAGAAGCCGCCGTGCGCCGCATAGTTTGGGGTGCCGAACTGTTTGGCGAACAAACCTGTGAGCGCCTGCATCTGGTCGCGGCCCGTGAAGAGCGCGAATTGCCTCGGGTCGGTCGCGCGCAAGTGCGCGAGGCGCTTTTCGAGCATGTCGAATGCGGCTTCCCAGGAGATGGGCTCGAACTGGGCGGTGCCACGCAGGGCGTCCGGTTTGCGCAGCAGCGGCTGCGTGAGGCGCGCCGGCGAATACTGCTTCATGATGCCCGACGAGCCTTTGGCGCAGATTACACCCTGATTAAGCGGATGCTCGGGATTGCCGTCGATATAACGAACCTCGCCGTCGCGAAGATGCACGCGTATGCCACAGCGGCACGCGCACATGTAGCACGTCGTGGTCTTGACCTCGAGCTTTTCATTCTGCGTGCGGGGCTGATGTTCCATCGCTCCTCCAGATACGCTTGCGGTGCAGCTGCACAAACTTTGTGCCGATAGTGAATATCGTATAAATGAGCGGCCAATAGAAAAACTCGCAATTTGCGATCTCATTCATCAGCGCGCCCGATAGTTGCAGGCGGCGCGCGTGGCGTGACGTCTGGATTCGAAACTGGACGGGGCTCGGGGAACGAGGCCGCGCGGCGGCAGAGCGCGTTACGCGCGCACGAGCGTGGGTTGCTCCACTTCATGACCGAACAGGAGACTGACGATTTCGCGTGTCGGCACGCTGGTAATCAGTGTCGATACCTTCTGGGGACGAAACCAGCGGCACCTTAGGATCTCGTTGCTCGGCGCAGGTCTCGCGTCGTCGTGCAGCACGGAGAAAAAGACATGGTGCCGCTTGTTGAGCCCGCCGAACTGGAACAGGTATCCCAGCTCGCAGCCCTCGAGCGTGGTTTCTTCGGCGAGTTCACGCAGCGCAGCGTCCGCTGGCGACTCTGCACGCCGGATCGTGCCGCCGGGCAGCGACCATCTCGATCGTCCCCGTTCGACGAGGAGAATCCGTCCTCGCTGCCAGCACACGACAGTGGCTCGTTCTTTCATGCTTCGCGTTTCATGACAGATGCCTTCTGCTTCGTATGAGTCGATCGTTGTCCGCCCATCTGCGCCTGTTCGATCGCCTGGCGGACCCGCGGTAGGGGGTAGCAACGATCGAGCCCGAAGTCAGGGCGATACAGGGTCGGTACTAAAAAGTGCATCGAGGAGGTTCGACGCCGAGCGGTCCGCGAGCCGCGCCAGCGACTCGACCATGCGGACCTGGCAGTCGGCGAGCGCAATCGCGCGCACGCCCGGCGAGCCGCCGAACTCCGTGCGCGCGATGACACCCACGCCAACGCCCTGCGTAATCGCGGTTTGCAACGCTTCGCGACCTTCCACGTACAGCACGGGACGCACTTGCAGGCCCTTGCGGACCAGTTCCGCTTCGAGCAGTTGCTGCGTGACGGATTGCGTTTCGCGGAAGATCATCGGTTCGAGCGCGAGCGCTTCATAGCTGAGCACAGCCTGCGTGGCCAGCGCGCTGCTGGCAGGAACGACAGCGACGAGCGGCGCCTCGCACAGCACCCGCGTTTCCAGGCCGGCATGCACGACCCCTGCGGCAGAGATCGCGGCATCGACGACGCCCGCCAGCACGCGCTGCATGCACTCGGTCGCGTTGGCCACCGAGAGTTTCACCACGATCCCCGGATGGCGCATCCGGAACGCGCCGATCAGCCTCATCGCCAGGTCCGGTGCGTCGGCGACGAGGGAAAGCTCGCCCGACTCGAGCTCGCCCGCGGCTTCGAGCAAGCGGCGGGCGTCGCGCTCGCAGGCCACCATCTGGCGTGTCACCGCGTAGAGACGCCGGCCGAGGTCCGTCGGTTCGACACCCCGCGCGGTGCGCTCGAAAAGCTGGACGCCATAGTCCTGTTCGAGGCGCCGCACGTGATCGGAAATCGCCGGCTGGGTAAGCGCAAGCGCGCGGGCCGCCTTCGAAAAGCCGCCCTGCTTCGCCACCGCATGAAATGCCCGCAATTGCGCGTAATGCATGTTGCCACCCTGGGAGGACGATGCCGTTGACCCGCTCGCGAGCAGCCCTTCGGTTGCCCGCAATGACTCAGTCAACTCTTCATGCGCAACGAGCGCGGATCGTATGGCGCTTGCAGATGCAGCGTCGCCGGAATCGGCTCTCCCGCCACGTCGATCGTGTAACGCCCCTGGGCGAGCCACGCGGCATCGACAGGCCCATCCGTGCGCGAGACATAGCCCATTGCAACCGGGCAGCCCAGCGTGTGGCCGAAGGCGGCCGACGTTACCGAGCCAACCGGTTTGCCGTCGCGCAGAATGCCTTCGCCGCCCCACAGCATGCGATCGCTTGCGCCGTCGGCGCTGAAGACGGCGAGCCGACGCTGCAACGGCTGGTCGCGCAGACGCAGCAGTGCGTCGCGCC
Source organism: Paraburkholderia sp. EG287B (assembly GCF_040965595.1). Taxonomy (NCBI): domain Bacteria; kingdom Pseudomonadati; phylum Pseudomonadota; class Betaproteobacteria; order Burkholderiales; family Burkholderiaceae; genus Paraburkholderia; species Paraburkholderia sp. EG287B. The sequence continues at coordinate 40,142 of NZ_JBFRCG010000006.1, forward strand.
CGCGAAAGGCGATGTCCTTGCCGAGCTTGCACGCAAAGGCGAGCCCGGCTTCGAAGGGGTTGTGCTCGGGCGAGAGGTCGCGGCCCCACGCGCGGTAGCCCTTTTCGAGGCGCAACGACTCGATCGCGTAGTAGCCCGCATTCACCAGCCCGAACGCTTCACCCGCCGAGTGCAGCGTCTCGTAGACGCCCACGGCGAATTCGACGGGAACGTATAGCTCCCAGCCCAGTTCGCCAACGTAGGACACGCGCGTTGCGCGCACGGTCGCGTAGCCGATATCGACCTCGCGGCTTTGGCCAAACGGGAAGGCCGCGGGACGCCAGTCGGCTTTCGACACACTCTGCAGCAGCGCCCGCGAGTGCGGCCCCATCACGGCGAGCACCGCGTACTGGCCGGTGACGTCGACGAGCACGCAATGCCGCTCGTGCCCGATCGCTTTCTCGAGGTAGTCGAAGTCGCGCGTCGCCTGCGCGGAACCTGTGACGACGAGATACTGGTCTTCCGCCAGGCGCGTGAGCGTCACGTCCGACTCGTAAGCGCCGCGATCGTTCAGGATGCCGGAATAGATCGTGGTGCCGACCGGCACTGCGACGTCATTGGCGACAATGCCCTGCAGGACCGCTTCCGCGTCACGCCCCTTGACGAGCAGCTTGGCAAACGACGTCATGTCGAACAGCGCAACGCGCTCGCGGCAGGCGCGGTGCTCCGCGCCGCTCCACGCCAGCCAGTTCTGCTGGCCGAACGCGTACTCGATGCGCGCCTCGGCGGGCTTTGGCGCGAAGAAGTTCGCGCGCTCCCAGCCCATCTTGCTGCCGAAGCAGGCGCCATCCCCGGCGAGCAGCGCATGGAGCGGCGAGCGACGGAACGGCCGCGCCGTGTCGAGTTCCCGATTTGGCCAGGGCATCGCATAGTGCAACCCCAGTGTTTCCTTTACGCGGTCGTGCAGCCAGGTGTCGTTGCCGTTGAAGCGCGCAAAGCGGCGGATGTCCACGGGCCACAGATCCATGGTCGGCTCGCCGGCCACGATCCACTCGGCGAGCGCCATGCCGGCCCCGCCTGCCGAGGCGATGCCCATCGAGTTGAAGCCCGCGCCGACGAAGAAGCCGCGCAACTCGGGCGCCTCGCCGAGAATGAAGTTGTTGTCCGGCGTGAACGATTCCGGCCCGTTATAGAACTGGCGAACCTGCGCGGTTTCGAGCGCCGGCACGCGCTGCAAGGCATTTTCCATCAGCACTTCGAACTGATCCCAGTCGTCGGGCAGCAGCTGAAACTCGAAATTCTCCGGAATCCCGTTCATGCCCCACGGCTTCGCATTGGGTTCGAAGCCGCCCATCACGAGGCCGCCCACCTCCTCCTTGAAGTAGATAAAGCCGTCGGGATCGCGCATGACGGGCAAATCGGGATGCACGCCCGCGATGCGCTCGGTCACGATGTAATAGTGCTCCGCCGAATGCAGGGGCACCGTGACGTCAGCCAGCCGGCCGATCGCCTTCGCCCACTGCCCCGCGCAGTTCACGACGAGGTCGGCGTGCAACGTGCCTTCGTCGCCGTCCTTGTTGCGCCACGTCACCCCGGCGACGGCGCGCCCCGCGTGCGTGGCGGCCGTGTGCACAGCCGTGATTCGCGTGTTCTCGACCACGCGGGCGCCGCGCATGCGTGCGCCGCGCGCGAGCGACTGCGTCAGGTCCGTCGGATTCGCCTTGCCGTCACCCGGCAGCCAGACGGCGCCAAGCAGGTCGTCGGTGCGCATTACCGGCCACAACTCGCCCGCCTCGCGCGGCCCGATGACGTCGCAGGTCACGCCATAGGCGCGCGCTGACGCCGCCGTGCGTTTCAGTTGGGTCATTCGCTCCGGCGTACGCGCCACCGAGAGCGACCCACACGGCTTCCAGCCCGTGGCGAGTCCCGTTTCAGCCTCGAGTTCGGCATAAAGGGCCGTGGAATAGCGAATGAGCTTCGTCACGCTGTGCTGCGCGCGCAACTGGCCGACCAGGCCCGCCGCGTGCCACGTCGTCCCGCACGAGAGCGCGCCCTGTTCGAGCAGGACGATGTCGCTCCAGCCGAGTTTCGCGAGATGGTAAGCCACGGAGCAGCCGACGATACCGCCGCCGACGATCACGACGCGCGCATGCGCAGGGACAGGGGTAGGCATAGGGTGGGCCTCGATGCGAAGTGAAATGCGTTGCGAGGACAGCTACCGCGCCAAATAATGCAACACGACGCCACAAAAAACAACTCCATTTGCCACGAGCCCTGGTCGCTTGCCGTGGGGTCTCTGCCTCGTCTGGGTGGCGTGGCACCGCGCGACCGTCAAAAAACAACGGTGATTTGCCACGTCTTCGAGAGCAACGAACGGTTCGGCAATTTGTGGTATTTTGTGGCTTACCCTTGTGCGTCCAGTTCACGGGCACCGCCGCGCTTTCCTTTCCTGAAAGGCAACACCATGCCAGATGACCGCGCCGCCCCACCCCTTGCTCCACCCGCGCCGCTGAACCGCCGTCTCGCCGTCGGACGCACCGATTACATTCTGCAAAGCCTCGATGTGCGCGGCTCAGTGAGCGTCGCCGACATGAGCATGACGCTCGGCGTCTCGCGCGAAACGATCCGCCGCGACCTCAAGGCGCTCGCGGAACAGGGCCGCGTGAGTCTGGTCCACGGCGGCGCGGCGAAGCGCCCGGTTGACGAGCCGTCGCTTGCCACGCGCGAAGCGGCGAACGCAGCGGGCAAGGCGGCCATCGGCGCCGCGGCGGCGTGGCTCGTCGCCGACGGCATGGTCGTGCTGCTCGATTCGGGCTCCACCACGCTGGGCCTCGCCGCTGCGCTCACGAACCACAGCGACCTCACCGTCATCACCAACAGCCTGCCGATCGGCCTGCTACTGTGCCGCGCGCCGGGCGTGAAGGTGATCGTGCTCGGCGGCGACATCGAGCCGAACGACGAAGCGGCATTCGGCATCGAGACGATGACCGCGCTCGCGCACTATCGCGTCGATCTCGTTTTTCTCGGCGTGAGCGGTATCTCGCCGGAAGGCGAATTCACCGACTACTCGCGGCTCGCCGCCGAGCAGCGGCATCTGATGATGAACGCCGGCAAGGCGGTCTACGTGCTCGCCGACCACACCAAGTTCGAGCACGGCACGCCCGTGCGAATCACGCCCGTGCCGCACATCGCCGGCGTCGTCGTCGATGCGCCGCCGCCTCCGCGTATCGCTCGTGCGTTCGAACAGCAGCAGTGGCGCGTGATCGTCGCGAACGGCGAGCGCTGAGCCGCATACACGGGCGTTTGCCCATCCACTCCACGTCGTTCCCCTGCGCGCACGCAGTGCCGGGCCGCGCTGCGGCCTGCCGCGGCGCATCTGACTCAGTCACTGCCGATGCATCAGCGTATCCCCTGGTGTTGTGGCAAATAGTGGCGTATTGACTGTTTTTGTTGCACGTCCTAAAGTGACTTCAACACGCAGTCAGTCAGAACAGACCTTCACGGAGACACCCCATGACGGCATCTTCCACGGCTTCCTCCCCTGCAGCTTCAGAAACCGGCGATCCGCTGCTGCTCACACCCGGCCCACTCACCACCTCGCGCACCGTCAAAGCCGCAATGGTTCACGACTGGGGCTCGCGCGATGCGAACTTCATCGCGATCAACCGCTCAGTACTCACGCGACTCGTCAGGATAGCGAATGGTTCGGACGACTGGGCGACGGTACCCATGCAAGGCTCGGGCACCTTCGCCGTCGAAGCCATGCTCACGACCTTCGTGCCCGCCGATGGCGAAGTCCTCGTGCTGATCAATGGCGCCTATGGCAAGCGGGCGAAGCGCATTCTCGACATCGCCGGGCGCAGGACGGTGGTGCACGAAACCGCCGAAGACACGCCGCCGGACCTCGCCGCGGTCGAAGCGCTGCTGGCGAGCAACCCTTCCATCACGCACGTGTTCACGGTTCACTGCGAGACGACCTCGGGCATTCTGAACCCCATCGCGCAGATCGGCGCACTGGCGGCCAGATACGGCAAGGGCTATCTCGTCGATTCGATGAGCGCCTTCGGCGCGCTGCCCCTCGACGTGCAGGCCATGCACATCGACGCGGTCGCCGCATCGTCCAACAAGTGCATCGAAGGTGTACCGGGCCTCGGCTTCGTAATCTGCCGGGTGGAGGCGCTCAAGCGCACGCAGGGCAACGCCACCACGCTCGTGCTCGACCTGCACGACCAGTGGCTCAACATGGAGAAGACGAGCCAGTACCGGTTCACGCCGCCCACGCACGTGATCGTTGCCTTCCACCAGGCGCTCGATGAGTTCGATGCCGAAGGTGGCGTAGCCGGTCGCGGGGGACGCTATCGCAACAACTGCCGGATCCTGCTCGACGGCATGCGCGCGCTCGGCTTCCGGCCGCTGCTCGCGGATGCGCTGCAGGCGCCGATCATCGTCACGTTTCACATGCCCGAGGACCCGCGCTTCGTCTTTGCCCAGTTCTATGAAAGTTTGAAGGCGCGCGGCTTCGTGATCTATCCGGGCAAGCTGACCGTGGCCGACTCGTTCCGTATCGGCTGTATTGGCCGGATCGGCGAAAAGGAAATCCGCGCCGCACTCGCCGCGATCGGCGAGGTCCTCGAGGAAATGGGCATGGTCGGCCAGATCGAAAAGACAGCCCGAATGGAGATGCAATGAGCACGCTGAACGACACCGCAGTGGCCGTGAACGGCCGCGAATACCGCTTTCCCGCCGCACCCGTCGTGGTGATCTGCCTCGACGGCTCCGAGCCGGCGTATATCGAGGAGGCCATCAAGGCAGGCCGCGCGCCGCATCTGGCGAAGCTGCTGCGCACCGGCACGAGCCGCATTGCGCAGTGCGTGATCCCCAGCTTCACCAACCCGAACAATCTCTCGATCCTCACGGGCCGCCCGCCGAAAGTGCATGGTATTGCGGGCAACTACTTCTACGACCGTGCGAGCGGCGAGGAAGTGATGATGAACGACGCGCGTTTCCTGCGCGCCCCCACGATCTTCGCGGCGTTCCACGACGCCGGCGCGAAAGTGGCGGTCGTTACTGCGAAGGACAAACTGCGCACGCTGCTCGGCAAGGGGCTCGACTTCGCGAGCGGCCGCGCCATCGCGTTCTCGGCTGAAAAGGCCGATCAGGCGACGCGCGAGCAAAACGGTCTCGGCGACCTGCTCGCGTTCGTCGGCAAGCCGCTGCCCGACGTCTACTCCGCCGATCTCTCCGAGTTCGTGTTCGCCGCCGGCGTGAAGCTTCTCGATACGTTTCGCCCCGACCTGATGTATCTCTCGACGACGGACTACGTGCAGCACAAGGCCGCGCCAGGAGCGCCGAAGGCCAACGACTTCTACGCGATGTTCGACCGCTACGTGGGCGCGCTCGACGCCGCGGGCTGCGTGCTCGCCATCACGGCGGACCACGGCATGAACGACAAGCACCGCGCGAGCGGCGAGCCCGATGTGCTCTATCTCCAGGATCTGTTCGACGAGTGGACCGGCAAGGGCCGCGCGCGGGTGATCCTGCCGATCACCGATCCCTACGTCGCGCACCACGGCGCGCTCGGCTCGTTCGCCACCATCTACCTGCCCGAGGGCACCGACGCCGCTGGCGCGGCGACGCTGCTCGACAAGCTGCGCAACACCGCGGGCGTGGAACTCGCGCTGACGAGCGAGGCGGCATGCGAGCGCTTCGAGCTGCCGCCCGACCGGATCGGCGACCTCGTCGTGGTCGGCACGCGCGCCAAGGTGTTCGGCACGAGCGCCGCGCGCCACGACTTCTCCGGCCTGACTGAACCGCTGCGCTCGCATGGCGGGATCTCGGAGCAGGACGTGCCGCTCATCGTCAACCGCCAGACCGACTGGCCACAGGGCCGCGCGCTGCGCAACTTCGACATTTTCGATGTCGCGCTGAACCACGTCGCACAAGCCGCCGCCGCTTGACACACGTATCAACACGAAGCCCCCCGCACGCCGCCGCTCGCATTCGCGAGGGGGCGTGCCCAACCGGATCATAGAACGAGGTAAGCGATGAACGTCATGACCAAACCCGCATTCAGGCAGGAGTCCATGCGCATCGCCGGCCGGCAGGTCTCGACCGACGAAGTGATCGAAGTCTTCAACCCCTACACGAACGAAGTGGTCGGCACCGTGCCCGCGGGCCGGCCCGAACACGTGCAGGAAGCGTTCGCCAAAGCCCACGCCGCGCGCCCGCACCTCACGCGCTTCGAGCGCCAGCGCATTCTCCAGACCACCGCCGAAGCGCTGCGCGACCGCAAGGAGGACTTCGCGCGCCTCATCACCGCGGAGTCGGGTCTGTGCTGGAAAGATTCGCTCTACGAAGCAAGCCGCGCTTACGACGTCTGGTCGTTTGCCGCGCAACTCACGATCAAGGACGATGGCGAAGTCTACTCGTGCGATATCAGCCCGAACGGCAAGAACCGCAAGATCTTCACGACGCGTCTGCCGCTGCTCGGCGTGATATCCGCCATCACGCCGTTCAACCATCCGCTGAACATGGTGAGCCACAAGCTCGCGCCGGCCATCGCAACCAACAACCGGGTGGTGCTCAAGCCCACCGAACTCACGCCGCTCACCGCGCTCGCCCTCGCCGACGTGCTCTACGAAGCGGGCCTGCCGCCCGAGATGCTGAGCGTCGTGACCGGCAATCCGCGCACGATGGGCGACAGCATGATCACGGACCCGCACTGCGACCTGGTCACGTTCACCGGCTCGGTACGTGTGGGCAAGTACATCGCGCAGCACGCGGGCTACCGCCGCACCGTGCTGGAACTGGGCGGCAACGACCCGCTCATCGTCATGGAAGACGCCGACCTCGACCGAGCCGCGCTGCTCGCGGTGACGGGCGCGACCAGGAATTCCGGCCAGCGCTGCACGGCGGTCAAACGCATTCTCGTGGTGGAAAGCGTGGCGGATGCCTTCGTCGAACGTGTGCTCGTGCACGCGAAGAAGCTCAAGTGCGGCGACCCGATGGACCCGAGCGTCGACGTGGGCACGGTCATCAACGAAGCGGCCGCGCAACTGTTCGAGCGCCGCGTGGCCGACGCCGAAGCGCACGGCGCACGCGTGCTCTACGGCGCCCCCCGCCAGGGCGCGCTGTTCGCCCCCACCGTCGTCGATCACGTGCCCTACGACTGCGAACTCGTGCGCGAGGAGACCTTCGGCCCGGTCATCCCGATCATTCGGGTTCCCAACCAGATCGAAGACATCATCCGCATCTCGAACTCGACCGCCTACGGCCTCTCCTCGGGCGTCTGCACGAACCGGATCGACTACACGACGAAGTTCGTCAACGAACTGGAGGTCGGCACCGTGAACGTCTGGGAAGTGCCGGGTTACCGCACCGAGATGTCGCCGTTCGGCGGCATCAAGGACTCCGGCAACGGCTACAAGGAAGGCATGGTCGAGGCGATGAAGAGCTACACCAACGTCAGGACCTGGTCCATGCCCTGGGAGTAACGGCAGCAACCGGCAGGATTGCGACGCAAGCCGCCAGCGCGCGGCCCTACGAGGTTTTTTTCAGCATCCGAACTCAAGGAAGGTTGAATATGAAAACTCAACTGATCGCCGCGGTGACCTGTGCCTTCGCCTTCGCAGCGGGCTCCGTGCATGCACAATCCGGCGTCGTAACCATCTATAGCGCGGACGGTCTGCACGACGGTACGCCCAGCTGGTTCGGCAACCAGTTCGAAGCGTTCACGAAGGCGACGGGCATCAAGGTCCAATATATCGAGGCCGGGTCGAGCGGCGTGGTGGATCGCCTCGGCAAGGAGAAGTCGAATATTCAGGCCGACGTGCTCGTGACGTTGCCGCCGTTCATGCAGAAGGCCGCTGCCGACGGCCTGCTGCAGCCCTACACCCCGGCCGGCGCCGACAAGATCGCCGCGCGCGACAAGGACGCCAAGGGGCTGTATGTCGCCATGGTCGACAACTACCCCACGTTCATCTACAACTCTGCGGTGCTCAAGAGCGCGCCCAAGGCCTACACGGACCTCCTCGCCCCGCAGTTCAAGCAGAAGGTGCAGTACTCGACGCCGGGCCAGGCCGGTGACGGCACCGCGCTGATGCTGCAGACCTTCCACGCGTTCGACGGCAAGGATGGCGGCTTCGCGTATCTGCGCAAGCTCCAGGTGAACAACCTTGGGCCGTCCGCCTCCACGGGCAAGCTCACGGCGCTCGTGAACAAGGGCGAACTCTACGTCGCCAACGGCGATCTGCAGATGAACCTCTCGCAGATGCGCGACAACCCGAACATTGCGGTCTTCTTCCCCGCCGGTCCGAGCGGGCGCCGCGCCACCTTCTCGCTGCCCTACTACATCGGTCTCGTCGCCGGCGCGCCGCATACGGACAACGGCAAGAAGCTGATCGACTTCCTGCTCAGCGCCGAGGCCCAGCAGGACGTGAGCAAGTCCGCCTACGGCATGCCCGTGCGCACCGACGTGCATCCCACCGACGCCAACTTCAAGACGCTCAGCGCGATGCTGCAGGGCGTCGAAATCTGGGAGCCCGACTGGAACCAGGTCATGCACGACCTGAAGTCCGACGTGGCAACTTACAACCAGGCGATCTCGAGCAACTAATGGCCAATACCTTCACCATGGAACGCGGGCCTGCGCAGCAGGCCCCCGCGGTGCCGGCGGCGGTCGCGCACGGCGCCAGCGGAATCGGCTTCGAGAATGTCTCGGTGACGTACGGCGGCCAGACCATTCTCGACTCGCTCACGCTCACCGTGAAGCCCGGCGAGATCGTCGCGCTCATCGGCCCCTCGGGCTCCGGCAAGACGACCGCGCTGCGGGCCGTCGCGGGCTTCGTGCAGCCGAGCGCGGGACGCATCGTGATCGGGGCGCGCGACGTCACGCGCTTGCCACCGTATGCACGCAACATCGGCATGGTCGTGCAGAACTACGCGCTGTTTCCGCACATGCGCGTGGAAGACAACGTCGCCTTTGGCCTGCGTGCACGCGGCACCGATGCGGAGACGATCCGCACACGGGTGCCCGAGTGCCTCGGCCTCGTCGGCATGTCGAAGTATGCGAAGCGCTATCCGCGCGAACTCTCCGGCGGCCAGCAGCAGCGTGTAGCAATTGCGCGTGCGCTCGCGATCCAGCCCCAGGTGCTGCTGCTCGACGAACCGCTCTCCGCGCTCGACGCGCAGATCCGGCGCTCGATGCTCGACGAGCTGGCGAAGCTGCATCGCAGCCTGCCTTCGCTGACCGTGCTTTACGTGACGCACGATCAGACGGAGGCGCTCACGCTCGCGAACCACATCGGCATCATGCGCGACGGCAAGCTGGTGGCCCACGGCGAGACCCAGGGGCTCTACCGGCATCCGCCGAACCGCTTCGCGGCGGAGTTCCTCGGGCGTGCGAACGTGTTGCCGGCGCAGCAGTTGGAGCCCACGACCGACGGCTTCGCGCGGGTGCGCTGCGGCGACTTCTCGATCGTCGGGCGCAATCATCACGGCCTGCCCGCCGCCAGCACGTGTTATGTGTGCGTGCGGCCACACGATCTGCACTTCAGGCCGCACACGGAAGCGTCCAACCGCGTGACGGGCGTCGTGCAGAGCGTGCAGTGGCTCGGCGAACTGCACAGCGTCGTGCTCGACGTCGGCGGCGAGGCGCTGCGTCTCACGCGTGCGCCGCTCGAAAGTCCGCCGGAGCCCGGCACTGCGATGTCCGTTCATTTCGACGCGGCGGATGTCACGCTCGTACCGGAGGTCGAAGGCCATGGCTGATCTCGTCATTGCTCCGCCCGCGCCAGCCGGCCGCTCCCCGGCCAACTGGCGCGGCCTCTGGATCGCGCCGCCGCTCGTGGTGCTGGCGGCGATCTTCTTCTACCCGTTCGGCCTCATCGCGCTGCAGGCGCTGGGCGGCGGGGCCGACTCCAGCACTCACACGCTCACGCTCGCGAACTTCGCCGCCGTGCTGCATTCGCGACAGTTCCTGAGCGGGCTTTATCACACGATCGCCATTGCGGTCAGCGCGTCGGCGGGCTGCCTCGTGCTGGGCTTCGTGTTCTCGCTCGTGATTGCATTCGTGCCGTTTCCTGGCGCGCGCTTCGTCGGCCGTCTGATCGATACCTTCATCGCACTGCCGACCTTTCTCGTCGCGCTCGCCTTCACGTTCGTGTACGGCTCGGCGGGCCTGTTGAACCAGTCGCTGATGACGTTCTTCCACCTGAACCTGCCGCCCGTCGACTTCCTGTACACGCAGTGGGGCGTCGTGCTCTCCGAGGTGACGGTCTATACGCCGTTCATCATGCGCCCGCTGCTTGCCTGCTTCTCGCAGATCGACAACGCGCAGATCGAAGTGGCGAGCAGTCTCGGCGCGAAGCCGCTGCGCATCATCCGCCAGATCATCCTGCCCGCCGCGTTGCCCGCGCTGCTCGCCGGCGGCAGCCTGTGCCTGCTGCTGACCGTCAACGAGTTCGGCATCGTGCTGTTCATCGGCGCGAAAGACGTGATCACCCTGCCGCTGCTCATCTACGGCAAGGCGATTCAGGAGTTCGACTACACCACGGCCTGCGTGATCGCCGTCATCAACATCGCGCTGTCGCTCGGGCTCTACGCCTGCTACCGGACAGTCGTGTCACTTTGCGGAGGTCGCCGTGCTGCTTTGGGCTAAATGGGCAAAGGTGTCGACCTGGAGTGCGACGGCGCTGCTATTCGCCGCGATCTATGGATTGCCGGTCGCGATGATCGCGCTCGCCAGCGTGAGCGGACAGTGGAACGGCATCCTGCCGAGCCACCTGACGCTCGCCCACTACGCGCGGGTGTTCCACACGGATTCGGCCGACCAGTTGCGCGTGAGCGTGTTCACCGGGGCGTTGGCCAGTGCGGCGGCACTCGTGAGCGGCACATGGGCGGCACTCGCGCTGCGTGGCATGAAGGGCATGCCGAAGCGCGTGCTCGACGTCGTGTTCTTCGTGCCGAGCGCCGTGCCGTCGGTCTCCATCGGGCTCGGGCTGCTCGTGGCGTTCAGCCAGCCGCCCGTCCTGCTCAACGGCACGGCGTCGATCGTGTTTCTCGCCCACTTCCTGCTGATTTCGGCGTTCACGTATGGCAACGTGTCGGCTGGGCTCTCGCGGCTCGCGCCGGAGTATGGCGAGGTCGCCGAAAGCCTCGGCGCGCGGCCGTTCTACCAGCTGACCCGCGTGACACTGCCACTCATCGCGCCGTATCTGCTCGCGTCGTTCAGCCTGAGCTTCGCGTTGTCGATGGGCGAGCTGGGCGCGACGCTGATGATCTACCCGCCCGGCTGGGTCACGCTGCCCGTCGGCATCTTCGCGCTGTCCGACCGTGGTGCGATCTTCGACGCGTCGACCCTCACGATGGTGCTGGGCGGCGGCACGCTCCTCGTGCTACTCGCACTGTCGCGCGTCTCCACCAAAGCGGCGGTGCGCTGATGATACTCGAGGAGGCGATCGAGGCAGGCGTGCAGGCGGTGTAGCCGAAAACAACACAAGGGAGGCGCCGGATGATCCTGATCGTGCTTCATCTCGCGGGCGGTGTCGCACTGCTCACATGGGGCCTGCACATGGTCGAGTCCGGGCTCATGCGCGCGTTCGGGGCGTCGCTGCGGCGCTTCATGGCGCGCAGCCTCGGCAACCGCTTCAACGCGTTCTGTGCGGGACTCGCGATCACCGGCGCGCTGCAGAGCAGTACGGCAACCGGCATGATCGCGTCGTCCTTCGCGGCGCGCGGCCTGATGGGAGCGGTGACGGGACTCGCCGTGATGCTCGGCGCGAACGTGGGCTCGACGCTGATCGTGCAGGCGTTCTCGCTCGACCTCAGCTGGATCTCACCCGCGTGCCTGCTGATCGGCATGGCCTTGTTCGAAAGGGGCAAGGGCTCGCGCAACCGCGACATCGGCCGCGCATCGATCGGCCTCGGACTCATGCTGCTCGCGCTCACGCTGCTCGTCGCGACGGTGCAGCCCGCGGAAACCGCGCCCGCGCTGCGTACGGTGCTCGGCGCGCTGTCTGGCGAACCCGTGCTCAACGCCGCGCTGGCGTGCGTGCTCACATGGGCCGCGCATTCGAGCATTCCGGTCGTGTTGTTCGTGATGTCGCTCGCAAAGCTGCATACAGTGCCTCTCGACATCGCGATCGCCATGGTGCTCGGCGCAAACGTCGGCAGCGCGCTCAATCCGTATTTCGAGGCGGCGAAGGGCGACGACCTCAGCCGCCGCAGGCTGCCCGCCGGCAACCTGCTGCTGCGCGGCGGCGTGTGCGTGCTGCTGCTCGCCGTGTGCTCGCCGCTCGCGCGCCTGCTCGACACGCTGCCCGGCGACGCCAGCCGCACGATTGCCGATTTTCACACGGGCCTGAACGTCGCCATCGCGATCGTGTTCATCGGACTGCTCGATCCGGTAGCGCGTCTGCTGGAGCGCATGATGCCCTCGCCCGCTGCGGGCGACGACGCGGGCTCGCCGCGCTACCTCGATGAAAGCGCCCTGCAGTCTCCGCCGCTGGCGCTGGCGTGCGCGGCGCGCGAAGTGATCAGGATGAGCGAGATCGTCGAGGCCATGCTGCGCGAGAGCGTTCCGGTGCTGCTCGCCAATGACCGCCGCGCGGTGAGCGATATCGCGAGCCGCGACGACACCGTGGACGTACTCCACGACGCGATCAAGCGCTACGTCACCGAACTGACCCGCGAGCCGCTCAGCGAAGAGGACCGGCGCTGGGCGTCGGACATCATGACCGCCGTGATCAATCTCGAGCATATCGGCGACATCATCGACAGAAATCTGCTCGAGATCGCGCAGAAGAAGATCAAGATGCAACTGAGCTTTTCGGCCGAGGGCACCGAAGAGCTGCGCATGCTGCACGACTCGGTGATCGACAGCTTTCGCCGGGCCCAGGCCCTGCTCGTGTCGGGGCGGACGCAGACCGCGGCGCAGCTCATCGCCGACAAGCAGGCACTGCGGCAACTCGAACGATTGACGCGCGAGCGCCACCTCGAACGGCTGCGCGAAGGCCAGCCGGACAGCCTGGCCTCGAGTTCGCTGCATCTCGACGTGCTGCGCGATCTCGTGCGCATCCAGTCGCATATTTGCGCGCTCGCCTATCCCCTGCTGGAACGCGACAAGACGGAGGAAGCGGCGGCGCAGACTTGAGCGTGCGCCGCTAGCCTGGCGGTTGCTATAGCGGCGCAAGCGCCGGTTGTGGTTGATGATTCCGTGCCATCCACTCGCTGAAGAGCTTTACCTTCGGCTGATGTGCCACGCACTCGGGATAGACAAAGTAATAGCGCGCGCCCGTTTCGATCACCGTGTCGAACGGCATGACGAGCCGCTTCGCCACGAGGTCGTCATCGACCAGCGTGCGGTCGCCGATCGCGATGCCGAAGCCCTGCATGGCGGCGTTCGTCGCCAGGTCGAGTGTCTCGAAACTCGGCCCCAGGTTCGCGTCCACCTGGGTCGCGCCGACCTGATCGAGCCACTGTCGCCAGTCACGATGGTCTCGCGTCGGGTGCAGCAGCGTGAATTGCGAGAGATCGTCGAACTGGGCGAGCGGCTTGCTGTTCAGCAGTTCCGGCGCGCACACCGGCGTAATCTGCTCGTCGAAGAGCGGCACCGCGTGAACATCGGCCCCTGGGGACGAGCCGTAGATGATCGCGGCGTCGAACGGCTCGGCCTGGAAGTCGACGTCATGCTGCCAGGTTGCCGTGATCAGCACCAGCAAGTCGGGGTGCTCGCCCTGAAACCGCATGATGCGCGGCAACATCCAGCGCATGATGCAGGTCGGCACCTTCATGGCGAGATCGGTGCGCTGCCGCGTCAAACGCGCCGACGTCTCCTCGATGCGCGCGAGGCCCTCCTTCACGACGGGCAGCAGCATCTCGCCTTCGGTCGTGAGCGTGAGCCCTTTCTTTCCCCTGATGAAAAGCGGAAAGTTGTAGTAGTCCTCCAGCGAGAGGATCTGCCGGCTCACCGCGCCCTGCGTGAGACACAGATGTTCCGCGGCACAGGTGAAGCTGCGGTGGCGGGCCACCACTTCGAATACCTGCAGTGCGTTGAGGGGAGGAAGGCGTCGCATGGAATTCGCGTTTCCGATTTAACCGAAGCGGCCTAGTGAAGGATTTTTGAAAGGAAGTCCTTCGCGCGGCTCGACTTCGGCTGCGCAAAGAACGCCTCCTTGAGATCGTCTTCGACGATACACCCCTGGTCCATGAAGATCACGCGATTCGCCACCTTCTTCGCGAAGCCCATCTCGTGCGTCACGCACATCATCGTCATGCCTTCCTGGGCGAGTTCGACCATCACGTCCAGCACCTCGTTGATCATCTCCGGGTCGAGGGCCGAGGTTGGCTCGTCGAACAGCATGGCGATCGGGTCCATCGACAACGCGCGGGCGATCGCGACACGCTGCTGCTGACCACCGGAGAGCTGGCCGGGAAACTTGTCCGCATGAGCGCGCAGGCCCACGCGATGCAGCAGCCCCAGGGCTTTTTGCGCGGCCTCGTCCTTGTGCCGGCCAAGCACCTTCACCTGGGCGAGCGTGAGGTTTTCGATAATCGACATATGCGGGAAGAGTTCAAAGTGTTGAAAGACCATGCCCACTTTCGAACGCAGCTTCGACAGATTGGTCTTCCTGTCGCCCACCGACTCGCCGTTGATCCTGATCTCGCCGTTCTGAAACGGTTCGAGGCCATTGACCGTCTTGATGAGCGTCGATTTTCCCGAGCCCGACGGCCCGCACACCACGACGACTTCGCCTTTTTTCACTTCCGTCGTGCAGTCGGTGAGCACCTGGAACTGACCGTACCACTTCGATACGTTGCTAATGGTAATCATGTGGAAACCTGCTTCTGAAAAGCGTTGAAGTTCATGCGTTCAGCGGTGACGGGCACGCTGGTAGCGGCCTTCGAGCACACGTGCGTACCACGTGAGCGGAAAGCACATCGCGAAGTACAGCAGTGCGACCATTGCGTAGATCGGGAACGGACGAAATACGGCGTTCGTGATCATGGTTCCGGTCTTGGTCAGCTCGGTCAGGCCGATGATCGACGTGAGCGCCGTACTCTTCACCACCTGCACGAGAAAGCCGACCGTGGGCGGCACGGCGATTTTCCATGCCTGCGGCCAGACGACGTAACGCAGCTGCTGAGGCCATGTCATGCCGAGGCTGGCCGCCGCGCTCCACTGCCCTCGTGGCACGGCTTCGACGCAGCCGCGCCAGATGTCGGCCAGGTAGGCGCTCGTGTAGAGCGTGAGCGTCACCGTTGCGGCCAGCCACGGCGACACTTCGATTCCCACGAGCGGCAGCCCGAAGAACGCGAGAAAGAGCTGCATCAGCAGTGGCGTGCCTTGAAACGGCTCGACGTACAGCACGGCGATCCGACGCAGCCAGGCCAACGGCGACACGCGCATCGCCAGCAGCACGAGGCCCGCAATGCCGCCTCCAACGAACGCGCAAAGCGAGAGCAGGACGGTCCAGCGCGCGGCCAGCAGCAGATTGCGCGCTATATCCCAGAGAGTGAACTCGACCATTACGAACGCTCCTTCGAAAGGCCGGATGCCGCCATGCGGGCGCGACCGGAAAACCACGCGCGCAGGGTTGTGCGCGAGGCGCCGGCGCCGCGCGCCGTGCGTCCGGCGAAGAGGCCCTTGCCGAGCCGGTTGATGAGCAGCCGCAGCACGATCGACAGCAGCAGGTAGATCACCGTGACGATCACGTAGCTCTCGAACGAGCGGAAGTTGCGCGACTGGATGAAGTTGGCTGCGTAGGTCAGGTCGGGCACAGAAATCTGCGAAACGACGGCCGAGCCGAGCATCACGATCAGCACCTGGCCCAGCAGCGCCGGGAAGACGTTGGCGAGCGCCTGAGGTAGCACCACGTGGCGGAAAACCTGCCGCCCCTGCAAGCCGAGCGCCATGGCCGCCTGGCGCTGGCCGCGAGGGACTGAGTCGATGCCGGCGCGCACGATCTCGGTCGCGTAGGCCCCCAGATTGACGGTCATCGCCAATACCGCCGCCTGCATCTCGTTGATCTGCACGCCCAGCCCCGGCAGCCCGAAAAACACGAAAAAGAGCTGCACGAGAAAAGGCGTATTGCGGATCAGCTCGACATAGGACGCCACCAGCGCGCGCACCCACCTCGGGCCCGCGACGGCAAGGCTCGCGCCGGCAATGCCGAGCAGGCCGCCCAGCACGGTCGAGACCGCCGTCAGGCCGAGCGTCACTTCCACGCCGCGCGCGAGCATGCCCGCGTAAAGACCGAAGTCACTAAAGTCGAATGTGTAAGTCATCGCTGCGCCGTCTGTCGTCAAGTAAGCGGGAGCCGGAGCGCATCAAAGACTGGCCGGCAGCGGAGCACGCAGCCACTTGAGCGAGATGGCGTTCATCGAGCCGTCCTTCTTTGCGGCGGCGATGGCATCGTCGACTTTCTGCTTCAGGCGCGGCTCGTTCTTGTTCAGCCCCACGTGATCGGGCGAGCTGAACAACGAGAACTTCTGCTCCGGATCGTTGGCGGGATGACGGGCCATGATGGTCGCGCCGACATCGTTGCCAACCACCAGCAGTTGGGCCTGACCGGACAGGAAAGCGGAAATCGCGCCGTTCGGGTCGTCAAAGCGCTTGATGACCGCGGAGGGCGGCGCCACCTTGGACACGCTCAGATCTTCGAGCGTGCCGCGCGCAACGGCGACCGTCTTGCCGGCCAGATCGCCCGCATTCTTCACCGCCAGCGATTTCGGCCCGAATACCGCGAGATAGTACGGCGCATACGGCTGCGAAAAGTCGATCACCTTCGCGCGCTCGGGCGTCTGGCCGACCGAGAGCAGCATGTCCGCCTTGTGATCCGCCAGATAGGCCATGCGGTTGTCGCCCGTCACCTGCACGAGTTCGACCTTTGCATTCAGGGCCTTGCCGATCAGATTGGCCACGTCGATGTCGTAGCCCTGCGGCTTCATGTCGGGCCCGATCGATCCAAACGGCGGATAGTCCTCGAAAACGCCGACACGCACGACACCCGATTTCGCAATCGTGTCGAGGGCATCCGCGTGCGCGAGCGGTGCGAACGCGCTGAGGCCAGCCATGCCGGCCAGCGCGAAGGCTGCGATGGTGCGAGCCGCCAGGCGCTGCACGCGGTTCGTGGTGACGTGAGTGGTGTTCATGACGGATGTCTCCTTCCAACTGCTTCTTTGGGGGTAAAAAATTTCGACGCGAGATTTCAGTGCGCGATATGCGCCGGAATCAGCCTGCAGGCGTGGGCCGGCAGCTCGGCGAGCACGGGGCGCCCCACTTCGAGGTCCGGCGTCTCGCGGGGTGTGGTGGCGGCGGTGAGCGTGAAGCCGTCGCAATCGATCGTCGCTTCGATCTGCGCGCCCACGTCGCGAACAAACGTCACCTTGCCGGCGACGACGTTCGGGCCGGGATTCGCCGTCATGGGCCGCACACACACGTCTTCCGGGCGAATCAGCAGGCGGATGTCGACCGAGCGCTCCGGCGCGCGCATCGCGGCATTGACGGCGATCCGCTGGCCGCCCGGCAGCGCGATGCCGGCATCGGCTTCGAGCGTCACGGGCAAGATGTTGCCGAGGCCGATGAAGTCCGCCACGAATTCATTCACGGGATCGCGGTAAATGTCGAGCGGCCTGCCGACCTGGGCGATACGCCCTTTCTGCATTACCACGATCTCGTCGGCCATCGTCATCGCTTCGCGCTGGTCATGCGTGACCATGATCGTCGTGATGCCGAGCCGCTGTTGCAGCAGCCGAATCTCGACCTGCATCGCTTCACGCAGCTTCGCGTCGAGCGCCGAGAGCGGTTCGTCGAGCAGCAGCAGTTTCGGCGACGAGGCAATCGCCCGCGCAATCGCCACGCGCTGGCGCTGCCCGCCGGAAAGCTGCGTAACGGGCCGGTTCGCCATGTGCGGAAGCTGGATCAGCTCGAGCAGTTCGGCCACGCGCTTCGCTTGTGCGCGCTTGTCGACGCCGCGCAAACGCAGCGGATAGGCGACATTGGCGGCAACGGTCATATGCGGGAACAGCGCAAGCGACTGAAACACCATGCCGAAGTCGCGCCGGTTGGCCGGCACCTGCGTGAGGTCGCGCCCCGCGAACAGCACCGATCCGGAAGTCGGCGTCTCCAGGCCCGCGATGATACGCAGCAGGGTTGTCTTGCCGCAGCCGGACGGCCCGAGAAAACACACCAGCTTGCCGTCCGGAACGTTGAGATCGACGTGGTCGACCGCGAACGCGTTGTGAAAGCGCTTGGTGATGGCCTGCAAAGACAGATGAGTCATGAGAGTTCCTTTGTGCCCGGGGACCGCGTGAGAGGCGGCGATCAGAGCGCCACGCCTGCGTCGCCGACGAGCTTTTCGAGCAGCCAGATCAAGGCGAAGTCGATCAGCACGATGAAGACCGCGAACGAAAACACGGTTGGGTCGAGCGACGACACGGTGCGGCTGTAGAGCCAGACAGGCAGCGTCATCGTGTTGATGCCGTAGAGGAAGAACGTCACCGTGAATTCGTTAAACGAAATGATGAACGCGAACAGCATGCCGGCGAGAATGCCGGGACGCATGAGCGGCAGTACGACGTCGACGAGCGCACGCCGCGGGCTCGCACCCATCACGCAGGCGGCTTCCTCGAACTCCGGTCCGATCGACGCAACCGATGCCGCGCAGTTCTTCACCGTGAACGGCAGCGCCAGGATGACGTGCGCAATGACGAGCCGCCCCATGCCCAGTTCCACCGGTAGGACATTGAAGACGAGCAGCAGCGAAAGCCCCAGCATCACGAGCGGATAGACGAGCGGCAGCGCGACCAGTTGCTCGATCACGGCCTTGCCGCGAAAGCGGTAGCGCGAGAGCGCGTAGGCAGCGGGCACGGAAACGGCGGTGGCGATGAACATCGTCGAGACCGCGACGATGAGGCTCGTCGTGAGCGCGGTGCCCATGGACAGCACGTCGCTCGCGTCGGGCGACACGAAGGTGTGCCAGGCGGCCCGATACCAGTGCAAGCCGAAGCTCTGCGGCGGAAACTCGAGCGTGTCCGAATTGCCGAACGACATCGTGATCATCGTCAAAATGGGCAGCGCGGCGAGAAAGAGCACGATCGTCGCGAACCATCCCGTCACACGGCTGAGGCGGCCGGGCATCGTCAGGGGAATACGCAAGGCATTCATGAGCGGGACTCCGCGTGGCGTTGCAGGTTGCGCACCAGCCGTTGCGAGATGGCCATCACCGCAAGCGTCGCGGCCATCAGAACGACACCCGAGGCAGACGCGGCCGGCCAGTTCAGCAACGGCGCGACCTGATCGTGCACGAGTACGGCGAGCATCGGCACGCGGCGTCCGCCCAGCAGCAATGGCACCGCGAACGCGCTCGCGTTATAGGCGAACACGAGCAACGCGCCCGAGACGATGCCGGGCATCGCAAGCGGCAGCATCACGTGGCGCAGCGTCTGCCAGCGGCTTGCGCCGAGGGTAGCCGCCGCCTCTTCGTACGAGCGCGACACCGCACGCATCGCGCTCGAGATGGGCAGCACCGCGAGCGGAAAAGCCGTTTGAATCAGTCCGAGCAGCACGCCGTTCTCGCGATACAGCCACATCACGGGACGCCCGATCAGGCCGGTACCCATGAGCACGTGATTGACGAGGCCCGCCGGCCCCAGCATCACGAGCCATCCGTAGCCCTGCAGCAGCAGGTTGACCAGCAGCGGCAGCAGCACGCCGGCCAGCAGGAGGCGCCGCGCGGTGCGCGATTGCGTACGTGCCATCGCGAGTGCCACCGGAATCGCCAGCACGACCGCAACGATCATGCTCTGGAAGGCCAGGCGCAAGGTCAGCCAGAGCGAGCGCAGGAAGCAGGTGTCCCCGAGGTCGACGTAATTCTGCAGCGTGAAGGCATGCCACTCGTTGCCCGGAACGCCGAAGCTCATGCGCAGCACGGTGAGCGCCGCCGCGATCAGCACAGCGAGAAACGCGAGGATCGGTGCGAGCAGCAGCAACGGCGGCACGCGCGGCAGCGCCGTTGCGGTGGCGGGCTGGGCCGTCGACTCGCCGGCCTGCGCCGGCGTGCCCGCGCGATGTGAAGGGAGGGCTGACATGGCGCTCACGCGGAAAAGATCTCGGTGAAGCGCTTGATCCACGCAGGCTGCAACGCGGCGAGCGCCTTGTCGTCGTGAAGCACGGCCTTCTCGGCGATCTGCTGCGGCGACGGCACGAAGGCGCGGCTTTCGGCGGGAATGATCGCGCGCGAGTTCACCGGACCGTTGAGCACGTCGGCGGCCATGCGGCCCTGCACGCCGGCATCGAGCGAATGATTGATGAACGCGTGGATGAGATCGATATCGCCGGGATGCGACTTCGGAATCACCGTAAACATCAGCTGGGTCGCGAAGCCCTCTTTCATGCCGTAAGTCACGGCCATCTTGTACTCGGGCTTGCGGATCTGCTCCGGGAAGAATGCCGGTGCATAGATGCCGCCGATGTCGAGCGAGCCGGTGCGGAACAGGTCGGCGACCTGGTTCGGGTTTTCGCCGAGCGTCAGCACGTGGTCCTTCAACTGCGCGAGCTTCTTGAACCCCGGATCGATATTCTGCTGCGAACCGCCCGCCATCTTCGCGGCGATGATCGCGAGATCGACCGCTTCCGCCCATTCGGGCGGCGGCAGGAACAGGCGTCCCGCATACTTCGGATCCCAAAGGGCTTCGTACGTCGAGGGCGCGGCCTTCACGGTGGACGTGTTGTAGATGAGACCGTCCGACCACAGCAGGTAGCCGACGCCGAATCCGTTGGCGCCCGTGCGGTATTGCGGTGCGACGTCTTTCAGGTTCGGCAGCTTGTTCAGGTCCGGCTTCATCAGCAGGCCCGCATCGGCGAGACCGGAGGCGCCGACCCCGGCAAGCGTGATCACGTCGTAGGTGGGCCGGTCGCCGGCCGCCTTGAGTTTCGCGACCATGCCGGAGGTGCCATCGGCGCGGTCGGCGATGACCTGCGCGCCGGTCTTCTGGCTGAACGTGGCGGCGATGTTGCGCAAAGCCGCTGCGCCGGTGTCGTCGGACCAGGTGAGCAGCCGCAGGGTCTTGCCCGCATAGCTCTTTTCCTGTGCCCTGGCAGTACTGATGAATGGAATGGGCAGCGTCGATGCCGCCAGAGCCGTGCCGATCGCCTTAATGGCCTGCCTTCTCCCCAGCTTGATCCCCTGCATGGTCATCTCCTGATTGAACCGTATGGGCGCTGCCCAATGCGCGCTGCCATTACCAAAAATCACGCGAACGTGCTACGTGAATGGACTCTACGTGCGTCAAAAACCCGCAACAAACGAAATCTCTGCATGCGGGCCATGACAAAAGCTCATGCGCCGCGAACGCATTCCACAGCGCCGGCGGCCCCGGCAGGCATGAGCACCTGCTTGATTTCCTGGAAGGCGGCGAGCCCGAACGGACCCAGCTCGCGCCCGATGCTGCTGCGCTTGTAGCCGCCCCATGAGGTCTGAGGAAAGATGACCTGCGGCGCGTTGATCCACACAACGCCCGCTTCCAGTTCGGCCGCCACTCGCCTGCTCCGCCCTGCGTCGCGCGTGACGACCGTGGCGACCAGGCCGAACTCGGTGTCGTTGGCCGCGCCGATCGCCTCGTCCTCGCTATCGAAGCTGCGCAGGCACAGCACGGGGCCGAAGATCTCCTCGCGCCACAGCGGGCTTTCGGCCGGGATATCGACGAACAGGGTCGGTTTCACGAAGTAGCCGGGACCTGCCGGCGCCTCGCCTTCGATCACGAGACGCGCGCCGTCGGACTTGCCGCGCGCGATGTAGCGCTGCACCCGTTCGAACTGCGCGCGGTTGGTGAGTGGCCCCATCTGCACGCCGGGCCGGAATGGATCGCCCACGACCGTGCGCGTTGCGCGGTCGGCGAGACGCGCGGCGAGCGCGTCCGCTATCGGTCGCTCGACCAGTACGCGCGACGTGGCCGAGCACATCTGGCCGCCATTGAAGAACGCGCCGCCCGCCACGAGGTCGGTGGCGAGATCGAGGTCCGCATCGGCGAACACGATGATGGAAGACTTTCCGCCCAGTTCCAGACTCACGCCCTTGATGGTGTCCGCAGCGGTCTTCATGACCTGCGCGCCAACGGCGGTGCTGCCGGTAAAGGAAACCTTCGCGACGAGCGGGTGTGCCGCCAACGGCGCCCCGACTTCGGTGCCCGTGCCCGTCACGACGTTGACCACGCCCCCCGGCACACCGGCGTCCGCAATGATCGCAGCGAGCGCCAGCTCGGGCAGCGGCGTGATTTCGGAGGGCTTGAGAACGACCGTGCAGCCGGCCGCAAGCGCGGGCGCGAGCTTCCATGCCGTGGTGACCATCGGGAAATTCCACGGCACGATCAGCGCGACCACGCCTGCCGGCTCGCGCCGGACGCTCGCCTGATAGTCGTCGCTGGGAATTGCGACCCCGGACTCGCCGATTGCGTCGAGTTGTTCGGCGAGCCCCGCGTAGTACTCGAAGGTGGCGATCACGTCGCTCACGTCGATTCGCGCTTCCTCCAGCGGTTTGCCGTTGTTGAGCGACTGCAGCGCCGCCAGATGCTCGCGCCGGTCGCTCACGCCGCTCGCGATCGCACGAAGCAAGGTTGCACGCTGCGCGCCGGTTGTCTTCTTCCAGGTGCGGAAGGCCCGTGCGGCGGCACGCACCGCGCAATCGACATCGGCGGCGTTGCCGGCCTCGACCTGGGCAATCGTTTCCTCGGTCGATGGGTTGACGACCGGCAGACGCTGCCCGCCCTCGCCCGCGCACCAGAAGCCGTCGATGTAGAGCTGCGTACGCAGCTCGAACCCTTCATGCTGTTTCATGCCGGCACCCGCGCAAACCAGTCGGCTTCGTTCACTTCGATCACAGTCGGGATGTCGCGCGACACGGCCTGCCGCAGCTCGGCGGCAAGCGCATCGGGCGTATCCACGCGAGCAGCCACGCAGCCGAAGCCACGCGCCAGCGCGAGGAAATCCGGCGTGTGGATATCGACGCCGACCGGCACGATGTCGCGCGCCGTCATGTAGCGGCGTATCTCGCCGTAGCCATAGTTGTTCCACAAGAGCACCACGACAGGCACCCTGGCTTCCACAGCGCTGGCGAGTTCCGGCAGCGTGAACTGCAGCCCGCCGTCGCCGATCAGGCAAACCACGGGACGATCGGGCGCGGCGAGCTTCGCGCCAATCGCAGCGGGAAGCCCATAGCCCAGCGTGCCGTAGCCAGTCGACGAGTTGAACCATGAACGCGGCTGCGGTGCGTCGTGCACGAAGTTGCCCGCATACACGGGGCTGGTCGAGTCGCCAGCGATGATGACATTCGGCAACGTGGCAGTGATCGTATCGACAAGGCGCTTCTGCGAGCGCGTTGGCGCGTCGTAGCCGGCCTCCACGGCCTGCCGCGCGAGCGCGACCCGCTGCGCGCCCCAGTCGCGCTGACGCGCCGACATGATGCCTTCATGCAGCCGCGTCGACAGGCTGCCAAGCGCTTGCTGCGAGTCGGCGGCGATGGCCACGTCGGGACTGAAGTTGCGCATCAGTTGCTGCGCGTCGATGTCGATGCGGATCAGCCGGCCCTCGATCGAAAAGCCGCCGTCGAACACCACGTCGTAGTCGGTTTCGCCCAACTCGGTGCCGACCGCGAGCACGACGTCCGCTTCGCGGACCAGCGCCCGCGTGGGCGGCAGCGATTGCGTCGAGCCAAGCAGCAGCGGATGCTCTGGCGGCAGCAGGCCCTTGGCGTTGATCGTCAGCGCAACCGGCGCCTGCAGGCGTTCAGCGAGTTCCTGCAGTTCGGCCGCGGCGTGCAGCGCGCCTCCGCCTGCGAGAATCAGCGGACGTCGCGCCGTGGCGAGCAGGTCTGCGGCCGCAGCGAGGGCCGCCGGGCATCCCGCCGGCCTCGCCGGCCTCGCCGGCAGCGCGGCTGGCAGCAGGTTCATGCCGCGAGCGGGCGCGACGATCACATCCAGCGGAATCTCGATGTGCACGGGCCGCGGCCGCGCGCCGCCGAAAACGGCAAATGCCCGGGCCAGCACCTGGGGCAGCTCCGCAGCATCGAGCAGTGTGTGCGAAAACGCGGTGAGCCCGGCGAACACGTCGCGCTGCGACGGCAGTTCGTGCAGGCGTCCGTCTCCGTTACCGAGTTCGCGGCGTGCATTTACACTCGATATCACCAGCATCGGAATGGAGTCGGCATACGCCTGCGCCATCGCGGTCGCGATGTTCGTCATGCCCGGCCCCGTGATGATGAAGCACACGCCAGGTTTTCCGGTCACGCGTGCGTAGCCGTCCGCCATGAAGCCCGCACCCTGCTCATGGCGCGGCGTGACGTGGCGAATGGACGAAGCCGCGAGACCCCGATAAAGCTCGACCGTATGCACGCCCGGAATGCCGAACACGTACTGGACGCCGTATCCTTCGAGCAGGGTGACGAGTGCCTCGCCGCAGGTTTGGCCCGTTGTATGGGGCCACTGAATTGGCCGCGCGCCGGCTTCCTCGAAGCTGGCGGTGAATTCCGGATAGTTCATGGATGGTCGCGTTCCTGGTTGGTACCGCCCGATGCCGATGCCGGCCCGGCTGGCCTATGCACACGCATCTGCGTCGTTGTCCAAACCATTCTCGGCGGCGCCGCGCGGCGCGGACAATCGATATGTTTTCATGAGGTGCATGAGCTTCTTGCATGACCTGAGGAAAACCCGCCTATGCACGGCGAGGTGCGAGGGTTTACGCCGATCCATGACGGGAGGGCATGCGTCCCATGAAATTATTTCGGTTGTTCGTGTCCCGCCGTCGCGCGGAAAATGCATTCATCGAATGCTTTTAAGCAACTGACTGAATACAACTGGAGCGAATCATGAACACGGAATATTTCCAGCCCCTGGGCGGCAACGCGATGCCGCGCTGCGGCGGGATCGCGACGATGATGCGACTGCCCAACGTGGAGAATGCCGAAGGGCTCGATGCCTGCTTCGTCGGCGTGCCGTTCGATCTGGGCACATCGAATCGCACCGGCGCGCGCTACGGGCCGCGCCAGATTCGCACCGAATCGGTGTTGCTGCGCCCGTACAACATGGCGACACGCGCCGCGCCGTTCGATTCGCTGCGCGTCGCGGATATCGGCGATGTCGCGATCAATCCGTACAACCTCCCCGATTCGATCGCCCGGATCGAGACGGCCTACGACGCCATCCTGAGCCACGGCGCTACGCCGGTCACGCTAGGCGGCGACCATACGATCACGCTGCCGATCCTGCGTGCCATTCATCGCAGGCACGGCAAGGTCGGCCTGATCCACGTCGACGCGCACGCGGATGTCAACGACACGATGATGGGGGAGAAGATTGCGCACGGCACGCCGTTTCGCCGCGCGGTCGAGGAAGGTCTGCTCGACTGCCGGCGTGTGGTCCAGATCGGTTTGCGCGGCACCGGCTACGCCGCCGAAGACTTCGACTGGTGCCGCGAACAGGGTTTTCGCGTGGTGCAGGCCGAGGAGTGCTGGAACCGCTCGCTCGAACCGCTGATGGCAGAGGTGCGCGAGCGCGTTGGCGGAGGGCCGGTGTATCTGAGTTTCGATATCGACGGCATCGACCCGGCGTACGCGCCCGGTACCGGCACGCCGGAGATCGCAGGGCTGACGGTCCCGCAAGCCCTCGAAATCATTCGTGGCGCGTGGGGGCTTGACCTGGTGGGCGCCGATGTGGTCGAAGTCGCGCCGCCGTACGATCCGTTCGGCACCACCGCCCTGCTTGCCGCCAATCTCGCTTATGAAGCGCTGTGCGTACTGCCGGGTGTGAAGCGTCGCGCGTGAGTCGGGTCGCTCGCCTCGTAGCAATCCACAAAAACGAGCGCATTGCAACCAAAAGGCGTCGCACTACGCTGGCCTGGTGGACATAGATGAACCACCGCGCGTCATTAGCATTCGACAATCCATTCGTAGTGCCACGCAGATCTGCGTTCCTATAATGGCCCGGCGTACCAACTCATCCTTACACCCCGGAGCCATTCATGATTCGACGCACCCTGCCCATTCTCGCCGCGCTCGCGCTCGTGCTGCCGTTGGCCAGCGGCCCCGCCTTCTCCGCCGGCGCGCCGACGCCGCTCAAGGTGGGCGTGGCGGGCGGCGTAGACGAGCAGATCTGGGAAGTCGTCACGCAGGTTGCGAAGAAGGACGGGCTGGACGTGGAGGCCATCGTCATCAGCGGCACCGCGAGCCCGAATGAGGCGCTGAACAACGGCGATCTGAACGCCAATTCCTTCCAGCACATTCCGTATCTGCGCGATCAGGTCAAGTCGCGCGGCTACAAGATCGTGGCGGCTGGCGACACGTATATTTCGCCCATCGGCTTTTATTCGAAGAAGTACAAGTCGCTCGAGGCGCTTCCTGTTGGCGCAACGGTCAGCATTCCTGCCGACCCGAGCAACCAGACCCGGGCCCTCGTGATCCTGCGCGATCACAAGCTCATCACGTTGCGCGATGGCTTCGATCCCTACACCGGCACCGCTTCGCTACAGGACGTGCGCGCCAACCCACGCAAGCTGAATTTCGTCGAGGCCGACCCGCTGGTCCAGGCGCGCTCGCTGCCCGACGTCGATGCCGCGGCCATCGTCAATAACGTGGCGTCCGAGGCGGGACTTTATGCTACGCGCGACGGCATCGCGGTCGAGCACAAGGAACACAACCCCTACGTGAACATCATCGCGGTGCGCGAGCAGGACCGCAACGCACCGTGGGTGCCGAAGCTCGTCAAGGCGTATCAGTCAGAGGAAGTCAGACACTTTATCCAGACACACTTCAATGGGTCGGTGATTCCCGCATTCTGATATTGCGCATGCCTGCGCATGCTTCCATCGAGGTGAAACGTTATGTCGCCAACCCTGGCTGACCGCTACGTGCAGGCCCTGCTGCAGACCCTGCTCATGGTGGGTGCCTCCATGCTGATCGCGATCGTCGCTGGCATGCTGCTCGCGATCGTGCTCACGGTGAGCGCACCAGGCGGACTTTATCCGCGACCGTTACTGCACAAGGCGCTCTCGACCGCCATCAACATGTTCCGCGCGATCCCCTTCATCATCCTGCTGGTCGCGCTGCTGCCCGTCACGCGCTTCATCGTCGGTACGACGCTGGGCGCGTGGGCCGCCGTCGTGCCGTTGAGCGCGAACCTGATTCCGTTCTTTGCGCGCATCGTCCAGGTCAATCTCGGGGGTGTGGAGCCAGGGCTCATCGAAGCCGCGCGCGCGATGGGCTGCAAACGCTCCCAGATCGTCCACCACGTGCTGTTGCCCGAAGCGCTGCCCGGCATTCTCGGCGGCGTCACGGTAACCGCAATCGCGATGATCGACATGTCGGCGATGGCTGGCGCCGTCGGGGGCGGAGGCCTTGGCGACATGGCGATTCGCTACGGCTACGAACGCTACGAAACCCAGGTGATGATCGTCGTGATCTTCATACTGGTCGCGCTCGTATCGGTGATTCAGCTGGTCGGCGAATATTTCGCACGCCGGGTCGATCGCAAGCGCTGACGCCGCCGAATACGCGGCACGCGCGCGCAACCCGTGCCTCGAAGCAGGCATCGGGTTGGGCGGAGAGAGTGCGGGGTTTAGTGGCGGTAGGCGGCGAGCGCATCGCGCGCCTGGAAGGCACTGTATGTGAGTTGTGCGGCTGCGAGGCCCGCGAGGCCGAAGGTGCGCGTCAGGCTGAATGCGGAAAAGCCTTCGGGCACCGGCACTCCCAGCGCCAAGGCGTCGGCGAGCGTCTCGCCCGCGACCGTGGTGGGCGCCATGCCGTGGCCGCCGAACGCGATGGCATGCCAGACGCCGTCGGCGTCTCGACCGATTTGCGGCATCTTGTGCCGCGCGTAGCTCATCAAGCCCCCCCAGGCGTGCTCGATCTTCACATCCGCCAGTTGCGGATACACGCGTGCGAGGTCGCGCTTGAGCAGCCGCGCGATGGCGTCCGGACCGCGGTCGAGCACCGAGATCCGGCCACCCCAAAGAATGCGCGTGTCCTTCAGCGGCCGGTAATAGTCGAACGCGAAGCGCGTGTCGTAGACCGCATAGGGCGCGTCGATCGCATCGGCGAGGCGCACACCAAGCGGCTCGGTGGCGATCACATAGGTCGCGATCGGCAATACCGCGCGCTCGATACGCGGTGCGACGCCGCGCGCATAGCCGCCACCGGCGAACACGACATCCTTCGCGGTGACGGTGCCGTGCGGCGTACGCACGACGAAGCCCGCGCCGTTCCGCTCGATCGCGCGCACCGGCGACTGGTCGTAGATTCGGGCGCCGCCCTGCGCCGCGGCGTTCGCAACGCCGAGCACATACTTCAGTGGATGGAAATGAAAAGCGTTGGGCTCGAACAGGCCGCCGTGATAACGCGTGGTCTTCAACTGCGCGCGCAACGCGTCCTTGGTTACCGGCTCCCAGTCGACGCCAAAATCGCGCTTCATCAGCGTGCGCGTGGCGTCGAGCCGCGACGGATCATCGAACCAGTTCGCAAGCATGACGCCACGATCAACGATCTCGCAATCGATGCCGTAGCGCGCGATGCGCGTGCGGATCAGGTCCACGGCGTCGACCGTTAGCCGGTACAGGGCGCGCGCCTGGCTGTGCCCGAGCGTGCGCAGCAGTTCGGCATTATCGAGGCTGTAACCGCCGAACACGAAGCCGCCGTTACGTCCCGATGCGCCAAAGCCCACGCGCTCGGCATCGAGCACGACGACGTCGCGCACGCCGCGCTCGACTAGCCCGAGCGCGGTATTCAGGCCGGCGAGGCCGCCGCCGACAATGCAGATTTGCGTATCCGTCTTGCCGGTCAGTTGCGGGTAGGACGGGCGAGAGACGGTGGATTCGTAGTAGTTATTCATGCGATTGCAGAATTTCGATGTGCGAAAGGAAAACAGGAGAAGGTCGACGCCAGCAGCGCGGGATCACACGTCCGAAGCCGCCTTCACCTGACTCACCTGGCTGGCAATGCTCGCGGGATAGCCGGCGCTCGACGAAGTCTCGGTCGAAGCCGCCATCTGGCGTTCGATCCACGGCGCGATCTCCATGTCTTCGTAGCGAACCCGCCGACATTTGCGCACGATCGAATAGCCCAACCAGACCACGAGAAAGAGCGGCAGGCCGATATAGGTCGCAGCCACGTCTACCCAGTCTATCTTATTGGCAAGGAAAGCCTGATAGTTCTGGCCGAGCGTGACGAGGGTACACAGCACGGCGGCGAGAATCGGGCCGAACGGGAACCATTTCGCGCGATACGGCAATTGCTCGAGGCGATAGCCCTGCTTCAGGAATCCCTTGCGGAATCGATAATGGCTGACCGCAATGCCGAGCCACGTGATGAAGCCCGCCATTCCCGACAGATTCAGCAACCAAAGGTACATCGTCTTGTCGCCATAGAGCGACGAGAGAAAGCACAGTGCCCCGACCGCGGTCGTCGCGTATAGTGCGTTGCGCGGCACGCCGCCCGGCGAGAGCTTCGCAAACAGCCGCGGCGCGCGGCCTTCCATGGCGAGGTTGTACAGCATGCGGGTCGACGCATACATGCCGGAATTGCCGGCGGACAGCACGGCCGAGAGGATGACCGCATTCATCACGCCGGCCGCGAAGGCAAGACCGGCACGCCGGAATACGAGCGTAAACGGACTCACGCCGATATCGGTCACGTCGCTCTTCAGCAGGTTCGGATCCGTGTAGGGAACGAGCACGCCAATGACGAAAATCGCGAGCACGTAGAAAAGCAGGATGCGCCAGAAGATCTGCTTGACGGCGCGCGGGATCGTCGAGCCCGGATTTTCTGCTTCGCCCGCCGCAACGCCGATCATCTCCGTGCCCTGGAACGAAAAGCCCGCGATCATGGCAACTCCGAGCATCGCGCTCCAGCCGCCGGCAAACGGCGCGTCCTTGATCGTGAAGTTTTCCCAACCATTGCTGGGGCCGCCATGCAGGATGCCGAAAATCATCAGGAGGCCGATGGCGATAAATGCAAGCACGGTCAGCACCTTGATCAACGCGAACCAGTACTCGGCCTCGCCGAAGCCGCGAACCGACAACGCGTTGAACGAGAAAACCACGGCCAGAAAGAGCGCGCTCCACCAGATGCCGGGCACGTGCGGAAACCAGTAGCCCATCACGAGTTGCGCCGCGACCAGTTCGACTGCGATCGTCACGGCCCAGCTATACCAGTAGTTCCAGCCAATGGCGGAACCGAAGCCCTCATCGACGAACTTCGCACCGTACGCGGCGAACGAGCCCGAAACCGGCATGAACGCCGCCATCTCGCCGAGGCTCGTCATCAGAAAATAGACCATCAGGCCGATCACCATGTACGAAAGGATCGCGCCTCCGGGTCCCGCCTGCGAAATCGATGCGCCCGTGGCCACGAACAGGCCCGTGCCAATGGAGCCGCCAATGGCGATCATGCGCAGGTGGCGCGCTTGCAGGCTGCGATGGAGTTTGGGCTTCCGGGGTCTCGAGCTGGATGGATTCTCAGTATTCTTGCCGGATTGTGAACGCATGACGTGCGCTGTCTCCATGTCGACTTTCAGAGGCGAAGCACGTCTGGCCTTTCCGCTGCCCTCTTGCGGGGTTCACGCACGGGACCGACCGACGTACGTGCCGTCTTCATTTTTTTGGGGTGGCCGCACGCCTGAAACGAAGCGGCCGGGAATGCGCCTGCGGTGTGCAGCACACACGCGACGCCGGACCGAGTATAGGGATGGGGAAACGCAGGCGACAAACGATATTTAAGAACTAATTGATGCACTTTTTTCATCAAGCCTGCGAAATCGCCCACCGCGCTCCTTTTACGTACTCCGCCACCTTCCGCGCGTACCAGTTGGTGAAGTTGGTCAGCATGAACTCCGAAGGCGCATAAGGCCCCGGCGTATACGCTTTCGAATTCACGCCGCGCTGATTGTGCATCACCAGCGTGGCGTCCTGCTCGTTCGTCGCGCGCCATACCGCTGTGAGCGTCTCTACGTCGTAGTCCACGCCTTCTACGGCATCCTCGTGCACGAGCCACGTCGTCTTGAGCGCCGTCTGCGTGGCCGACAGGGGTAGCACGCGAAAATGGATGATATGGTCCGAGAGGAAGTGGTTCCAGTTGTTCGGAACCCTGAACATCCGTACCGAACCGAGATCGGGCTCGGTCAGGCCGCCCAGCAGCTTCTTGCACGCAGGGCGCCCATCGGCGGTGAACGAGACCGCGCCGCGATGGAACGGCAAGCGGATGCAGCGGAATTCCGTGCCGCCGTCCGCGGGCAGATGCGGTAACCCGAAACGGTCCCAGAGTGCCGTCTTTTCCTGCATCAGGAGCTGGAAATCGCGGTTCGCGCGCGGGTCGTCCGGCAGCGCGAATTCAATCAGCGTGGCGAGCAGTTCCGGATGGCTTCCCACGCAGTGATAACACTCGCGATTGTTCTCGATGACGAGTTTCCAGTTTGCCTCTTCCACGATCGTCATGGAAAAAGCGACCTTGGTACGATCTGGCTGGTGCGGCGCGATATACGGCGTGACCGCCGCCTTGAAGCGTGAGATGTCGGGCGGCGTGTCGGCGATGCAGACATACACCATCCCGCAGATGACCTCGACATGAACGGGACGCAGGCCATGCGCCTCGCGATCGAAACCGGCGGGCATCTGACGCGCGCTCAGCAAGCTGCCGTCGAGTTCATAGACCCACTGATGGTACGGACAGACTAGCCGCTTCGCATGCCCCGCCGCCCTGGTGCAGAGCAGCGATCCGCGATGGCGGCAGGTATTGAAGAACGCGCCCACGTCCCCGCCCTTCCCGCGCAGCACGACCACCGAAGTCTTGCCGATATCCAGCGTGACGTAGTCGCCTTCGCGCGGAATTTCGGCCACGTTGCACGCGAACAGCCATTCGTTCGAGAAGACCGCCTCGACGTCGAGTTCGTGCATGGCAGGGTCCGTATAGAAGTCTCCTGCGAGGCTGTAGCCTTCGCGCCGCGCCTCGAGCAACGAACGAACATGGGCAAAATCGATCACGCCAAATACTCCTTTTCAGTCGGATTCCACGAGACGTTCGCCTGCACCCACATCGCACCAGGCGTTATCGGCGATCTCCGGCACCGGCCGCGCTGCGCCGCCGAACCCGGCCTGCGCGAACGTCTCGACCAGAAAGTCCACGCACACTTTCACTTTCGCCGACTGCGCGAGCCGCTCCGGAAACACCGCCCAGACGTTGGCGGGCTGCGTGACCTCGGGCAATACGCGCTGCAGCCGGCCTTCGGCCAGTAGCGGCCCCACGTCCCAGATCGAGCGCAACACGACGCCGCGCCCGGCCAGCGCCCATTGCACCGCGGCTTCGCCATGATTCGTCGAAAGCGGGCCCGTCACCTTCACGGCAGTCGTCTTGCCTTCTGCATCGAGCCGCCAGACGCCGAACGGATGATCGCGCTCCTTGATCGCGAGGCACGCGTGCGACTCCAGCTCCGCGATGGTCTGCGGCGTGCCATGTTGCGCGAGGTACGAAGGCGCGGCGCAAAGCACCCGGTAGTTCGTCGCGAGCCGCTTCGTGATCAGATGGCCCGCGATGTCGTCGCCGATGCGCACATCGAGATCGAAGCCCTCGCCCACCACATCGATCACGCGGTCGAACAAGTCGAGCTGCACGTTCAGTTGCTGATACCGGTCCGACAACGCCGCCAGCGCCGGCGCGACGAACTTGCGCCCGAAGCCGAAGCTGCTCGACACGCGCAACGTGCCGCGCGGAATGCGCCGCGTGCTGGAGACGTCCTCGACGAGCTGGTCCACGTCGTCGAGGATCTTCTCGGCCCAGGAAAAAACGCGCTCGCCCGCCGCTGTCATCGCCACGCGGCGCGTGGAGCGATGCAGCAGACGCGTGCCGAGCCTTGCTTCGAGTATCCCGACGCGCTTGCTCACATATGCCGCCGAGGCGGAGAGCGCGTCGGCGGCCGCACTGAAGCTCGACTTGCGGGCGACCGTGCAGAAGACCCGCAGGTCGTCCAGCTCCGGGGTGGTAGCCGTTTTCATCAGAACGTGTGGCGCATGCCGATGCGCACATCGGCCTGCGTGGTCGTGGAAGACGGCGTGAAGCTATAGCCGATCACCGCATCCACGCCTTCCGACGCCTTCAGCCAGTCGCCCGAGATATAGACGTCCGTACTCTTCGACAGCAGGTAATGCATCGCCGCCGAGAGCTGGTTCCAGTGGTGGCCGTCGAAGTGCGTGTACTGGTAGCCGCCTACGAGACTCGCTGCGGGCGTAATCTGCCAGTTCGCCCGGCCCTCGGCGACCTGCATGTGCTCGCTTTCGCCGAACGCCTTGATCTGCGTGTACGTGAACGCGCCCATCAGCGTAACCTTGTCGACTACGTAGCTCGCACCTACGCCGAAGGCCCCCTGCTTGTCCACGGGGAACGGCGTGCTGGCATAGAGCGAGCTGACGGTGCCCGTGGCGGGATCGACACTCACGGTCGGCCTGCCGAAGAACGTGCGCACGCCGATCATGTTGTAGGGATCGAACGCGTAGATGCCCGACGGGTTGTTCAACTGCGTATAGGCCGTACCCATCGAGAACGCGCCGTGTTGATACTGCGCGCCCACGCTCCACGCGCTGCCCGTGTGGAAGTCCCCCGGCGTATTGCTGAACGAGTACATGCCGCCGAACTGGAAGCCGCCGAACGTACTCGACATGAACTTCACGGCGTTCGGCAGATGGTCGCCGTTCATGCGGTCGAAGTCGCCCTGGTTGATCGCGTAGCCGCTCGCCCATGACGAGGCGTTGTACAGGTAGACGAACTCCTGCGTCATGTCGATCTGGTTGCCGAATGTGAGCGTGCCCCAGTCGTTTTGCAGACCTACATAAGCCTGGCGGCCAAAAAGCGATCCGCCGTTCGTGAGCTTGCCGTTGCCAATGTGAAAGCCGCTCTCCAGCTTGAAGACGGCCTTCAGGCCGCCGCCCAGATCCTCGGTTCCGCGCAGGCCCCAGCGGTTTCCGTACGAAACACCGTCGTCGAACTTCACCTGATACGAACCGCCGGCGTTGCTCACGTAAGTGACGCCCGCGTCGAGCACGCCGTAGAGCGTGACGCTGCTTTGTGCACGGGCTGCCACCGGAAGCGCGGCGAGCGCGAGCGCAGCCGCGTGCAGTGCGGCAAGCCGCATTGTGTTCATCGATTTCATGTTGTAGTCGCTGTGGTGGCGCAATCAGTTCAGGCCGCGGTCGGCTTCGCGCACGAGTTGGCGTTCTTTTTCAATGTCGAGCGAGCGGCAGGTCCACAGATAGACCAGCGCGGCAACAGGCAGGCCCACGAGCATCGCGATGTCGGTGCCGCCAAGCGCATTGGCGACCGGGCCGGTGTAAAGCTCCGTCTTGAAGAACGGGATCATCGCGACGAAGCCCACCGCGTAGGCGGTCAGGCCGCGCCAGTTCCAGCGGCCGTAGATGCCGCGCGGGTTGAAGATCTCGCGCACCGAGTAATGCGAGTGACGCACGATGAAGAAGTCGACCAGGTTGATCGCGGTCCACGGCGTGAACAGGTAGCCGAGAATGCCGAGGAAATCGCCGAACTTGCCCATGAAGTTGTCCGACGCCGCGAACGCGAGCGACGTCGCCGTGAGGGCTACCACGATGAGGCTCACCACGCGCTTGGTCGCGTTCGACTTGAGCGGCTTGAACGAGTCGGTGATGCTGAGCAACGTGAGCGACGCGCCGTAGAAGTTCAGGCCGGTAATGGCGAGCAGCCCCAGCAGCGAAAGCAGCAGCGTGACCGTGCCGAAGCCCGGAAAGATCATGTCGCCCGCGCGCTGGACCGCATCGGAAATCTCGATCTGCGCGTTGAGCGCCGCCGCGGCGGTGCCCACCAGCATCATCCAGACGCCGCCGATGAACGCGCCAAGGAAGGTCCACCAGAAGGTGGCACGCACGCCGGTAGTGGGCGGCAGGTATCGCGAGTAGTCCGAAACGTAGATCGACCACGAGAGCTGATACGCCGCCGCCGAGAAGAGCTGCACGAGGAACGGTGTGGTCTTGAAGCCGGCGAGGCTCAACTGGCCAGCGGGGAACGGCACCTTCACGCACATGCCGATACTGAAGATCGTGAGCGCCGCGAGCAGCGCGAACGCGAGCCAGCGCTG
Organism: Paraburkholderia sp. EG287B; assembly: GCF_040965595.1. Classification (NCBI taxonomy): domain Bacteria; kingdom Pseudomonadati; phylum Pseudomonadota; class Betaproteobacteria; order Burkholderiales; family Burkholderiaceae; genus Paraburkholderia; species Paraburkholderia sp. EG287B. The sequence continues at coordinate 75,248 of NZ_JBFRCG010000006.1, forward strand.
CGCCTTGTGGATCAGGTCATAGCCGAATACCGCGAGCGCGACCGCAATCACGGTGAAGACGATGTAGCTCAGATGCGGTTCGGTACCGAGCAGATGATGCGCGGTCTGCCCCGCCATCAGCTGGTTGAACGAGTTGTAGCCGATATAGGTGACGAGCGCGACCACCCACACGAGCAACGCGCCCATATAGCCGAACTGCGGGCGCGACTGGATCATCTGGGGCAGCCCGAGCTGCGGCCCCTGGCTCGAATGGAACGCCATGAAGAAGGTGCCGAGCACGTTGCCGAGCACGATGGCGATCGCGCTCCACAGCAGGTTGCCGCCCATGCTGATGCCGATCGCACCGGCCGCGATGGTCGCGAGGTTGGCATCGCCCGTGAACCATACGGGCCACAGGTGCCACGCCCGGCCCTTGCGTTCGGCGAGCGGCACGTAGTCGATCGAGCGTGATTCGATTCGCGATTTGGCGCGCGACGGCTCATTGGCCAGCGCTTCGGCTATTGCCTCTTGGGACATGTCTCCTCCAGTTGTGGGGTGGCTCGCGCGAGCCCGCATGACGCGGCTGCGCTTCCCGCGCCGGCCCCGATACCAGAGGTTCCAGTTTCCAGACACGGCGCTGTTATCCTGCGGTTAATCTAAAACCAACAGTTAACAATGGTACGCACCGTAGAGGGTTTCGTCGCCCTATCGCATCCTCCTATTGACGCCCGGGGAGAAATCGATTTGCTTGCCAAACGTCAATGGACGTTGATTTATAAGAACAAGAATACGGCATGCGCATCAACGGAAGAGGCACATCCCTCAGCGTCAAGGGATAACCCTGATCCACCGTCGCCGAAATTTCACTTATATTTTCGTTAACCTTTAGTTTCATCGTAACTGTTAGTTAACCAACCCCAGTACGGCGGACCCCATGACCTACCTCCCGATCGAATTCCACAAGCAACCCGAACAGCCGAAACTGCCGGCCGACTTCTGCGCCAACTCGGAACTCGCCTGGACCATCCCGGCGAGCTACTACACCTCCGAGGCGGTATACAAGTCGGAAGAACAGAAGATCTTCGAGAACGCGTGGATCTGTGTCGCGCACCGCAGCGAACTGGCCGAAGCGAACGCCTACGTGACGCGCGAGGTGGTGGGCGAAAACATTCTGCTCGTGCGCGGCAAGGACGGCGTCCTGCGGGCGTTCTACAACGTCTGCCCGCACCGCGGCCACCAGCTGCTCGAAGGCAGCGGCAAGGCGAAGAACGTCATCACCTGCCCGTACCACGCCTGGGCGTTCAAGCTCGACGGCGCGCTCGCGCACGCCAACAACTGCGATCACGTGGAGTCGTTCGACAAGGAGAACTCGACGCTCGTGCCGGTGCGCGTGGAGGAATACGCAGGCTTCGTGTTCATCAACCTGAACCCGAATGCAGAAGGCGTGGAAGCGCAGCTGCCCGGTCTCGAAGCCAGCCTGCGCAAGGCTTGCCCGGTGATCGACGACCTCAAGCTGGCTGCCCGCTTCGTGACCGAAACGCCGGCCAACTGGAAGTCGATCGTCGATAACTATCTGGAGTGCTACCACTGCGGCCCGGCTCACCCCGGCTTCTCGGACTCCGTGAAGATCGACCAGTACACGCACACGCTGCATGGCAACTGGACGGTGCAGTTCGGTCATGCGCAGTCGTCGGAGCGTTCGTTCAAGCTCGATCCGTCCGTGAAGGACCCGAGCTTCAGCGGCTACTGGGCGTGGCCGTGCACGATGTTCAACGTGCCGCCGGGCAGCGACTTCATGACCGTCATCTACGAATTCCCGATGAGCGCCGAAGTCACGCTCCAGCACTACGACATCTACTTCCTCAACGACGAGCCGACCGAAGAGCAGCAGAAGCTGATCGAGTGGTATCGCACCGTGTTCCGCCCGGAAGACCTGCGCCTCGTGGAAAGCGTGCAGAAGGGCCTGAAGTCGCGCGGCTATCGCGGCCAGGGCCGCATCATGGTCGACAAGCAGCGCAGCGGCATCAGCGAGCACGGCATCGCGCACTTCCACAATCTGCTCGCGCAGCAGTATCAGGACTAAGAGGCCAGCATGACGAACCTTCAACATCCCGGCCTGCTGCGTGAGCAGGCCTATATCGACGGCCAGTGGCGCGGCGCCGACGACGGCGCCACGCTCAAGGTGACCAACCCCGCCACGGGCGAGCGCATCGCGAACGTGCCGAACATGGGCGCGCCGGAAGCCCGCGCGGCCATCCAGGCCGCGCACCGCGCCTTCCCCGCGTGGCGCGCCACCACCGCGAAGGAGCGCGCGCGCCTGTTGCGCAACTGGTTCGACCTCATCATGGCGAACCAGGAAGCGCTGGCGCAGATCATGACGCGCGAGCAAGGCAAGCCGCTCGCGGAAGCGCGCGGCGAGATCGGCTACGCGGCCTCGTTCATCGAGTGGTTCGCCGAGCAGGGCAAGCGCATCGACGGCGACGTGATCCCGAGCCCGAACCCGGACCAGCGCCTCGTCGTGACGAAGGAGCCGATCGGCGTGTGCGCCGCCATCACGCCGTGGAATTTCCCGGCCGCGATGATTACCCGCAAGGCCGCACCGGCGCTGGCCGCCGGCTGCACCATCGTCATCAAGCCCGCCAACGAGACGCCGCTTTCCGCGTTCGCACTCGCGGCACTGGCGGAACAGGCCGGCATTCCGCCCGGCGTGATCAACATCGTCACAGGCAAGTCGCGCGAGATCGGCCTCGAAATGACGTCGAGCCCGCTCGTCAGGAAGCTCACGTTCACGGGCTCGACCGAAGTGGGCCGGCTCCTGATGCGCCAGTGCTCGGACACGGTCAAGAAGGTCTCGCTGGAGCTGGGCGGCAACGCGCCGTTCATCGTGTTCGACGATGCGGATCTCGACGCCGCCATCGAAGGCGCCCTGCTCTCGAAGTATCGCAACGCCGGGCAGACCTGCGTGTGCGCGAACCGCTTCTACGTGCACGATGCGGTCTACGACGAGTTCTGCCGCCGCTTTGCTGAGCGCGTGAGCGCCTTCAAGGTGGACGACGGTTTTGCCGAAGGCGTGAACATCGGCCCGCTCATTACCGAAGCCGCACGCGACAAGGTCGACGGCCTCGTGCGCGACGCCGTGGCGCAAGGCGCGCGCGTGGTCACAGGCGGCGCGCCGCATGCACGCGGCGGCAACTTCTACGCGCCCACCGTGCTCGCCGATGCGAAGCCCGGCATGGCCGTGCTCACCGAGGAGATCTTCGGACCGATCGCGCCCATCGTGCGCTTCTCGAGCGACGCCGAAGTCGTACAGCTCGCGAACGATTCGATCTATGGCCTCGCCGCGTACTTCTACAGCCGCGACATCGGCCGCATCTGGCGCGTGGCCGAGCAGCTCGAGTACGGCATCGTCGGTATCAACACGGGGCTGATCTCCAACGAGGTCGCGCCGTTCGGCGGCGTGAAGCAGTCGGGCATCGGCCGCGAAGGCTCGAAGTACGGGATCGAAGACTATCTGTCGATCAAGTACCTCTGCATGGCGGGTGTCACGCGCTAAGGCCGGCGCCCAGCTTCGAGCGGATGCGGGCCGTGCCGCATCCGCTGCTTTTTCCGGATTCAGAAGTCAAGGAAGTCAACATGAACGCCCGCGAATCGATCACTGTCGACGTCGTCGCCGTCGAACAACTCACTCCGCTCATCAAGCGCTTCACGCTCGCGCTGCCCGATGGCGCACCGCTGCCCGAATTCAGCGGCGGCGCCCACGTGCTCGTCTCGATGCAGGACGGCGAGCAGTGGCACCACAATGCGTATTCGCTCCTGAGCTCGCCGCACGACACGCGCCAGTATCAGATCGCCGTGCGCCGCGAAGAGGCGTCGCGCGGCGGCTCCGCCTTCATGCACGACAAGGTCGAGGCAGGCACGCGGCTCGCGATCGGCTCGCCCGCCAATCTGTTCGAACTCGCGAGCACGAACGGCCCCAAGCGGCATGTGTTCATCGCGGGAGGCATCGGCATTACGCCTTTTCTCGCGCAACTGGCCGAACATCGCCCCGAAGATGTCGAGTTGGAACTGCACTACGCGTATCGCAGCCCCGAGCACGGCGCCTTCGTCGACGAGTTGAAGACCGGCCCGCACGCGGACAACGTGCACTGCTATGTCGACAGCGAAGGCCAGAAGCTCGATCTCTTCAAGCTGTTCCATGATCTGCCCGGCGACGCGCATGTCTACGTCTGCGGCCCGCAAGGCCTCAACGACGCCGTCTACGCGAACGCTGCGCTACTGGGCTGGCCGAAGGCGCAACTGCACTCGGAGCAGTTCGCCGCGACGGACACGGGCGGCAAGGCATTCACGGTCGTACTGGCGAAGTCCGGCGTCGAACTCGAGGTGGGCGAAGACGAGACCATCCTCAAGGCCATCGAGCGCGCGGGCGTGACGGTCGAGTCGCTGTGCCGCGAAGGCGTGTGCGGCACCTGCGAAGTCCCGATCCTCGAAGGCGAGGCGGATCACCGCGACCAGTATCTGGACGACGACGAGAAAGCCGCGCAGAAGACCATTTTGCTGTGCGTGTCGCGTGCGCGCACGCCGCGCCTCGTGATCGACCTTTAGGGCGGCTGCGTACGCGGGACACCATGAGTCGTGCGTCCGGAACGGCCCGCTTGCCGATCCGTTAAACTAGCGGGGGTTACGGAGCGGACGAAACGTCCGGGCCGCGCGCCCGATTCATAAGAGGCGGCATATGCCCGGCCCCGATCGGCGGCCCCGGGGGTGTATGCCGCCCTTTTGCGCTTGATTCTTTCGACCGCGCGAGATTCGTCACAGAGGGAAATGGATGTCCGAGGATACGTTCGCGTTCCGTCTGAAAGTGCTGCTCGAGCACAAGAAGCTGAGCCTGCAGCAAGTCGCCGACGCCGTCGGCATATCACGCCCCGCCGTGCACAAGTGGACGCGCGGCGGCGAGATCGACTATTCGAACCTGCGCCGCCTCGCGGCGTTTCTCGACGTGAACTGGGTCTGGCTGCGCTACGGCGACGAAGCCGTGAAAGACCTCGGCATCGCGGGCAATACCGAGCTGCCGATGACCGACCTGCGCCGCCGCTATACCGCCGAGATCATGTCGAACGAGGCGCGCATGAAGCAGGCGCAGGAACTGGCGGGCATCGTGACGTGGGAATGGAATCTCGTCACCGACGAGCTCATCTATTCGAGCAACTGCGCAAAGCTTTATGGCCGCGAGATTCACAGCAACGCCGAATTCTGGGAAATCCTCCATCCCGAGGATTCGATATGGCTGAACGACGAGACGCTCAGGGAGCTGGTTGCGAGCACGGCGCCGCGCGTCTGGGACTTCCGCATCATCTTGCCGGACGGGCAGATCCGCTGGATCGAGTCGCGCGTCGCCACGCTGCTGGACGACGCCGGGCGCCCGGTGCGCGTGGTGGGCACCACCATCGACATCAGTGCGCGCAAGGAAGTGGAATCCGCGGAGCAACGGCGCCTGCAACTGCTCAACGACGCCGCGCGCATTGCGGGCTTCGGCGCCTGGCGCTGGCTGCGCGCGCAGGACGAGCTGATCGTTTCGGACGAGTGGTGCCGCCTGTTCGGCGTCGATCCGGCGCACGCGCCGCGCCACTATGTCGAGCTTTCGCGGCACATCCACCCGGACGACCGCGCGGCGCGCGAAGCGGCCGTGAACGAAGCGCTCGCGCACCGCGGCGACTATCGCGTGCTGTATCGGGCGGCGCTGCCCGACGATACGTGGCGGCTGGTGGTGGAGCAAGGCTACGCGCGCGTGGCGCCGCATGGCGAGGACGTGTGGCTCACGGCACTGTGCCGTGCCGCGCAGCCTGCCGACATGGCGGCAGGCGTCTCCGCGGCTGCACAGCCGGGCGCCGAAGAAAACGCGGCCACGGGAGCCGCGCCGCACTGAGTGCGTGAGAAGTACCGGGGTGTCCCGCCGGAACACCCCGGGCCTTTGCGCTTAAAGCGCGGCGGCGACTGCCCTGCCGATCTCCGTCGTGTTCGCCGTGCCGCCGATGTCGGGCGTACGCGGGCCTTCCACCAGCACCTTCTCGATGGCCTGCATGATCGCGTCGTGCGCGGCCTTGTATTGCGCGTCGCCGTTGCCGAGGAACTCGAGCATCATCGCGCCCGACCAGATCATCGCGATGGGGTTGGCGATCTGCTTGCCGAAGATGTCGGGCGCCGAGCCGTGCACCGGCTCGAACAGCGACGGGAACTTGCGCTCGGGATTCAGGTTCGCCGAGGCCGCCAGACCGATCGTGCCCGTGCAGGCGGGGCCGAGGTCCGAAAGAATGTCGCCGAAGAGGTTCGAGGCGACGACCACGTCGAAGCGGTCCGGCTGCAGCACGAAACGCGCGCACAGAATGTCGATGTGCTGCTTGTCCCACTTCACGTCGGGATACGCCTCGCCCATCGCCGCCACGCGCTCGTCCCAGTACGGCATGCTGATCGAGATGCCGTTGGACTTCGTGGCCGCCGTGAGCTTCTTGCGGCCGCGCTGGTTCGCGAGTTCGAACGCGTACTTGAGAATGCGGTCGACGCCGTGGCGCGTGAACACCGACTCCTGCAGCACGAACTCGCGCTCGGTGCCTTCGAACATCTTGCCGCCCACCGAGCTGTACTCGCCCTCGGTGTTCTCGCGCACGACGAGAAAGTCGATGTCGCCGGGCTTGCGGTTCGCGAGCGGGCACGGCACGCCGGGCAGCAGACGCACCGGACGCAGGTTCACGTACTGGTCGAACTCGCGGCGGAACTTCAGCAGCGAGCCCCACAGCGAAATGTGATCGGGCACCTTGTCGGGCCAGCCGACCGCGCCGAAATAGATCGCGTCGAAGCCCTTGAGTGTGGCGAACCAGTCGTCGGGCATCATCTTGCCGTGCTGCAGGTAGTAGTCGCAGCTTGCCCAGTCGAAATGGGTGATTTCGAGCTTCAGGCCGAACTTCGCGGCCGCCGCCTCGACCACGCGCACGCCCTCGGGCATCACTTCCTGGCCGATACCGTCGCCGGCGATGGCGGCGATTTTGAATGTCTTGCTCATGTCGCGTTCTCCGTTGCGCGGCGCGCCGGAATGGGTGCGCGCTCGATAGGTGCAAGGATGCCGCAAAGGGTGGCGGAAATTAGCCCCTCCAGCGTTGAGGCGTTGAACACGGGGTGTGAATAATTGGGCGGGGGGTGGTTTTCCACGGTGATTAGGATAAGTCTTCTTATCATAATATATGCATTTATTCCACAAACATTGCCGCCAGCAAACCAATCACGCCTCTCAGCCCTCCCCTGCGCCCTCGGGAGCGCAGAGGTGCACAGCTGAATTGCGCCATAACCTCGCGACCCAGCACATGCCTTCACCAAAGGCGAACGGTGTTGATACTCGCGATTACCAACAGCCTCAAGTCATCGCATGGGCAGACCGGGCCTTCTGTTTCCCGCCTCAGCTCCAACATCATCGGTCTTTACGCGCGGCCACGGGAGATCGGCACGATTGGCGTCTCGCGTGCATCCCGCACAGGCGCAAGATCATCGCACTGGCCGCTAGTCGTAATGATCTTGCGCCCCGCTCGCTCACCGTCTCATACAGGAGTCCATCACGTCCTCTAACCAGTGCTGCCCCTCGCGGTTGAAAAGCGGATGCGCATGTCTGTCATCGGGCTCCCCAAGACTAGCGGCTAAGGAGCGTAACCGTGATCGAACTGTACGCGCCCCCCACCAACAACTCACTCCCGGTCAGGCAGGTCGACGGGGAATGCGCCCCTTTTTTTGCTTCAAAAGCGCTTGCCGGTCTCTGATGCCTAATAGGTATAATCGCCGCCCGGGTGGCGCAAAAATCAAACAAGGGGACATGTCGTGCGCGCGACAATGGCAGTGGTAATGGCAGTTGCGGCAATGAGTGTGACGACGGCGGCCACGGCCTCCGTCGAGTATCGCGAACAATCGATGCCGCCGGATGTGTGTCACGGCATCGTCGCGAAACGGACCGAAGCAACAGGTCAGATCGCGGTCGGCGCGGCTGCGGGCAATGCGTGTGTTTGCCAGCCCGCGGGCGCCGGACCGCGCGCTGCGGCAGCCCGCCCTGCACCGCCGTCGGGCGATCATAAAGACCAGGATGACGACGGAGCGCTAAAGGCGGGGGCAGCGATGCTCGGGCTTTGGCCGAAAGACTCCGGGAACCATACAGGTCACGTCGTGACCGGGCAGATTGTCCGCAACGTTCGGCACGAGCCGGTTGCTGCCGCACACGCGCCGGAGGGTGGATCGCATCACGCGTTTAGCTATGGCCGTCGCGCAAACGTTTGGCATGCACCGAATACTGTCGCCCGAACGACAGCGGACGCGCCGCCGCATCGCTCTTCAGCCGGCAACAGTAAGGAGAACACCCGGCACAAGCCGGTCGCTGGCGCGCGCCTGGCGGCAAAGTTACCGCCGCACAGTGACGGCTCGCGACGTTCGCTCGCAACCGCCGCCGCTCATCCGGTGCCGCATCATCGCCTCGTCGTCGAGACGAAGCCGATGCAACCGAAGGTGCTGCCGAACTCGCCACGACGGGAATTGCCGCCCATTCTCAGTTGATACTGCATATAAACTGCGCAGAGATTCGCTCTCTGCGCTTCGTTTCGCGCAGCGGCACGTCGTGCGATATTCCCGCCAATCGCTCGATCTGGTCACGGCATGACGCATCGAGTGATCACCTGGCGTTCTCCGGGAGGATGTTCCTGCAGATACGTTTGGGAAACGCCGTTCATGCGCGTGCGCCGCACCTTCTCCCGTTCCCAGCGCACGTGTCGCCGAATGGCGCTGCGTGTATCCGAAACTGACAGGCCGTTAGTTGCGTTGATTCATCACCCCCTTCCTGCTGCCGCTTGACATCTGCCCTCCGCGATTTTTTTGATGCGCCTTGTCCGTCAGCATGCCATGCGAGCGTCATTATGATGGCGGCACGATGTAATTCATCCGCCTCAACCCCATGACAGAGGCTCAAATGGAATACCTATTGATGATCTATTCGGCAGAAAACGGCTGGAACCAGATGACCGACAGCGAGCGACAGCAAGGTGTCGCCGCCTATCACGCGTACACCGAATCGCTCCAGAAAGCAGGAGCGCTGGTGGGTGCCAACCGGCTGCAGCACACGAATACGGCCACGACCGTGCGGCTGGTCGACGGCAAGCCGCAGGTGCTCGACGGACCGTACTCCGATTCGAAGGAGCAGCTCGCGGGCTACTACCTGATCGACGTACCCAACCTGGACGCGGCAATGACGTGGGCGTCGCGATGTCCAGGCGCGGCACACGGCATCATGGAAGTGCGCCCGGTCTGGAGCGCTCCGTACGATGCGCCATCTGCTACATGAGCCAGTCCGGCGGCGGCCGTCACGCTGACGCCGCCGCACATTCCATTGCCGAGGCAGTCGCGCGCCGCAGTTATGGCAAGCTCGTCGCGCTGTTGGCGATGCGCACGCGCGACGTCGCCGCGGCCGAGGACGCACTCGCCGACGCGTTTGCGGCGGCGCTCACGGACTGGCCGGAGCACGGTTGCCCCGCGAGCCCCGAAGCCTGGCTGATGACAGTTGCGCGCCGCCGGGCAATAGATGGCGCACGCCATCGCCATGTCGGCGACGCAGTGGTGAACCAGCTCGCGATCCTCGCGGACGAAATCGACGAATCTGAACCCGGGGCGTTGCCCGACCGGCGGCTCGCGCTGCTCTTCGCGTGCACTCACCCTGCACTCGAGGCCGCGATTCGCACGCCGCTGATGCTGCAGGTAGTACTGGGCCTGGAAGCGAAGACGATTGCATCCGCGTTTCTGATGTCTCCCGCCGCCATGAGCAAGCGCCTCGTGCGTGCGAAGACCAAGATCCGCGAAGCGGGCATTCCGTTCAGCGTGCCCGAGCGTGAGGAACTGCCTGGCCGGCTCGACTCAGTGCTTGAAGCTGTCTATGCAGCGTATGCGGAAGGTTGGACGGACCCGGTCGGCGGCGATACCGAACGGCGCGATCTAGCCGACGAGGCGCTGTATCTTGCACAATTGCTCGTCGAACTGCTGCCCGAGGAACCGGAGACGCTGGGTCTGCTTGCGCTGATGCTGTTTGCGCAGGCGCGGCGAGATGCCCGACGCGATGCGGCTGGCGATTACGTGCCGCTGTCGGCTCAGGACCCGGCAACATGGAACGCACCGATGATCGATGCAGCCAACGCGCTGCTGCGGCGCGCGAACGCGTTAAATTCAATCGGTCGCTTTCAACTCGAGGCCGCGCTGCAGTCGGCGCATGTGCATCGCTGCCGATCGCATTGCCCGAACTGGGACGAGATCGTGCAACTCTACGATGGGCTGCTCGCCATTGCAGCTTCGCCCGTGATCGCGGTAAACCGCGCACTCGCACTGGCGGAACGCGACGGCCCGCAGGCGGCGCTCGACGCGCTCGCGCCATATGCGGGCGATCCGCGGCTGACTGACTACCAGCCATACTGGGCCGCACGCGCCAATCTGCTCGCGCGTGCGGGCGCTACGACCGAAGCGCTTGACGCGTACGAACTTGCGATTGGCCTCGAGCGCGATCCGGCCGTGCGCCGGTTCCTGCAGCGCAAGAAACTGGAACTTGCATCGGCGAGCAGCTAGGGACGCGTGGCTATGCGAACCTCCGCAATGGAACGCTGCAGCCGCCGCACGGCCCCTGGTCACCGACCGTCCGCTATGGCCGAAATCCTGTCGTCGCGCAACGGTACCGAATGACCTGGCCTCTCGGCGGATTCAACCGGTCATTGCGACACCTCCACTGCTCACGCAGATTCCAGGTGTTGCATCGACCGGTTGAATCCGCCACGCATCCTTCGTCATTGCTGCGACGCCGGATTGAAATGCTGCATTGAGGCGGTATGACGTATTCGCCGCGCGGTCGGTATATCGCTACATGCGCAATTGCAATGATCCATGCACTCACGGGCGATCCGCGAGTTCGCGCGGATGCGCAGGCCGTCCTTCGCGCTTCAAATAATCCGGCGACGCCACGACATACTGCGTCACCGCGCATAACCGCCGCGCAACCAGCGACGAATCCGGCAGCGCGGCGATGCGCAACGCTGCATCGAAGCCGTCGGCAACGATATCGACGGTCGCATCCGAGAGATGCAGGTCGATCGACACGTCGGGGTACATGCGGAAGAAACCCGGCAGCAGCGGCGCCACCCAGCGCAGGCCAAACGACATCGGCACGGCCAGGCACACCAGTCCGCGCGGCTGCACCGACATTTCGCGCGCCGCGCTCTCGGCTTCCTCGGCCTGCCGGTAGATCTCGCTCGCCTTCTCGCAGATCGTCCGACCGAATTCCGTCAACGCCAGCTGGCGCGAGGTGCGGTTGAAGAGCCGCGCGCCCAGGCGGTCCTCGAGCCGCGCAACGCCGCGCGACACCCGCGCAGCAACAAGGCCTCGCCGATTACCTCGCCGCACAGATTCCGCTGGCGCGACTCGGCGAGCCCGAGGAAATTGCAAGCGCAGCGCTCTTCCTCGCCTCGGACGATTCAAGCTTTGTGAATGGCGCCGAACTGTTCGTGGACGGCGGTCAGCAGCAGATCTGAGCGTGGGGTTTGGTTGTGGGCGCATCGAGCAGTCGCAACGCCCAACGCGCCGATGAATCCCGCCCATACGGATGCTGCGCGTCGCGTCGTATCCGAAGCGCAGCCGGTCGTCTGGGGTGAACGCCTGTTCGCACTACCAACGATGACCGGTTGAGCGAAACCGCAGCTATTGCGACAAGCATCAAAGGCGTTCGTTTTCTCGTACAACATTAACGAACGAAAACGAACCTCCCCCCGGCTCCCGGCCATGACTCGGTCGCCCGATCAAACAGCACCGTGCACAAGCGTCACGCGTTCGTCATCAACAAACCTGACAATCTGCAAGCTTGACCACAAGAGAAGGCCCGCACCGCCATGCGCATGGTGACGGGCACGAGAATGACTGCGGGGATCGTCCTTCGAGAATGACCAACAACGAACGGAGATCGACCATGCTGCAGATACACCGTCTAATGACTTCAGGGATCGTTGCTTTCGCATTGACCAATTACGCACACGGCGCGGTTGACTTGATCGCGAACGGCCAGTTGAGCGGAACGATCGGCGACCGCGCCACCCAAACCGCCGCCCCGCTCGAAAACGGCGTGGCGGGCAACCTGCTCGGCGGCCTCGGTTCGGGCATCGCCTATGCTGGTTGCGAAACGTTTCTCGCCCTGCCCGACCGCGGGCCCAACGCCGTCTCGTACAACGCCGCGGTAGACGACACCGTCTCCTACATCAACCGCTTCCAGACCTTGCGCCTGCGCCTGCGACCTGCAGCCAATGGCGCTGCGCTTCCCTACACGCTCACGCCCGAGCTGCGCGCGACCACCCTCCTGCATACCGACGACGCCCTCGTCTACGGCAGTGGCGCTGCGCAAGGCCTGCCCAACGGCGCGCCCGCGCTCAACGCCCGCGAGCACACGCGTTACTTCACAGGCCGCTCGGATAACTTCGTGGCTACGCACCTGTCGACCTGGCCGCTCGACGCGCGCCTCGACCCCGAGAGCATCCGCGTGAGCAACGACGGCGCGAGCGTCTACATCTCCGATGAATACGGCCCGTACATCTATCGCTTCGACCGCCGCACCGGCCGCCGGATCGATGTCATCAAGGTGCCCGATTCGTTCGCCGTGTCCACGTTGAGTCCCGTCGGCAATACGGAAATCAGCGCGAACACCTCGGGCCGCGTCGCGAACAAGGGCATGGAAGGCCTCGCCATCTCGCCGGACGGCAAGACGCTCTTCGGCGCAATGCAGAGCCCCTTGCTGCAGGACGGCGGAACCAGCGGCGCCTATACGCGCATCCTGCGCATCGACCTTCGTACGGGCAAGTCGCAGCAGTTTGCCTATCCGCTCAGCAACATCGGCACCGCTGCGAAGCCGAAATATCCGACCATCAGCGACGTGCTCGCCGTCAACGATCACCAGCTGCTGATGGACGAACGTGACGGCAATGGCCTCGGCGACGACTCGACGGCCTCGTTCAAGAAAGTCTTTCTCGTCGATCTCGACCATGCGCAGGACGTGAGCCAGGCGAGCGGCGAGGCGGGACTGGCACCCTATGCGCTGACCAAGACGCTGTTCCTCGACGTGGTCTCGGTGCTGACCTCGCACGGCTATGCGACGGCCGATATTCCGGCGAAGCTGGAAGGTCTCGCGTTCGGCGAAGACGTGACCGTGAGCGGCCAGCGCAAGCACACGCTCGTGATCGCCAACGACAACGATTTTCTCGGCACGATTACCGACACCCATCACCCGAATGGCATCGCGAATCCGAACCAGTTCTTCGTGTTCGCGTTTTCGTCGGCTGACTTGCCGGGATTCACGCCGCAGGATCTGCGTACACACGCCTGTAACTTCGACCGCGACGACCATCACGGCGACAACGACGACCGGGGCCGCGGCCACTGAAACACCGCCCGCGCGCCCCCACGGCGGGCGGGTAGCGCACGCCTCGCCATAAAGAAAAAGGACCCACGGCTATTTACCGTGGGTCCTTGCGTTTTTTCCGCGCTTCGCTTGACTGTCAGTCCTTTCGGCTCACGCCTGGCGGGAACAAGACATTGCGCCCCAACGACGTCGCGCTACCCGTGTTGGAGTGAGCAATACAGGTCCGGGAGGCAAAGCGCAATGTCCAGGGACGGTAGGGGCGCCCCCGTATCCGACGGCGCATGCAAAGGGAAGAAGCGTGGGAACGGTGTGGCGCCTGGATGGGGCGCGTCCGCGGAGCCGCCAGGCTCGAACTCGGCCTCGTCGGGAGCTGCAACGCATTCTTGACTCCCTGCTGCCACAATCGCCGCGAATACACAGCAGGCTAAAGCTATTGTGCTGCGGACCTGGAATCTCATGTCCTGTCTCCCCATCCGGTTGCGTCGTTCTCCTCATCAATGGAGGAGCCCGAAATCGCTTTCACCCTTAGCCTGTCACGTGGGTCGATCGTCAATGACGAACCATCGGAGCGTGCGAGCCGGTTGGTCAGGCACGGCAATCTGCGTGGGAAGGCTGCTGATCACGCCCTTCACCTCGGCGACAAACGCGTCACCCTTCATCGACGCAAGCGCGACGGTTTTCAGGCCGCACTGCGCCGCCGTGTTCAAACGCGAATGAACGACGGTGAGCCACCAATCCGTCATCGTGTAGCCCGTGTCGAGGCTTTCGATGCACGTCCGATAGTTCGAGGCGACAAACTTCCCCGCGTCACCGGAGGCCGCCACCACCGCCCACGCCTTCTCGTAACCCCCGCCAGCCCGTCCCGGAGCGTCCCCCCCTATCGGCTGCGTTTGCAGCCCATAGAGGTTGGCCACCGCGACACCTGCAATTGCGAGGAGTCCAGCGAGGGACACGGGATGACGCTTCGCTGCCTGACGGCCCGTTTTCAGTACAGAAATCATGACGATCCCCTCCCTTCGACGACACGGTCTGGTCCATGGATCTGCGGTGGTTATGGTCACCCTGCAATGCAATAGCGGCCTGTATGTTCCAGGGAATCGTAGATTATTCGCTGACGCCCGAACATAACCTGAACAGGTGACACGCGCGAGCCGCGTCCAGCCCGGCATCGTTGCCGGCAAAGCCGCAGCGCCTGCAGTTCGCTATCGCAACTTGCCGAGCCACAGCGCGGTGAGCGTTGAGCGGCTCTGGACGTTGAATTTGGCGTAGATCGACTTCACGTGGACATGCGTCGTATTCGGACTTTGGTCGAGCTTCTGCGCGATCTGTTTTTCCGTGAGTCCGTCGAGCAGCCCAAGCAGCACCCTCCGTTCGGCCGACGTCAGGGGAGCGTCGGCGATGAGCAGGCCGTGGCTGAGCAGTTGCTGCCGGCAGTACCATCTCAGCCCGTGCATCACGAAAGCCAAAACTTCGAGATCCAGCGCAGAAAAGCGGGAGGCCTGCGGATCGCGAAACACAAAGAGGTGAATCCGCACATCGTCGTTGAGCGAGCATCGCACCTGGATGCTGTCGCCGTGACCGACTTCGAGGTAGTGGCGGCGATAGTGCTCGCCTTCAAACCATTCGGCGGGCATCGCCTCGAAGAGCAGGTTGGCGCGGAACGGCTCGTCCCCCGACGCGGCCACGACATGTGACGCGTCGACGTTGCCGGACCAGAGCGTGTCGAACTGCTCCTGCACGGAAGCGACCACCGCGGGTACCGGATGCAGGAGCCGAACCAGACGTGGACGCCAGCCGAACAAAGGATCGTTTGGCGCGGGCGAAGGCAATCGCACAACCACGGCCCACAGCGCATTCTGTGCGGAGACCATCGCACAGAGCGTGGTTAGCAAGTGGGTCAGCGCGGCATCGCCTTCGCCTGCGGAGAACTCGGCCAGCCGATCCCAGAGTGCAAAGACGCCATCGTGGAGCGGTGGATTGGCGGAATCCGCGAATGGATGCATGTCGTCCCCAGCAAGAATGGGCAGATCACCGATCTTCGGTGATCCTGGCCTCCCCTGACAAGGGCCTTCGCACGGAAAACCTGTCGTTGGGTGCGGCCTTTGTTTTCCGAACGGTGCATGCGGCCCGTGCGATGATGTGCCACGAACAATATGAGAAATGAAATGAAAACGACATTCGACGAGCCGACAACGGCGGCGATCGCCGCGTTTGCCGAACTGGATTTCTACACGGCTGTGCAGGCAATGCGCGCCGAGGCCGACTACGACCGCGAACTGGACCAGTGGATCTCGCGCTACATCGACGAGCATGGCGGCGGCGCGGACGATGCGGCATACGACGCCTTGCACGCGCAGGCCCAGGCAACCCCGGAATACGCGCAGTTCGTCGACGCCGTTCGCAGGGAAGTCCTGGAGTACTTCGGCGTGGCCGACAATCAACTGGACTGGGTGGTCCTGCTGCGCAGCGACGACAGCGATGAGCTTTGGGCAGAGGTCAACCGGCGGCGAGGCGTGCTGGGAACCGGCGAAGTGCGCGGAGATCTCTGATCGTCGCTTGCCATCGGGGTTTCAAGTCGTGCCGGGTGCGGGGCGAGCGTCAGGCCAGTCACGTGTTGCGCCCGGTGCTGGAGGTTTCTTTTTTCAGGCAGCGAATTCGTTTCATAGGACCAGTTACATATCGACGCCGCAACGCGTGCGATTTGAAACAGGAAAGCGCTTCCAGGTCCACCGTTGCTTCCTGTTTTCTAGTATTCGTTAATTAATCGCGCCAACGACTCGGCCTCTCGGGCAACGGCTTCGTCCGCGGATACGCCATCACCTATCCATAGCTGAACGGTGTCTGCGAACGCTGTTTTTGCCGCGCCGCACAACTGCGCGATGCGAATTCTATAAACACCGTCGAAGCTGAACACTTCCAGCCGCCCTTCATACTCTCGCGCATAGAATTTCATCGCCAGCTCCTTGTGTCGCCGCCGAACGTTTCTTCACTGCTCCAGGTATCGCCGCCGCGCCAGGCGTGCTGCCTACCTCTGGTACGCGCACGACCACAAACCGCGTTCACCCATCATGCGCTCAATCGGCCAGCGGTCGCAACGGTCGTCGCGATACGCCAGCAACGGCCTATGGTCAACATCGCTTCCTGGATATTTGCGCGCCGAATCGACAGCGATATATAGACCTTCGCAAACCAGCTCAATCTGCTTTCTATTCACGGTTTCCGAACGTCGACCTTGCCACTATTGATATTTTCCGCAAGCACAGTGAAATAAATAAATATCACTGACGTTTCCGCGCATGTGGCCTATTGTTGAGATCGTGATTTAAATCCCCTCCTCCAGAAAAGTTTGCCGACATCTTCGGCGCCAACACTTTAATCCGCAATTCCGAGGCCGAAATGAGCGATATTACGATTTCATATCATTACGTTGATTGCAAGCGAAGATTCGAACACTACGACGCCAATCGATCATTTTTTCAGGAATACTATGCCACTCGCCTCGCCGCGGAGCCCGGAATATCCTGCCATGTACTCGACATCGGATGCGGTCACGGCACCAATCCAACCATCAGCAGGATCGAGCATATCCTTGGGGAAGTCGATGGCGTCGACCCCTTCCCCGTTGTTCAACCCCATCCATTGATCAGGAAGCGGTGGACCTGTGCGATGGAGGAGATCCCCGTGCCATCGAACACGTACGACCTGGCCTATTCCTATAACGTTGTTGAACATGTCGTCAACGAGACTTCGTTTCTCGCCAAAACGATCGAGGTGCTCAAACCCGGCGGCGTGTATTGGTCTATGTCGCCTAACGCGAGGCACCCTTTCACTGTCATCGTGCGGATCATGCAGGCACTTGGGATAAAGTATCTCTACCGTCGGTCAATCGCCCCTCAGGCAAACGATTATCCCGCCTATTACCGGCTTTGCAACGCTGCGAAAGTGCTAAAAGCCATCGAAAAGCTCGATCTTCCAGTATCGAAAATCGACTTCTTTCTGATCCCAAACGTCCAATGGGATACGTTTTTTCCGCGTCGACTTCGCTTCATTGCCCACTTGATAGACCGCGCCGTTGTTCTTAACGCGCCCTCGATGTCAAACATTTTCATGTTTCGCGTGGAGAAAATGGATGCCGGGCCGCGCGAAGTGGGGTCGATATGACCCGCTCCTGTTCCATGACTTCTACGATTCAGCAGCGTGTCCAGAAACGTTACGCTGACCCGCTCGGGCATGATCAAGTTTCCGCAGTAGGCGATTCTTCATCGGCAAGCGTAGCGAGCGCGAGGCGCTGGGATGACGTGAGTTGCGCCTCCGTCTGAGCGGACTGCCGAACTTTCGGCGCGCCGCAACGAGCCTGATCTCGACGGTTGCGTTTCTACCGTTTACCGACGAGCGTTGCGGGGCCGTTTATTTATATTCGCCGCGCATGGTTCCGATTTATTTTTCGAAAGCGACAGGCTGATTTCTGTTAGAAAGGTATACGTAAGGATTGAGCGAAGCCGCCACCTTCAATGGAGCCTCGACCCATGAATCTTCCGAAACGTATGCTCGTTGCCAATGTCGCCTGGGCGCAGGAAATCGCCCGGCGCGATCCGCAATTCTTCAGCACGCTTGCCACAGGGCAAAAGCCCCAGGTGCTCTGGATCGGCTGCTCCGACAGCCGCGTACCCGCCGAAAGCGTCACGCACTGCGCGCCCGGAGATTTGTTCGTTCACCGCAATATCGCGAACCTTTTCCATCCCGACGACGACAACAACATGAGCGTGCTCGAATACGCGGTGCATGTGCTGCGGGTCGTGCACATCATCGTTTGCGGGCACTACGGATGCGGCGGCGTACGCGCCTCGCTGCTGCCGCCCGCCGACGCCCTGCCCCACGTGAACCGTCGCATCAAGCCGCTTTGCGCGCTCGCGCAAACGCACCGCTCGACGCTGGCGCGCCTGCCATTGGAAGAGGCGCGCGTCAACCGCCTTGCCGAACTGAACGTGATCGAACAGGTGCGCCTGCTGCGCGAGCATCCCCTCGTGCGCAACGCCGCAACTGTACCGCTCGTGCACGGGTGGATCTTTTCGCTCAACGACGGCCAACTGCGCGAACTCGCGTCGGGCTACGAAGTTGAAACAGCGAAGGCCACCGTCGCGGCCTGAGCAAATCCATTCTGCATTGTGCAGCCCACGCACGCTTGAGACGCAGGCCTCAAGTCGCGCGTCAGGACCGCCGCCATCGAATCCTCTACCTTGCTTTTCTACCCGCATCCATCATGACTTCGAGAGCTTCCCTGTCCGCGCTCGCGCGTGACCTCGCCGCCGGCACCGTCGTCTTTCTCGTCGCACTGCCGCTATGCCTCGGCATTGCAAGGGCTTCCGGCGCGGAGCCGTTGGCCGGGCTCGTTTCCGGCATTGTCGGCGGCATCGTCGTCGCCGCGCTCAGCGGCTCGCGCCTGAGCGTGAGCGGCCCCGCCGCCGGGCTCGTCGTGATCGTCGTGGATGGCATCGCGCGCCTCGGCAGTTTCTCTGCATTCCTGATTGCCGTGCTGCTGTCGGGTGTGCTGCAGTTCGGTTTCGGCATGCTCAAAGCCGGTCGCCTCGCCTCGTATGTGCCCACCCCCGTCATCAAGGGCATGCTCGCCGCAATCGGCCTGCTGCTGGTCATCAAGCAGGTTCCGCTCGCACTCGGACTGACCTCGGGCAACGGGACCGGGTTTCTGACCCACGCGCTTGAGTCGATCTCACCCGTCGTATGCGCGGTCACCGCGATCTCGCTCGCCATTCTTGCGGGTTGGGAAACGCGCGCATTGCGACGCTTCGCGCTTGTCCGGCTCGTGCCCGCACCGCTCGTCGTCGTGCTGGCGGGCGTGAGCGCGACGCTGGTCTGTGGCTCGCCCGACACGGCGTTCGCATTGCCGGTCGAACAACGCGTGGCACTGCCTGCCATCGAATCGTTCGCGGCTCTGGGCAACGCCCTGCAGTTCGGCGAGTTCGAGCTGAGCTTCGCCCGGCTGGTCGACCCGGAAATCTGGATCGTCGCCCTGACGCTCGCCGTCGTGGCCAGTCTCGAGACGCTGCTGAGCCTCGAAGCCGTCGAGCAGATCGACCCGCAGCGGCGCGCCGCGCCGCCCAACCGCGAACTCAAGGCGCAAGGGGTCGGCAATATCGTCGCCGGCGCCATCGGCGGCCTGCCCATCACTTCGGTCATCGTGCGCAGCTCGGCAAACGTGCACGCCGGCGCGCAAAGCCGGCTCTCCGCGATCGTGCACGGCGTGCTGCTGCTCGTCAGCGTGTTTGCGCTCACCGACGCGATCAACATGATTCCGCTCGCGAGTCTTGCGGCCATCCTCATTCACACCGGCATCAAGCTCGCCAAACCTTCCTTGTTCATCGCGCTCGCGAAACAGGGCGCGGCACCGTTCGCGCCATTCATCGTTACGATCGCCAGCGTGCTCGCCACCGACCTGCTCACCGGAATCATGCTCGGCGTGCTGTGCAGCGCGGGGCTCGCGCTGTGGGCGAATCTGCAGCGGCCGATCGCGCTCGCGCGGCACGACGATCATTTCCTGGTTTCCTTTCGCAAGGATGTGTCATTCCTCGGCAAGGTGCCGCTCAAGCAGATGCTCGCTCACATCCCGGATCGCGCGACGGTGATCGTCGACACCTCGCGCGCCGACTACATCGATCACGACGTGCGTGAACTGCTCGATCGTTTCATCGCCGATGCGCCGCTGCGGTCGATCGCGGTGGAGGTACGGCATGCAGCCGCCGTGCTACCGCCGGCAACTCGAGCAGGCGCCTGAGCGCTCGCCCGGTCACCCTCTACCAGAGGTGCCACCCGATCGCGCCGCAAGGCGGCAAGCGCTGGCCGATGCGAAACACGCGAGTCGGCTGCCGGGCCATGAAGCGCCAGCCACAGAAGGGTCCGGCCGGCCTTCAAACGTCGGCGGCCGACGGGAACGGCCACCCATCCGCCCTTGCCGACCTGGCACGGAATAGTCCATCGATCCCCCGCCGGACAAGACATTGCGCCTTTTTGTTACGTTTTTGCGACAGTCTATTTTTTTTCGTTTCTTGAGTTTGCAGGAGGTGCCGTATCCTCCGGCGCGCAGTAACAGATAAATCAATCCAAAAGATACTCAGGGACACTGAATTACAGATGAAGAACAGCACCATCAAGGCAACGGTTATCGCTGTTGCCGCTTTCGCCGCATCCTCGGCAGCAATGGCACAGTCGTCGGTCACCCTGTACGGCATGCTGGACGCAGGTATCAGCTACACCTCGAACGTCAATGGCCACTCGCTGGTCGCCCTCGTTGGCGGTGCCTCTGGTTCGAACAAGTGGGGCCTCCAGGGTCAGGAAGACCTCGGCGGCGGCCTCAAGGCGGTCTTCAAGCTCGAAAATGGTTTCAACATTGCCAACGGCGGCATCGGCGGCCAGGGCCCCATTGGCTCCTCGCGTTCGCTGTTCAACCGCCAGGCCTACGTAGGCCTCACGTCGGACCAGTACGGTACCCTGCGTATGGGTCGCCAGATCGACGCCGTGACGGAAATGGTTCAAGGCCTGACGGGCGACGCCGTTTCGGCGTCGACATTCTCGACCCCGGGCGACGTGGACAACAACGACAACACGACGAACCAGAACAACGCCGTCAAGTACATTACGCCGATTTTCCACGGCTTCCAGGCTGAAGGCGCGTACTCGTTCGGCGGCGTTGCCGGTGCGATGGGTTCGGGTCAATCGTGGTCGGTGGCTGCAGACTACGCTCAAGGTGGTCTGACGGTCGCTGGCGGCTACTTCCATGCCGCAAACCAGGGTGAGAACGGCTGGCAGAACGCAACGGCGCAACCGTCGTTCGGTGGTGCGCTGGGCTATCCGAGTTCGGGTTACTACGGTGGCAATGCGTTCAAGAGCGCGGGCATCGCTCAAATCGCCGGCCAATACCAGTTCGGTCCGTACACGGCCGGCCTGCGCTACTCGAACGCTCAATATGAAGGCAACGACGGCCAGGAATCGATCCACTTCAACGTAGTGGGTGCCCTTCTGCAGTACCAGGCAACCCCGGCGCTGTCGCTGGCTGCTGGATACACGTACGTCTACGGCTCGGCAGCCACGCCTGCACAAGCCGCTGAGGGCCGCACGATGGCTTCGATCAACCAGGCGTCGCTGGGTGCTACGTACGCGCTGTCGAAGCTCACCTCGGTATACGTGATGGGTGCCTACGTTCACGCGCAGGGCGCTCAGGCTTCGGCTGCTGACTTCGGCAACACGGCATCGGGCGGCAACCAGGTTCAAGCCAACATCGGCATGTACCACCGGTTCTAATAGCAGGTTCAGAAGCCCGGGGGAATGGATGCATTACCCCGGGCCAGGAAAAGCCGCGCTAGTAAATTGCACCCCAAATATTGGACATTGATCCAATGCCCCAACACGATCAGGCGCGCACCTCGATCCGGTTGACCACACCTCCCACGGTGTCCAGACACCACGCATCCATCTCTGCCTGGCGCCTCTCCGCTTCGGTCGCTACACACCCCGCGAGCGTAATCCGCTTGCCCTGCACGTCGATTGTGATTTGTTCAGCGTGAACGCGCGGATCGGATTCGAGCACGAGAGCGAGGGCCTCGTGAATCTCTTCGTCGCCGTCCGCTTCGGCGGGCACCAATTCCAGCAGATTCGCCACGTCCCGGCACCCGCCGACCCACCACGCGATCACACTTGCGAGCCGTCGATGCGACAGGCTCATCACCTGGCCCGTCAACGTCACGACGCCACCTTCAACGGTCACCTCCACAACGCCGCCGCCCTCCTCGCCGGCCTGGTCCATGGTGCCACGCAGCATTTCGAGCTGGTCTTTCACGCGCGCGCATATCACGCAGTTGCGGAACTCCACCGTCTGCAGAATCCGTTCGCAGATTCGCGTGCGCAACTCGCCGTCGCCAATCTGCGGCATAGCGCTGACGCGCAACTGGTCAATGAGCGCTTCGCCGTCGCTGTAAGTCCGGGTCAGCTGAATCAACCGCTTCTTGGACGCAACGTCCGGCACTTCGCCTGCAACCGTCAAGGCACCGCTCTCGCGGCTGATATGAATGGGGGAATTGTGGAGTTTCAGGTGCGATTCGTGTTCGAACGCCGCCATTACGTGCTTGAGGATCGCATCAGGGCGTTGCATGATCTGCCTCGCGCAAAGGGGGACGAAGCAGCAATCTCCCTGCCCCGCAGTCTAAAACGTGTCACGCGAGGCGGGCGCTGCCCAGTTCATTATAGTTATTGCGCCCCTCCTTCCCCTCAGCGTTGCACGGGTGATCAGACGTCGAAGTACAAATAAAACTCCCACGGATGCGGGCGCAGCCTGATCGCGTCGATCTCACGCTTGCGCTTGTACTCCAGCCACGTGTCGATGACATCTTCAGTGAAGACATCGCCTCTGCGCAGAAACTCGTTGTCGGCCTCGAGCGCATTCAGCGATTCGTCGAGAGAACCCGGCACCTGACGGACGTCCTTCGCTTTCTCGGGCGGCAGGTCGTAAATATTGACGTCAAGCGGATCGCCCGGATCTGTCCTGTTTTCGATGCCGTCGAGCCCGGCCATCAGCATTGCTGAGAAGGCGAGGTACGCATTGGCCGACGGATCGGGACACCGGAACTCGACGCGCCGCGCGTTCGGCGAATCGGAGTACATCGGAATGCGCGCGGCCGCCGAGCGGTTGCGTTGCGACATCGCCAGATTCACCGGCGCTTCATATCCGGGCACGAGACGCTTGTAGGAGTTCGTGGTCGGCGCGCAGAAAGCCATCAGCGCTGGCGCATGCTTCAGCAGGCCGCCGATATACCATCGACACATGTCAGACGTGAGCGCCCAGCCATGCGCATCGTAGAACAGATTCTCGTCGTCCTTCCACAGGCTTTGGTGGCAGTGCATGCCGCTCGCGTTGTCGGCGAAGAGCGGCTTCGGCATAAACGTCGCTACCTTGCCGTGCTGGCGCGCGACGTTCTTGCAGATGTACTTATAGATCATGACGTTGTCGGCCATCCGCGTAAGCGTGGAAAACCGCATGTCGATTTCGTTCTGTCCCGCTGTCGCCACCTCGTGGTGATGCACTTCCACCTGCACGCCGGCCTGCTGAAGCAACAACACGATCGTCGAGCGGATATCCTGCAGGGTATCGTGCGGCGGCGCCGGAAAATACCCTTCCTTGAAGCGAGGCTTGTAACCGAGGTTGCCGCCGCCATACGCTCCTTCGTCGCGGCCCGAATTCCAGTCCCCTTCGGCAGATTCGACATAGAAGTAGCCGCTATGGGCATCCTGGCCAAAGCGGATCGAATCGAATATGAAGAACTCGAGCTCGGGCCCGAAGTAGCATGTCGTCGCAATGCCGGTCTGCTTCAAGTAGGCCTCGGCCTTCTTCGCGATGTAGCGCGGGTCGCGCGAGTACGGCTGATGCAGCACGGGATCGATCACGTCGCAGATCATCGAGAGTGTGGGCGTTTCGCTCACAGGATCGATGAACGTGGTCGTGGGATCCGGCTTGAGAAGCATGTCGGATTCCTGAATTTCCTGAAATCCGCGAATCGATGAACCGTCGAAGCCGATCCCGTTGGCAAAGAGGTCTTCGTGCACCTCGGGCAGCGTGATCGAAAAGTGCTGCCAGAGACCGGGCAGATCCGTGAATTTGAGGTCGACGATCTGAATCCTGTGTTCGCGCAGTAGCTCGATAACCTGCTGCGGGTTATCAGGCCGCGCGACACGATAACGGCCGGGGTCGACGGATACGTCGAACGCCGATCCACCTCGTGGACTGGCCATGGGGACTCTCCCTGCGCAGCTACTGATCGTGTGCGAGCGCTTCGAGACGGGCGTAGCCTGCGTCTTTCGCCGCGCGCTCCGTGGCGAAGGGTTCTTCGGCGACGAGCGAGCGCCGCACTTCGCGCGCATCGAAGTCGACGAGCGAGATAACCCACACCCAGCCGCCGATCTGTTCGGCCGTCTGCACGAATGCGCGCACGTTGCCTTTGTCCTTGGTGTTCATTTGACCTCCTCAAGAGATAAACCCAAAAGGGAACATGGGTGACGCCAGGCGTGAGGGGCTGCCTACGCCGGGACCAGGCCCCTTTGCTTCAGCCAGTCCAGATTGAAAAGGCGGGAGCGGTACAACTCGCCGCCGTCGCACAGCAGTGTGACGATCGTATGCCCCGGCCCCATCTCCCGGGCAAGCCTGACGGCAGCCGCGACGTTGATGCCTGTCGAACCGCCGACATAGAGCCCTTCTTCGCGCAACAAGCGGTAGACCATGGTGACGCATGACTGGTCATCGACCTGGTAAGCGTCATCGATCGGCGTGCCTTCGAGGTTCGCAGTCAGGCGGCTGGAGCCGATCCCTTCGGTAATCGAGTTGCCTTCCGCGTGAATCTCGCCCGTCTTCACGTAGCTGTACAAACCGCTGCCGTACGGGTCGGCGAGCACGATCCACACATCCCGGTTCTTCTCCTTCAGGAAGCGGGCCACCCCGGCGAGGGTGCCGCCAGTCCCGGTGGCGCTGACGAACGCATCGACCGTGCCAGCGGTATCGCGCCAGATTTCAGGGCCGGTTGTTTCGTAGTGAGCCTTGCGATTGGCAAGATTGTCGAACTGGTTCGCCCAGATCGCATCGCCCAGTTCCTGCGCGAGCCTTCCCGCGATCTTCTGGTAGTTGTTCGGGTCCTTGTATGGGGCGGCCGGTACCGGGTGGACTTCCGCGCCCAGGACGCGCAACAGTTCCATTTTCGCGGGAGACTGCGTCTCGGGAATAACGATGACGCAGCGATAACCGCGAGCCGCGCAAATATGGGCAAGGCCAATGCCTGTATTGCCCGCAGTGCCCTCCACCACCGTGCCGCCGGGCCGGAGTTCGCCGCGCTGCTCGGCGTCCTGAATAATGGAAAGCGCGGCCCGGTCCTTCACCGAACCACCCGGGTTCATGAATTCGGCCTTGCCGAGAATCTCGCAGCCGGTTTCGTCGCTGAGCCGCGCGAGCCTGATGAGCGGCGTGTCGCCTACGCACCCGACAAAACCCGTCCGAACATGCATACCTCCCCCCGTAATCGCAGGCCTGGCAACAGGCCACTCTCACACTGGAAGGATAGGCAAAGATCCGGCGCACTTCCCGAGGTTTGATCCGCAGTCGGTGAAGGTGACCTTGAAGTGGATACACAGGCTCACCTGCAAGAAGCTTGCCAATATTTTGGGCGCGCCGATCACCGCCCGGCCAGCAGTCGAAGGATTTTCTGCACGATGCGTTCGTGCAACTCGAGCGCCTCACCGAGCGTGCTTGCGCCAAAGCTCTCGTTGTCTTTTCGCGCTTCCATTCCGGCGATGCGCGTCACGAAGAGCGCGGGCTCGCCAGCCCGTGCGTCAGCCACACCGCGAAATCGCGTCGTGACCGTCACGCCCGACGCTTCGAGCAGCGTGCGGCGAAAGATCAATTCGTTCTCGGCCATCCAGCGCGACCACTCGCTGCGGTCGCACATCTCAACAGGCCTGTTCTTCGCATCGAGGATGTAGAAGCGTTCGCACTGGGGCGGGACCGGGCGGGATCTCATCTATTCTGATCCGGAGGGTGTGAGCAGAAAGTCGATCGCCTCCCGCCACCAGCTAGCGTCGACGTGGCCAGGCCAGTCGTTATGCTCGGCCGCCTGCACGATCCACAGTTGCTTCGGACCGGGCAGCGCGTCGTAGAGCGCTTCGCCCAGGCGTGGCGGTACGATGCTGTCGCGTTCGGCAACCACCACGAGAACCGGGCGGCCGAAGCCGGCCAGGTGGGCCACGCTGTCGTATCGGTCATGCATCAGCCACTTCACGGGCGCCCATGGGTAGTGAAAAGCGGCGACGTTCAGGAGCGTATCCCACGGTGTGATGAGCATCAGGCCGGCGATCTTGTCGCGTTCGCGCGCGCCGGCGGCGGCAACCACGCCTGCCCCGAGCGATTCCCCGATGACCAGCACAGGCGCGCCGTAAAGGCGATGCGCAAGCTCGATGGTCTCTCGCGCATCGGCGACCAGGCGTTGTTCATCGGGCGTGCCCTCGCGTGGCCCATAGCCCGGATATTCGGCGAGGATCGTGCGCAGTCCCAGCCGGTTGAGCGCGGCGGCGTAGAAGGCGCGGTGTCCTGCGTGCCCCGCGTTGCCGTGAAAAACAATGGCGGTGCCGCTCGCGGTTCCGGGCGGTTCGGCGGCGAGCCCCCGCAACGCCTCCATCGTCGGCCAGGCCGCGAGTCGATCGGAAACGACGTCCTCGATTACAGCCCTTTCGGGAAAGTAGAGAAAACGTTCCTGCAACATGGCGAAGCCTGTCAAAAGGGTTCGGCGCGCGAAGGCGCGCCTCAGCACGATTCCCGTGAACGATGCGCCGGTCAGGGTCTGGCCGCAAGCCGGACTGCCCGATCGTTCGTCTGGAGCACGTGGATCAGGCGATGCGCCGTGAAGCGGCCCCATGCGGCATACTCGAGTCCACGCCCCCAAAGGCCCAAAGACATGGTTGCCGACCTCGCACACTCCTGGTTGACGTTCAGCGCGTCTGTAAGCGCTGCCAAGGCCGCCGGCCGCCCGCTTGTCGCGCTGGAATCGAGCATCATCGCTCACGGCATGCCCTATCCAGAGAATATTCGCACTGCGCGCGAAGTGGAGGCGCTGGTCCGCGAGATGGGAGCTGAACCGGCAACGATCGCACTGATCGGGGGGCGAATCCACATCGGGCTCGCTGACGACGAGCTGGAACGGCTTGGCCGCTCGGAGCATGTGCACAAGGTTAGCCGCCGCGACCTGCCGGCCGTACTGGCCGGCGGCAGGCTCGGCGCCACGACGGTGGCTGGCACGATGATATGTGCCGCGCTGGCCGGCATCGAGGTCTTCGTCACCGGAGGCATTGGCGGCGTGCACCGGGGCGCGCAGGAAACCTTCGACATCTCGGCCGACCTGCAGGAACTGGCAAAGACCTCGGTGGCGGTGGTTTGCGCCGGTGCGAAGTCCGTCCTGGACATCGGGCTCACACTGGAATACCTGGAAACTTACGGCGTGCCGGTGCTCAGTTGCGGACAGGACAATTTCGCTGCGTTCTACACTCGCGACAGCGGCTTTCGCGCGGACTTCCGGCTGGACGACGCAGCGGACCAGGCGCACTTCATCCGCACCAAGTGGGACCTGGGCCTCGAGGGCGGCGTCTTGTTGAGCACGCCGGTGCCAGAAGGATCAGCGATGCCGTCCGCAGAGATCGACGCGCTGACTCAGCAGGCGCTTGCTGAGGCCACGGCACAAGGCATCACAGGCAAGGCCGTGACGCCCTTCCTTCTGTCTCGCATCACGACACTCACGGGTGGACGCAGTCTGGCGACGAACATCGCGATCGTGAAACACAACGCCGAGGTCGGGGCACGACTGGCGTTGGCGTTGGCACACACAGCGCGCGAGACAGGCTCGGCGTAGCCGCCGCACACTCATCCACCACCGTGTTTCCGGCAACCGCCCGCGGGCACATCCGCGCGCGGCCTGTCTTGCCCGCATGCCGTTCCTGAAGTAGATTTTTCTAATCATGTCCGAGGCGGGAGAGACTGCCATGGAACTGAGTGTGGAACGGGTCGAGGTTTGGGCAGCGACCATCGACGACAAACCGGGCGGCCTTGCAAAGGTATTAGGCGCCTTGCGAGATGCGGGTGTCGACTTGCAGTTTATCGTGGCGCGTCGCACGCCGGAGGCATCGGGCAAGGGGGTCGTGTTCGTCGCTCCGATCGAGGGCGACAGCGCGATCGGTGCTGCCAGACAGGCGGGGTTTAGCGTCACCCCGAGCCTTCATTCCGTCCGTGTAATGGGTCTTGACCAACTGGGGATCATCGCCCAATTGACCCAGATGCTGGCCGAGGGGGGCATCAGCTTCCGCGGCGTCTCCGCGGCGGTACTTGGCACGCAGTTCATTGCTTATCTCGCGCTCGACTCATTGGACGACGCCGAAAAGGCAATCGACATTCTGCAAAGGGCCTGAAGCGCCCGTGTCGAGCGCGATGAAAACGCCGACGTCCAGAAGGCGGGTACTTTGGGCGCTTTCGCTCTGCACTATTACCACCTGCGCGGCGGTTGGTGCGGTATTGCTGTTCGAACTGTCGGTGATTGGCCATGCCGTGAGCGATCTGCGCCGGGACGAGGCAATAGCCCAAGCAGGCACCGCGCGGGGCGAGCCGGCTGCGCTCGAGGCGCGCATCGATCCGCCCTGGCTAAAGCAGTACGGGCTGGACCGCAGCCTGTACAAGGACATGCACGGAAACTTTTCGCCAACCGGTGCTGACTGGCGGCATTGGGGTTTGCGTACCAAGGTCGCAGCCACTGTGATGTGGCTGGGCCACGATCCACCAGGAACGTGGTGGACGTATGTACAGATCAAATGCGTTGACCGGTTTCCTCAAGCTCACTCGGACAACGAGCCGATCGTCGATGTTGCCGACGCTTGCCTCGGTGAACCGCATTGATCGGCGCCCCGTCTAGGGCGACTGAGGATAGTGAGGAATGGCCTGACTCAGGCAAACCCATGGTTGGGCACTGGATGTCCAGATATCCAGCATCGGCTGAAACTCCGACGGATCGTCCAGCGTAGGGAAACGAATGGACATCACTTCGGGTGCCGCCTCGCCCTGGGTGAACAGAGGAGAACCGCAATCGGCACAAAAGCTGCGAGTCGCGAGCCTGCCGCTGCCGGCACGAACCGAGTATGTGTTCGGCGTGCCGCTGACCGTCACGTCCGACACGCGGACGATGAAGCCGGAGGCAAAAGGAGCACCACTCGAGCGCTGGCAATCGAGGCAATGGCAGTTTAGCGTCGCAACTGGCGCGCGCGAGCAGACATAACGGATCGCTCCGCATGCACACCCGCCGGAAAATGGCACTGTCACGTCGCTGTTTCCTCCTGCCGCTGAACCCGGTTTTACTGGCATCTGCCGAATGCCCCGCTGGAAGCCCGCTACCTGGCGCTTCCTCATCGCCCGCGCAGTGTAGCGCTGGGCGACATCACAAGGCAACGGGCTGGTTTCGCACGCCACGAGCAATCTTGATCACATCAGCGCCGCCCGCTTCTCTCCGACCCGAAGTCGAACAATCAAGTCGTCGGTAACCCTGCGAGCCGTCGATGAATCACGTCGTAACCGTTGGAAGGCGACCATGCACCATGGCACGGCAATGACGATGACAACGCATCCCATGCCGGTAAGCATCGCTGCAATCGTCCGGTTTTCGAGCGTACCGGTATGCGGCAACCTGTGGTGCAGCCACACAAATGCCGGTTCAATCCCAACGTCGTAAGTCATCGCCAAAAGCAGGATCAAAGCGACGTGCAATGCCAGCTTCATTTCGAGAAAAATCGCCGCGCGGTCATTGCCTTCGTGGATGAGCACTATCATCCGGACAGCGATCGCAAGCGTCGCCAACATTAAAGCGCAAAAGCAGCTCGATTCGAACATGGTAATTTTGTGGTCCCAGGTATTCCGTTACATCTCGCAGGGTCAGTCGGGCCGGCGCTCGCTGGCGAGCCACGCTCGCCATCCGCCGAATTCGGAGATATCGGTTCCCGACAGCACGCCATACGGTTCGCACAAGAAGCCGGTCACCCACGAGCCGTCCGACAACTCGACCTTCCCGAGCACCAGCGGAGACGGCACGGTTGCCAGGAACGAGCCCAACTCGGCGCTCGGCATTTCCCACACTTCGACCGCAATCCCGGAGCCGTTCTCCGCAACTCGCCACAATCCCGGGCGTCGGGTGCCGTCCGCAGAAGCGAGCAGCGCGGCCAGCCGATAGTGGGCCGCCGTATGCGTTATCTGCATCCGTTGCGCGCCTCGCGAAACCAGGTCCTTGTTCAGCGGCAGCCCTTGCATGTGAGCACCGCACACCGCGATGCGAATCCGGTCGTTGGCCGCTATTCGCCGCGCGCCAGGCTCCGGGCGGCTTCCGCCAACACATTCGATGCCACTCGCCGTCTGCAACACATCGGCGACACCCAGCAGATACTGGTCGGTGAACGCGCGGCCGAAGACCGTTACGCCCCACGGGAGTCCGTTCTTCATGAACCCAGATGGCGTGGCGACAGCCGCGTAATCCAGCAGATTCATGAAGTTCGTGTAGTAGCCGAGCAATGAGTTCGGCCCAATCGGGTCGTCTTCCAGTTCAGCGAGCGTCACAGGGCGCGGATACGTCGGCGTCAGCACGAAGTCCAATGAATCGACCACCGCATCGCAGGCTGCCTTCAACGCCTGCAGGCGATACTGCGCGCGAAACAGTTCGACCGCCGTTGCACCCGGCGCCTTGGCCAGCACGTCCCGAATGACGGGAAGCACGGCGTCCGGCGTCGCTGACATCAACTCGCCAACCACGCTGTAGCGCTCCGCAACCCACGGACCCTGATAAAGGAGATTCGCGGCCTCGACAAAGGGCTCGAAATCAATCTCCACTGCCTCGCCGCCTGCTGCTTCGAGGCGCGCACGCGCCCTTGCGAACAGTTCCGGGCTCTCGGCGCATCCCGCGAATTCAAGGCGCGCGGGAACCCCGAAGCGGAACGACGTAGGCTTGCCGAACGCGCTTGCCGAGTTCCACTGCTGGTTTCTGCGACTGTATGCATCGCGAGCGTCGGTTTGCGCGGTCAACGAGAGAAGCTCGCTGGCTTCGCCGGCCGTGGCCGTGAAGTACGTCACGCAGTCAAGCGTGCGGCAGGCCGGGACGACCCCCGCCGTCGACAGGACGCCCTTCGTCGGCTTGAGTCCGATGAGATTGTTCAGGCCGGCAGGCACGCGGCCCGATCCTGCCGTATCGGTACCGAGCGCGAAACTCGCCACGCCCAATGCAACGGCAAGCGATGAACCCGCGCTGGACCCACCCGACGGGTAGTCAGGATGCACGCTATTGCGGCATTTTCCGTATGGCGAACGCGTGCCGTTCAGACCCGTAGCGAACTGGTCGAGATTGGTTTTCCCGATCGGGATCGCGCCAAGCGAGATCAGTTGGCTGACGAGCGTCGCGGACGCCTCCGGCGTGTACGCAAAGTCGGGGCAAGCGGCAGTCGTTGGGACTCCTGCAAGGTCGATGTTGTCCTTGATTGCGAACGGCACACCGTACAACGGCAGACGCTCGAAATCCTGCTCCTCGAGCCAGTCGAGGTACGGCGCGACTTCGCTTGCGGTCAGAAGATGAATGAAGAGATTGAACTCCGGATTCAGCGCACTCGCTTTTCCGAGCAGTTCAGCCACGAGCTTGCGCGGTGTGAGGCGCCCGTCACGGTACGCGCTACGGAGCGTGGAAAGTCGCAGATCGAATGTCGGCATGATTCTCTGTCCTTGTAGTTAGTGACGTTCAATGACTGCGACTCGCTGCCCTGCGCGCACGGGCGAGCCAGGGGCCACGTAGATTTCGCCGACTGTCCCCGCACACGAGGCAAATACCGAGATCTCCATCTTCATCGACTCGATAATCAGCAGTACGTCGCCGGCGGCAACGACGTCGCCCGTCTTCACCTTTACCTGCCAGAGGCTGCCGGCGATTTCACAATCCACGGCGACCTCGCCGTCCTCCAAGGGAGCCAGTTGGGCGTCCTCCGCGTCCGGTGCCTCGATTGCCTCTTCCGGGGTGCCCGCTTCGCGCCAACGCTCGCGCTCGGCCTGGAAGGCAGCCTGCTGTCGCGAACGGAACTTGCCGATGCTGACCGCTTCGCTCTCGAGAAATGCTTGATAGTCCACCAGCGAGAGCTCCGACTCCTCGATCTTCAACGGATAACGCCCGAGCGGAAAATCGGCGCGGATGCGAAGCAGTTCGTCGGCCGACACTTCGTAGAAGCGGATCTGGTCGAAAAAGCGCAGCAAATAGTGCTGACCGGCGAAATCCGCGACCTTGCGATAGCGATTCCACATCTGCAACGTGCGCCCGACGAATTGATAGCCGCCGGGCCCTTCCATGCCGTACACGCACAGATACGCGCCGCCGATGCCGACCGAGTTCTCCGCGGTCCACGTACGGGCCGGGTTGTATTTCGTCGTCACGAGGCGGTGACGCGGGTCCAGCGGTGTCGCAACGGGCGCACCCAGGTAGACGTCACCGAGACCCATCACGAGATAGCTCGCGTCGAAGACGATCTCTTTGACGGCATCGATCGACTCGAGGTCGTTGATCCGGCGAATGAACTCCAGGTTGCTGGGGCACCACGGCGCGTCTTTGCGCACCGTGGTCATGTATTTTTCAATCGCGAGCTGGCACGCCGGGTCATCCCAGGAGAGCGGAATGTGCACGACTCGCGACGGCACACGCAGATCCTTTTTCAGCAAGACCTGCTCCCACGTCCGGCGTACGACATCCAGCAGTGGCGCGAGCGCCAGTTGCTCCGGTCGATAGTGAATCTGCAGAGACCGGATGCCGGGCGTCAGATCGATGACGCCGGCAAGCGCCATGGCCTCGAGCGACTGCATGAGCGCGTGCCCACGAAAGCGCGAGACGAGGTCCAGCTCAGCGGGCCCAATTTCGA
The DNA here is from genome assembly GCF_040965595.1 of Paraburkholderia sp. EG287B. NCBI lineage: Bacteria > Pseudomonadati > Pseudomonadota > Betaproteobacteria > Burkholderiales > Burkholderiaceae > Paraburkholderia > Paraburkholderia sp. EG287B. Next base: position 108,186 of record NZ_JBFRCG010000006.1, read on the forward strand.
GCAGCAGATGCGTGTCGCCGGACACGCGCGCAACGAGCCGCTCGCCGCCCGAACCCATGTCGAGCTCGATGGGCGATGTCAGGGACGAACGTATGCGGGCCGGCGCGTTCGACTCGATCTCGAGACTTTCCAGTTCGCGGGCGCGCTGGCGTGCGGCTTCACGTGCGTCTTCCACCTCCACCGGCACAAAGCGGACCTTGTCGCCGGCCTTCAGTTGCCCGATGTGCCAGAGGTCGGCCGCGATGATGGTCACCGGACAGACGAAACCGCCGAGACTCGGCCCATCGGGGCCGAGAATCACCGGCATGTCGCCGGTGAAGTCGATGGCTCCGACCGCATAGGGATTGTCGTGAATGTTCGACGGGTGCAGCCCCGCCTCGCCGCCGTCTTCGCGTGCCCATTCCGGCTTCGGCCCGATCAGGCGCACACCGGTACGGCTCGAGTTGAAGTGAACTTCCCAGTCGGTCTCGAGGAAGCGTTCGATGTAGCGGGAGCTGAAGTACTCGGGCGCGCCATGCGGACCATAGATCACGCGGATGTGCCGCACGTCGTCGAGCTTCGGCACGGCATTCAGCGTCTTGCCAGCCTGCGGATTCTCGAGCGCATGGAGGTGAAGCACGTCGCCTGAGCGTAGTGCGCGGCCGCCATGCCCGCCGAACTGACCGAGCGTGAAGGTGCTACGGCTGCCCAGATACACACCGACGTCCAGGCCGCCACGTACGCACAGATAAGCGCGTGCGCCGGCGCCCCGAATGGTGCCGAGCGACAACGTCGAGCCTGCCGGGACAAAGAGGCTCGTATTCAACGGTTGCCCGACGTCGTCGAGCAGCACGGGAACGTCTGCCCCCGTGATGGCGACGACCGCGTCCGTATTGAAACGCAGCGTCGGACCGCTCATCGTGATTTCGAGCGCGGCGGCATCGGGGGCGTTGCCAAGCAGGCGGTTGCCCAGCCGCATGGCGCGGTCATCCATCGGCCCAGAAGGCGGAATGCCGACCGCCCAGTAGCCCAGACGGCCGGGGAAGTCCTGCACCGTCGTCTGCGTACCGCCGCTGACGACTTCGACCGTAATGGCCCGGTACTTGAGTCCTTCGAGGCACCGCGTCCATGGTTCGCCCGATGCAAACGGCTCGTCGTCCAGGATCTGACGCAGATAGTCGCGGTTCGTCTCTACGCCGTAAATGCGCGTCTTTTCGAGCGCGTCCTTGAGCGCGCTGCGCGCTTCGTCGCGAGTCGGCGACCAGGCGATCACCTTGGCGAGCATGGGGTCGAAGTACGGTGGCACTTCGCAGCCGGCTTCAATCCACGTGTCGATGCGTAGCGCGCGACCGTCGGCTTGCGGGAACGCAACGTCGGTCAGCAGGCCGGGGCTCGGCTTGAAGTCCCTGCCGGGGTCTTCTGCATAGAGCCGCGCCTGAATCGCATGGCCGCGCGGCGTCAGCTTCGCTGCGAGTTCCTGCAACGGCTCGAGCGTGCCCGCTGCCAGCTCGATCATCCAGCGCACGAGGTCGACGCCCCACACCTGCTCGGTTACGCCGTGCTCCACCTGCAGGCGCGTGTTGACTTCGAGGAAGTAGAACTGCTCCGCAGCGCTGTCGTACACGAACTCGACGGTGCCGGCGGAACGATAGTCCACCGCCTTCGCCAGCTTCACGGCCGCCGCACAGAGCGCCTCGGAAATCCCTTCCGGCAGGCACGGCGCGGGCGTTTCCTCGAGCACTTTCTGGTTGCGCCGCTGCACAGAGCAGTCGCGCACGCCGAGTGCGATGGCATCGCCCTTGCCGTCGCCGAAGACCTGCACTTCCAGGTGTCGCGCCCGCTCGATGTACTTCTCGAGGAAAACGCCGGAGTCGCTGAAATTGTTTTCACCGAGTCGCTTCACGGCATCGAAATGCGCACTGAGTTCGGCCGCGTTCCAGCACACACGCATGCCGATACCGCCGCCGCCAGCCGTGCTCTTCAACATCACCGGATAGCCGATGACTTCCGCTGCTTCCAGCCCCGCCATCAGGTCAGCGAGCAAGCCGGTGCCCCTGAGCATCGGCACGCCTTCCTTCTCCGCGATTTCACGCGCCGTGTGCTTCAGGCCGAAGGCGCGCAGCTGCGCGGGCGTGGGCCCGATGAACGCAATCCCTGCCGCTTCGCAAGCCTCGCCGAAGGCTGCGTTCTCGGAGAGGAACCCGTATCCGGGATGAATGGCCTGCACGCCCTCGCGGCGAGCGATCTCGAGGATTTTTTTCGTGTCGAGATAGGTCATTGCAGCGGGCCCGTCGCCCAGGCAATGCGCGATGGGCGCCTCGCTTACATGACGGCTCGCTCTATCCGCCTCCGCAAAAACGGACACTCCGGTGACATCGAGTTCGCGCAGCGTTCTCAGAATCCGGCACGCGATAGCGCCACGATTGGCGATAAGAATCTTCTCGAACATGGAAGGAAACTTGATTCAGAGGCGGGCCGTCCCGCCGTGGGAGAGGCGAGCCGCGGTCGTCCACGGCCGTATTCGCGTCAGCGATCTGCCTGGGTCAGCGCTTCGCGCGTGAGCGTGAAATGACGTCGCGAGCGCACGAGCATGAGAAACCAGCACCAGCTACGGAGGCGCTTCAGTCCCATATCAGCAATTCCGCTGGCGTCGGGTTGTAGGCGTTGCACGGATTGTTCAACTGGGGGCAGTTGGAAATCAGCACGATGACGTCCATCTCGGCACGCAGTTCGACGTACTTCCCCGGTGCGGAAATGCCGTCTTCGAAGGTGAGGCCCCCTTCCGCCGTGACGGGCACATTCATGAAGAAGTTGACGTTCGCGCCGATGTCCTGCTTCGAGAGGCGGCCGTCATGTGCGCAAGCGCGCAGGAAGTTGTCGCGGCAGCTGTGCATATAGCGCTTTCCCAGCGCATAGCGCACGGTATTGCTCTCCTGTGCGCAGGCGCCGCCGAGCGTATCGTGGCGTCCACAGGTATCGGCAACGACGGTCAGCATGGGATTGCCGAGATTCGAGTACAACACCGAGCCGGCTGTCAGGTAGAGCCTCTTCTGCCGACGCAGCGTGCGTTGTGGGTCAAAGCGCTCGCGCGGATCGGCGAGGCTGTAGAAGAGCGTATCGACCGCCTGGTTGCCCTCCAGATCGACGATGCGCAGTGTCTGGCCCGCCTTCACTTCGTGAAGCCAGGGCTCACCCGCGGCCACCGTCTCGCGGTAGACCGCGCTCTCGGGCTGTTTGTCGCTGACGACAAGCGTGCTCATCATGAAGTGGCCTCCGCTCAAAGAAAGAATCGCTCTGTGTTGATAAAGCCGCGCACGTTTTCCTCGCATGCGGTACGGCACACTTCGGCCACGCCAGGCTGCGCCTCGCTCAATTCGAGTTTCACCGCCTTGGGCGCAAATTCAGGGTTCGGGTCGAGCGGGTGCTGAATCGCGGTGAGCACGACAAGTGTGTTCATTGGCGCATACAGTTCGACGTAGTCGCCGGCCGTCGAGTTGTGGCTCACGAAATTCAGCTCTCCTTCGCTCGTGACATCAACGCGGCTGAAAAGATTGAGCGTCATCAGCAGGTCTGAAATCTCGAGGCCCCACTTGCCCATCTCGACGAGCAAGTTGTCCGTGCCATTCCGGTAGAACGCGTTGCGCAGTTCCTGATAGCGGCCAGCACCATACCGCGCCATGACCTCTTCGGCGTTCGAGACGCCGCCGATGCTGTCGTGCCACCCGCACGTGTCGTCGACGATGGCGGCGAGAACACGCCCCATATCGGAGTACAGGCAGTGCCCCGTCGTGAGCTTTGCGGTGTGCTGGCACTTCAGCGAATCGGGGAGGTTCAGTCGTTCGCTCTTCTCCGTTGCATTGACCATCATGACGCTGACATTGGCGCCGCCGTGCAGGTCGGTCACGCGCAACGATTGCCCGCGCTTCACGATGAGCGAGGTATGGCCCCCGCCCGGTACGGTTTCTTCAAGCAATAACTTCATGTTCGAGTTCCCTTCATGAGACCGCTTCGATGCTGGACGCGCCTTGAACCGCCGCGCGCGCCAGATGCACCGCGGACACCGATTCGCGGCTGCGGTCGAGTGGAATGTTGTAGGTGATGCGGGCTCCATAGGCGCCCGGCGCGTGGGGGTCCACGCGTACCTTGTCGAAAACCAGCACACGGCTTCCCAACGTGAAGCCTTCCTTCAGGTCATGCGTCACCATGAAAATGGTCAGCTTCGCTTCGCGCCACAGGTCCGAGAGCAGCGCGTGCATGTCCTTGCGGATACCGGGGTCGAGTGCGCCAAACGGCTCGTCGAGCAGCAGGACGCGTGGCTTCATCATCAGGGCCTGCGCAATGGCGAGGCGTTGCTGCATACCGCCGGAGAGTTGCTGCGGGTACTTGTTCAAGGCCGCACCGAGTCCCACCCGCTCGAGCATGGCGGCCGCCTCGTCTCGCGCGGCGCGCCGCTGCGCCCCGAAGAGTCTGCCCGTGAGCTTCGCTTCCGGAAGCTCCAGTCCCAGCATCACGTTGCGCAATACGCTTAGGTGCTCGAACACCGAGTAGCGCTGAAACACCACGCCACGATGGGCATCCGGTTCGGCGGGCAGCGGTTGACCGTCAAGCAGGATCTCGCCGCGCGTCACTTGCTCCTGCCCCAGCAGCAGTCGCAGAAACGTCGACTTTCCGCAGCCGGACGCACCGACCATCGAACAGAACTCGCCCTCCTGGATCGTCAGATTCAAACGCTCCAGGACCACCTGGCTGCCGTACTCTTTCCATACATTGCGGACTTCGATCATCGCCCACCTCCGCCGTACCAGGGGAACGACCACTGCGTGATGCGGCGAAGCAGCTCATCGGTGAGCCACGCGAGCAGCGTAATCCACGCGACGTACGGCAGAATCAGATCCATGGAGAGGTAGCGGCGCACGAGGAAGATGCGGTAGCCCAGGCCGTCCGTCGATGCGATCGCTTCGGCGGCGATGAGAAACAGCCATGCAGCACCGAGCGAGAGACGCATCGCCACCAGCAGGCGCGGCAGGAGTTGGGGCAAAACCAGACGCAGAATCACCGTCCAGCTCGTGGCCCCCAACGTCTGTGCCTTGACCCACAACTCGGCGGGTATCTCGCGGGCACGGGCATGCAGGTCCCGAATGATCATCGGCGTGATGCCGAAAACGATGAGCACGACCTTCGATAGCTCATCGAGCCCGAAGACGATGAAAAGAATCGGCAGCACGGCCAGTGGAGGCACCATCGAGACGACGGTGATGAATGGCGAGAGCGTTGCGCTGACGAGCGGAAACGAGCCGGTCGCGATAGCGGCCACCAGCGCAATCACCGCGCTCACGACGAGACCGATACCCAGTCGTCGCAAGCTCGACAGCGTGTCGTCCCACAACAGATATTCACCCGTGCGCTTGTCTTCGGTGAATGCGACCAATCTCACGGCATCGCTCATTTGCGCCGCGCTCGGAAGCAGCTTGTCATCGGGATTGAGCTTGAGCCGCTGCGCAGATCCCGTGAAATACACGGCAAACAGCACGACGAACGGCAGCAGGAGCAGCATCATGCTGCCGATCCGGCTCGGATGTCGATTGATGAGTCGCATGGTGACCGCCTGGTTGTGGCTTCGAAATCAGTCTCAGAGCTTGCCCGCGGCCGCCATCTCGACATAGCTCGGGTCGAAACGCAGCTTGACGTTGTTCTTGTCGCCGACGATCACGTTCTTGTCGAACGCCATGCCCACGGAATCCGCACTTTTGGCATCCTGGCCGAGCAGACCGTGGTCAAAGGAGAACTGCGCGACGCGCGTCATGATCTTCGGCATGTCCGGGCTCGTGACGAAAGCGACGGCCGCCTGAGGTGTATAGAAGAGCGCGGTGGTCGACAGCTGTCCCTTGAAGTTCGCCAGGTCGGTACCGGAGGCCTTCGCCATCGACGTCAACGCGCTGGTGCTCGCCGCCGAATTGCTGTGCATCAGCGCGACCATCTCGAACCATGCCCCCGTCAATGCCTTGCCGAGTGCCGGGTTCTCCTGCAGCGTCTTCGTATTGACGACCATCATGTCCATGATTTCGCCGGGAATCTTGCTCGAATCGAAGACTTCGGTGACGTTTGGCTGCGCTTTCAGATCGGCGAGCATCGGGTTCCATGTCACCGCGTTGTGAACAGTCGGAGTCGCGAATGCGCCGGAGATATCGGCGTCGGAGGTGTTCACGACCTTGAGATCGCGCTCGCTCATATGGGCGCTTTCCAAAGCGCGTGCGAGCAGGTAGTGCGAGACCGAGAACTGCACGAGGTTGATCTGCTGGCCCTTCAGGTCGGCGATCTGCTTGCCCTTGCCCTTCATGAGCACGCCGTCGTTGCCGTTCGAGTAGTCGCTCACGATCAGGGCCGTCGAATCGACGCCGCCCGAGGCCGGGATGGTGAGCGCATCCATGTTGGTCATCGCGCAGCCGTCGAACTTGCCAGCCGTGTACTGATTGATCGATTCGACGTAGTCGTTCAGCTGGACGACATCGATCTTGATGCCGTACTTCGTGGCCCACTTCGAGATGATGCCCTGGGTTTTTGCCTGACCCCACGGCATCCAGCCGGCGTAGATGGTCCAGCAAACCTTGAAGTCGCTGCGGCCCGCGGCGAACGCGGCACTTGAAGCGAAGGTGGCGAGGGAGACGGCGGCGATGCCAAGACAGCGAACGAGCTTGCGCATGAGGTTGACCTCGAAGGGGACGGTTAGCAACGGCAGGGAGCAGCGCAAACATCGCGTTCTCTCCCGGGCTTTTATCCCGCCGTGTAACCTCGCCTGAGGTCGCCAGCTCTCGGACCAGCGCCTGCGAGAAGCAGGCCGGAACCCTAGCTGTCCATTTCCAGATTGTCTGAACCGGATGCTGCGCCGGCTCCTTGCCCACTCCTTAAAGCGAGAAGCGTGCCAATGAAAAGAGGCCCGGCTTTGTGGCGTGGAAGGCGTTTGTCTGCCCTGCACTGATAACAATGCGCACTAATATGCGTCACGGCGCACCCGTTTCGGGCACTGCGCTGTGCCGTTCGCTCTCACAGAGACTCGATCAATTGGGAAGCCTCCCGATCGCCGAAGACCTGGACCCAGCCTCCGCGGGTATCCATGCACTCCCTGATCGCCGCGACTTGCCAGTCCTTCACTTCGTAGACGAAGCAGTAGTCGTTCGAGTAGTTGCGCCCGTTGGGCAAACGGGAAGACACAGGATCAATACTGGCCAGATTCGGCCATGAGTATTCCGAATCCAGAACGCAGCGCTACGGGCTCCGCCTTCCCTGCTTCGCCTTCACTCATTCATTGGATCTGCTGCCGTTTTCTGCGCCGTCTGCCTGGCCAATAAAAGTTCGCGCTCGCACTGAGGCTGGCCCGCAAGTTCGGCGCACATCTGGAAGGACTGTTCGCGCGGTTCGAACCCAACCCGCGCGAGTTCCACGTGATGGGTGGCACAGCGGAGTATTACGAGACGCATCGCACGCTACGCATGGAGCAGCGCGGCGCGATTGAACGGCTCTTCCGCGCAGAAGTGTCTCGTGCGCAGATCGACGGCGCCTGGGTTGGGCCCGATGGCGATCCAGTGTCTGCAATCATGCAACGCAGCCGCACCGCGGATCTCGTGATTCTCGGACAAACCAATCCGGACGACCCGGAGTCCTGGCTTGCGGACGGATTCCCGGAGAGTGTTCTGCTGGGAGCGGGAGGCCCGGTGCTGCTGGTGCCCTATACGGGCCGATTCGAGTCGTTCGGCGATCGCGTGCTGATTGCCTGGAACGCGAGCCGCGAAGCCGCCCGTGCGGTTCACGACGCGCTGCCGTTCATCCTGCGGGCGGCGCACGTGAGGATCCTGACGCCCGAGCAGTCGCACGCATCGTGCGAAGAGCTCGCCGCCATGCTTGCGCGCCACGGCGCCAAGTCAGTAGACATCGCCATGCTCGACCAACACGCGGCTGAATCCGCGGGCGATACGCTGCTGAACCATGCGGCCGACGGCGCGTACGACCTGCTCGTCATGGGAGCGTATGGCCATGCGCGATTCCAGGAGCTGGTTCTGGGCGGCGCCACGCGATCCGTACTCTCCACGATGACGCTGCCGGTACTGATGTCTCATTGACCGGCTGCCCCCAGCGCGACGACCTAACGAGGCCTCGCAAGATCCCCGGTGCAAGAGAAAGGCACCGGGGACAAGACGCCCTTACATCGGCGTGAACACGACCGGATAACCGAGGTGGTCTTCGACTCCCTTGACGCCGGTGACACGCTCCGCGGAGACGAGTATCGCCTTGCGCTCCTCTTCCGAGCTCACCGTGCCCCAGAGATGGACGATCCCCTCCTTCACGACGACGTTCTCTGCAGCCATCGCCCAGCGGCGCCCGTCGAGTGCACGCAGCACGTCGCGCTGGATCGCCTCGTCCGAAGCGACTGCCGCCGGATCGGGCTGCGTCGCGCTCGCCAACGCGCGTATCAGGTTGGCACGGCTCACGATGCCCACGAGCCTGCCCTGCTCCAGCACGGGCACGCGCTTGATGTGGTGGCGCTCCAGCAGGTCGGCGATCTCGCCCAGTTCCGCTGCCGGCGAGACGTAGATGACATTGCCCGTCATGACGTCGCCGACCTTCACGGCGTTCTCCTTCAGGTACTCGCTTGCGAGCCTTCGAGTCGAGTGGAGCCATTCACCCAGCCAGCTGCGCTGCGGCTTGCCTGTCCCTGTTTCCACGCGATGCAGCAGATCGCCCTCGCTGAGAATGCCGACGACGGCGCCGGTGTCGTCGACGACCGGGACGCCGCTCACGTGATGCTCGGTGAGCAATGTCGCGGCCTCGAAGACCGACGCGTCAGGGCGCAGGCTGACGACGTCCGTGGTCATGATGTCCGAAGCTTGCATGAGTTCCTCCGTTAGCGGCTAAGACCGCACTGGAACCCAATTTAGAGATCGGTTGCGCACGCGCATTGATTTAAATCAATGAATCTGACGCCGGCCGATATGACCTTTCGTCGCCCGGTATGACGTGCTGCTTTTGCGACTGGCGTGGCTCCCGGCCTTCAACGCGGCCACAGTGAACCTATGGCTTCAGCACGGCCTTGACGATGCCGCCGACGGCTTCTTTGGCGCTGGCCGCCGCGTTCTCGTCGTATCCGATGGTTGTCCCGCGCTCGATGCACGAATCGCCATAACTAAACGGTTGCTTCGTTTTGGCGTCGACGAGCAGTCCGTTTTCGACCTCGACCGTCCGGCAGTTTCGTGTGGTCTGCGCCTGCGCTAGCTGCTGAGGCTGCCTGAGCGCTCGCGCGTCGAAGAAGTGACTGGCGCCGGCATACTCGGTCAGCTGGACGTCATGCAGTTTCGTTTTCAGACGTTCCACATAGGCACGGCATGGAGCGACAGGATTGTAGTTGTCCGCAGTCCCCTGGAAAATACGCACAGGTTTGCCAACGACATCCTCGTCTTCGAGATACGTGGAGGTACAGTCGGGATAGAACGCGACGAACGCCGCGAACTGGGTGCCGGGTTGGGCGTGCATCTTCTGGAACCGGCTCAGGCTCGCGTAAAGCGCGTTTTGCCCGCCTCGCGAAAATCCCATGAGCATGATCCGGTTCGGGTCGATTCTCGGGTGCTTCGACAGCGTCGCAATCGCGCGATAGGCGTCCTCGGTCTGTGCCAGGCGGCCGAGTTGCGATTGATCGTTGATCGTGTTGACGATACCTCGGCCGGAGAAGCTGTCGATCACAAAAGTCGCGACACCGAGCGAAAGAAAGTACTCCTCCCAGTCGGTGATGCTGCTGCCGATCCCGCCCGACGCATGCAGCAGAATAACGAGCGGAAGCCGGTCAGTTCCGTTTCGGGGCAGCCGAAGTTCGCCAGCCACCGTAACAGGTTTGCCATCCTCGCGCCCGCTCAGGAATTCCTGGTCGGTGAGCGTCACGGACGAAATCGGGATGACCTCCATGCGCGTCACCTGCGCGCGTGAGGCGTTCGCGAGGCAGCTGCACATGCAGATCAATGCGATGCGGACGAGCAGATTTTTGCTTGTTCTCGACATGACGCGCCTCTTCTTCGCTACCGGTTCGCTTGACTGACTTACGAAGTCCAGTATAGGCAGACGTAGTGCGAAAGCGGGAGATCAGTCAGGCAACGGCGGCAGGCCTTCGAAGCGTGATTCACGCCTGGCCTGCCAGCCTGCGATGGCTTCGGACAGGTCCGCGGTATCGAATATGGCGCTCTGAAGCAGCGCCATGTGTTGCAGCGACTCCGCGGTTGCGTGGTCGCGGGCGAAGTTCAGCGCCGTCTTGCTCCCCGCCACGGCCAGCGGCGATTTCGAGGCGATGCTGCGCGCCAACTCCATCGCATGGTGCTGGAGCGCATCGGCATCGGGCAGCACGGCATTGACGAGCCCCACGGCGAGCGCCCGTTCGGCGCTCAAACGCTCGCTGGTGTATGCCATCTGGCGCGCGACGCCCGCCGGAATGAGTTTGGGCAGGCGTTGCAGCACGCCCAGATCGGCCACCATGCCGATCTGCGTTTCCTGCAGGCAGAAGAAGGCGTCCGCCGTGCAGACACGAATGTCGCAAGCAGCGGCAAGGTCGAGGCCGCCTCCGATGCACCCGCCCTGCACGGCGCAGATGACGGGGAAACGTGCCTTGTCGAGCACGTCGAAGCAATCCATCAGACCTGCCAGGGCGCGCTGGAAACCGAGGCGCTTGCGCGGACTGCGGGTGTCGAAGTCGTTCACGATGTTGGCGAACACCTCGAAATCCATACCGGCCGAAAAGTGCTTGCCGGTCGAACTGATGACCAGCACGCGCACCTCGCCACTCGCATCGAGCGTCTGCACGATTTCGCGCAGGCCCGCATAAAACGCGATGTCCATCACATTGAGCCGGTCGGGACGGTTCAATTGAAGATGCGCGATGCCGGCTTCGGTATTGAGGCGAAAGTATTTGTCGTTCATGGATTGCTCGCAGCCTTATATGCGGGGAGAACATGAGCCAGACGTGCGCCCATCTCGGCGCCCAGTACCTGCAATGCATTGAACGGCCGGATCATCACTTCGAATTCGACGATGCGACCCGTCTCGTCGAAGCGGATCATGTCGATGCCTTTGAGCTGCTTGTCCTGCACGGTCGCGCTGAATTCGAGCACGACGCTCAGGCCGTCGGCGCTGCCGAACTGCCGATGATAGGTAAAGTCCCCGAAAATGGTGATCACCGTACGCAGCGCCATCAGCAAGGCGGGCGCGGGACCGTAGGGCTTGAACGCCATCGGCGAGCGAAAAACGGCCTCGGGATGCACGATGGACTCCAGCCGGCTGAGATCCTTGCTGGCCACGAGCTCATGCCAGATCGCGAGGGACCGCGCGACAGCGGGAGGCAGGTTGAGTATGGCGTCGGTCATATGAGGTCCGTTTTCAGGTCGAGAGAAAACGCAGCGCGCTCATAACGCGGCTGCGAGCGTCGTGCCCTCGTGGATGGCCCGCTTGGCGTCGAGTTCGGCGGCCTCGGCGGCACCGCCGATCACGTGCACCTTGCGGCCGGCGGCCAGCAACCGGTCGGCCAGTTCGCGCAGCGGCTCCTGTCCTGCGCAAACCACGACGTTGTCGACGGCGAGGGTTTGCGGCACACCGTCGATGCTCACGTGCAGCCCATCGTCGTCGATGCGCTGGTATTCCACCGAGGACGACATGCCGACACCGCGCGCCTTCAAGGCCGTCCGGTGAATCCACCCCGTCGTCTTGCCAAGGTTCTCGCCAACCTTCGAGCGCCTGCGTTGCAGCAGATGCACGCTGCGTGCCGCCGGACCCACCACCGCGCGACGCAATCCGCCGCGTTCGGCGTAGTTCGTATCGACGCCCCATTCGGCGAAGAATTTTTGCGGATCGAGGCTCGCGGACTCGCCTTCATGCACGAGGTACTCGGCCACGTCGAAGCCGATGCCGCCAGCCCCCACGATGGCGACGTCCGAGCCCACCGGCTTGCCGTCGCGCAGCACGTCCAGATAGCCGAGTACCTTGGCATGGTCGGCGCCTTCGATGCGCAGTTCGCGCGGCAGGACGCCGGTCGCCACGACCACCTCATCGAAGCCCTCCTGCATCAGCGCTTCGGCGCTCGCGCGCGTGCCGAGGCGAAGCTCGACGCCCGTCAATTCGATCTGGCGGCGGAAGTAGCGCAGCGTTTCATTGAACTCTTCCTTGCCCGGTACCTTTTTGGCGATATTGAACTGCCCGCCGATCTCGGTGCTGGCCTCGAAGAGCGTAACGGCATGCCCGCGGCTGGCCGCCGTCACCGCGCAGGCGAGACCGGCCGGCCCTGCGCCCACGATCGCCATGCGCTTTGGCTGCGCGGCAGGCCGGATGACGATTTCCGTCTCGTGACAGGCGCGCGGATTGACGAGGCAGGACGTGACCTTGCCGGCGAACGTATGGTCGAGACAAGCCTGATTGCAGCCGATGCAGGTATTGATCTCGTCGGCGCGACCCTCGCGAGCCTTGCGTACGAATTCGGCATCGGCGAGGAATGGACGCGCCATCGACACCATGTCGCACGCGCCGCCAGCGAGCAGCTGCTCGGCGAGCTCGGGCGTGTTGATGCGATTGGTGGCGACGAGCGGCACCGAGACCTTGCCCATCAGTTGCTGCGTGACCCAGGCCCAGGCGCCGCGCGGCACCTTGGTGGCGATGGTCGGGATACGCGCCTCGTGCCAGCCGATGCCCGTATTGATGATGGTGGCGCCCGCCAGCTCGATTGCCTGCGCGAGCTGGATGACTTCCTCGAGTGTCGAGCCGCCCTCGACCAGATCGAGCATCGAAAGCCGGTAGATGATGATGAAATCGCGGCCCACACGCTCGCGCACGCGGCGCACGATCTCCACCGCGAAACGTATGCGGTTCTCGTAACTGCCGCCCCAGCGGTCAGAGCGATGATTGGTACGCATCGCGATGAACTCGTTGATGAGGTAGCCCTCGGAGCCCATGATCTCCACGCCGTCGTAGCCAGCATGTTGCGCGAGGGCTGCGCAGCGGACGAAATCGTCGATGGTTTCTTCGACTTCGTCGTCACTCAGTTCGTGAGGTGTGAACGGATTGATGGGGGCTTGCAGCGCACTGGGCGCGACCAGCATCGGCTGATACGAGTAGCGGCCGAAATGCAGGATCTGCATCGCGATCTTGCCGCCTTCCGCGTGGACGGCGCGCGTAATCGTACGGTGCCGCCCGGCTTCCTCCTCTGTGGTCAACATCGCGCCGCCATGCATGGGGCGCGCGCGTTCGTTCGGTGCGATGCCGCCCGTCACGATCAACCCAACTTCGCCACGCGCGCGCTCCGCATAGAATGCGGCCATACGTTCGAAGCCATTCGGCACTTCCTCCAGACCGACGTGCATGGAGCCCATCAGCACGCGGTTCTTCAAGGTCGTGAAGCCCAGATCGAGTGGGCGAAGGAGGTGGGGATAGCGGTTTGTCATGTTCATGCAACTGGTTGTATGACGGCGAAGTCGATAATGCAACCAGTTGCATAGAGAATCAAGCGAATGCGCGGATTTCGAAAACCTCCTCTACACCGCCGCTTTGATCAGACGTGACTCCCACACGCCTAGCGCGCCGCGATCCCCTGGGCTCCAGGCGGTACGCCGGTCACTGAACCCACCGGTTCGAGCGTGCCGTCGGGCATCACGCGAAATCCGGTTACGGCGCCGTTGCCCTCCCGCACATAGAGGAATTTGCTGCGACTGCTGAGCGCCATGTCGAGCGGCGCGCTGAGCGTACCCGCAGCGGGATTGAGCAGGCTTATCTTCCCGTCCGCGGCAATGCGCAGACTGCTGATCGTGCCGCTACCCGCATTGGCGGTATAGGCGAAGCGCCCGTCGCCGGTTGTGACGAGCCAGCAAGGAGCGGCCTGGCCCAGCGGGATCGCCGCGCTGATCGAATCGAGATGTTTGCCGTCTTCGACTTCGTATGAGGAAACCGAACCGGACCCGGCCTCGGAGACGATGGCATAACCGCGTGTCGTGACGGAAAAGCCGAACGGCGTAACGCCGTTCGAGGCATGCGGGGTCGATGTCGAGGCGTAGCCGGTAAAGCCGACAGAATAGGTGTCAATGAGCTGCGTACCCTTTTCCGTCACGAGCAATTCGTTGCCTTCCGGTGCAAACCTGACTTGCGCCGGCTGGGCGGAGGTACCGCCAGCGAGTGACCGCTGCGAGCCGGGTAACGCGACGAGGCGCTTGCCGAACGCGTCGACAAAATAGCCGCTAATGTTCGGCGTGCCGCCGGCATTGAGCACATACGCGATCGCCCCCTTGACCGTCACGCTGACGGGCATCTGACCGCCCGACGGCTTTCTGTCGAGCAGCGTCAGCTTGCTGCCGTCGATTGCGAAAAGCGAAACGTCATTGCTGCCTGCATTCACGGCGAGCAGAAAGCCCGAGTCCAACGTCAGCGCGCCCTGCGAGCCTAGCGGATCGGCGCCCGTGCCCGCTCCTTTTCCGCCGGTTTGATAGGTGGCCGCGTAGGTCAGTGTTCCGTTCGTGGCTCGAGCATAGACAAGAACCGAGTTTCCGGAAGGCTGGTTCGACATGACGTAGACCGCCCCGGGCGGATCGACCTCGGAAGCGGTTTGCGCAAAGCCGCTTGAAGCGAATCCCAGCGCTGCGGCGAACGCGATGGCCCGCAAAGGAAACGATGAAGCGTACGTGACAAATGACATGACGAACTCCTTGCCTGGTAGACACGACTTCGTTAGGGGAACTGCCACTGCACTGCGCACTCCTTCTGCTCTCGTAGCGTCGCTTGCGAATACAGGAAGCACACCTTATTAACGACAACGGAGAGATCTGATGACGTCATCCCTGGCGGCTCAAGGCGCGCCGTTGGTCACTCGTGCCGCGCCGATGATTGCCCCATCCGGCGACTGGATCAGGATTGCCGCCTGTTCACCAGCCGGCGACGCCGGTTCGAGCCTCAATGGCGCGCCGGTCCATTCGCCGACGGCCTGTATCGAGCGAACGACATTGGACTCCCTGAGCGTACGGCCCGTGTTTTCGCCTCGCCCGACCGCGGTCACGTGCCCGGTGTCATAACCGACGAGCAAGACCCGACCGTGGCCGGAGCCGCGCCCCACCATGACTGATAACGTCCCGCCGCGGCGCACGCCACTCACCTCCACCCCTGCCTCGTCCGCTTTCTGCGCGATCGCGATCGCCGCCTCGGCTGCACGTCGATTCGAACCCACCAGTCCCTGCTGGCCGTCGATCACCATTTCCGGGGTGTAGGCGCTCTGACCAAAACGGGCACTGTACTCGGCCTGGCGCTGTGTAGCGGCTTCCAGCGAGTAAGGGTCGCGCCAACCCAGGCCGTCCCAGTACGTCACGTGAAACGCGAGGGGAAGCACGCCCTGACGCTCACGCGATAGCTCAGACAGGTAGGCATCCGCGGGAGGACACGAGGAGCACCCTTCCGAGGTGAACAGCTCGACCACGACCGGCCTCGCTGACGCCACGATGGGCGCGACGAGAAAAAAGAACGCCAAAGCAACGAGCCGAACGGACATGACCGGTCTCCAGGACGACAGGACTGCCTCTTAATTCGTTCGGTTACGCATTCCGGTTACAGCCGGAAGGAATTTGTTTCGTCGGGCCTGGCCAACCTTACGGATTGGCGTCGTCCGCAGCGCCGGGATCGAGAAAACGGGGAAGCGCTGCAATGGCAGGCTGTGGCAGCGGCACGCTGTAGAGAAAGCCCTGCGCAATCTCGCAACCATGCGCATCGAGAAAGGCGGCCTGCTCCATGGTTTCGACGCCTTCGGCAACGACCCGCTGCCCGAGGCAACGGGCGATGGAAAGGATCGCCTTCACGAGTTCGGCATGGCGCCGGTCCGTCGTGACTCGCTGCACGAACGTACGATCGATCTTGAGCGTATCGATCGGGAATCGGGTCAAATAGCTGAGTGCGGAATAGCCGGTGCCGAAATCATCGATCGCAATCGACAGGCCCATGCTTTCAAATTCGAGGAGCGCGCTCAGAACCGAGTCGTCTTCCTCCAGCAGCAGACTTTCGGTAATCTCGAATTCCAGCCACTCCGGTCGACAGCCGGTTTCATCGAGCACATCCTTGACCGTCAGCGCGAGATCGCGCGACTGAAACTGTCGCGCGGAAAGATTGATCGACACCCTGTGGCGCGCGGCACGCCCGGTATTCCATTCGACGGCCGAGCGACAAGCTTCGCGAAGCACCCACCGCCCAAGCTCGACGATCAGGCCGGTTTCCTCCGCGAGCGGCACGAACTGATCCGGGCGAATGAAGCCCTCTCCGGGGCGATTCCATCTCAACAAGGCTTCCGAACCGATGACTTCCGCACCGCGCAGCGTCACCTGAGGCTGGTAGTACAGCTCGAACTCGCCCAGATCGACTGCACGCCGCAGCTCCGACTCGAGCGAAAGACGCGCCGTGGCCTCGACGGTCAGGTCCTTCGTATAAAAGCGAAAGCCGCGACGCCCTGAGCGCTTCGCGAGGTACATCGCAGAGTCGGCGTATCTCAGCAAGTCTTTCGCGTCGGTGCTGTCGAGCGGATGCAGCGCGATCCCGACGCTGCACGATATGAACACTTCTCTTCCGTCGAGCAGGAAAGGCTCGTCGAGCCGCCGGATGATTCTCGCGGAGATCTCCTCGAGGATGCCGCGATCGGCAATCCCGGGCAGCAGCACGGCGAACTCGTCCCCACCGAAGCGGGCAACCGTGTCTCCCACACGCACGCATGAAACCAGCCGATGCGCGGCCTCGCGCAGCAGCTCGTCACCGACCGCATGACCCATCGTGTCGTTGACACCCTTGAAGCGGTCCATGTCGATCATCATGACGGCCGTATAGTGGCCGTGCTTGCTGTTCGAGATTGCCTGACGCAATTGCTCGTTGAACAGGACGCGATTCGGCAGCGCGGTCAACGCGTCGAAATACGCCATCCGATGGATCTTTCCTCTGGAAGCGTGCAGTTCCGAGATATCCCGACCTACGGCAAGGACGGTTTCCACCTTGCCGTCCTCGCCCAGTTCCGCTGTCAACCGGATCAGCTGGCATAGTTCCCGGTTCTCGTCAGGCCCCCAGACCAATTCGAATTCCCTGTCGCTTGCCGTTGCGAATACTTCCCGGAGTCGCTGCTCATAGAGGACGGACCCTGGCCCGCCCGGATATTCGGCCGGCGTCCTGCCCAGCAGCGCCTGTGCCCCTCCACTGGCCAGCGCGGCGAAGGTTGGATTGACGTAGAGGCGTCGGCAATCCCGTCCGTAACGGGCGACCGTATCGGGCGAGTTCTCGACGAGGGTTCGAAACTCGCGTTCCCGGCGGGCCAGTTTTTCCTCGAAACGGCGCCGTTCACTCATGTCGCGTGCCACGCCGAGGACGCCCGCCACCGTCTCCCCTGCGCCGAACACCGGCAAGCGTCGGGTTTCGAGCAAGGTCCGTTCACGGGTCGCCGGAGCGACCACCCAATCGTCGTTCACGCAAACATGCAGCGCATCGATTGCTGCCTTGTCGCGCTCCCGGAAGTAGTCCGCCAGCTCGGCATCGAAAATGTCGTAGTCGGTTTTCCCGAGAATTTCAGCTTTCGGCTTGCCGACAAATTGCTCGAAGCTGTAATTGCAAAGCAGAAAATTGCCAGCGGTGTCCTTCAGCCACACCAAGTCGGGGATGGTATGGAGCACGGTCATCAACTGTGCACGCGCGTCGGACAGTTGACGCGCCTTGTCTTCGAGGCGTCCGTTGAGTTGCAGGATCCTCTCGTATTGGGCCCGCTGCTCGGACTCCGCCTGCTTACGTTCGGTGATGTCCAGAATCGCACCGATCAAGCCGGCCTGGCGGCCTTCATCGTCGTGGAAAACCGCCTTGCTGAATTCCACGTCGCGCACCGCTTTCCTTGCGTTCTGGACCTTGAATTCGTAGCGCTGGATGCCGCCTTTCGCGAACAGCGCCTCGTCCATGGCGAAATAGGTTTGCGCCAACTCCGAAGGACTCGTCTCAAAGACCGTCTTGCCGATGAAGCGCTCCTTGGGGACGCCAAGAAATTCTTCGAAAGCCCGATTGAGATGAAGGTACCGCCCTTCCCTGTCTTTCGAAAAGACCGGAATGGGCATGGTATCGAGCAACGATTCGAGAAATGACTCGCGTTCACGGAGCTTTGCCTCCGCACGTTTGCGCGCCGTGATGTTGAAATAGATCGCCAGCACCGCAGGAGCCGCGTCCGGTGTCGGATGGCTTACGAACTGCACGAGGTAGTGCTCACCCGGCGTTTGCGGCAGGCCGTCGAACGTCAGTTCCAGCTCGCGCGCAACGCCCGTGATCGCCACTTCGCGAATGGTATCGAGGTACTGCTGCAGTGTCTGGGGTGAAAACATCCGGGCTTCGGCATGCGTCGCGCAGGCGCTTTCGGATGCTGCCCTCAACATCGCCAATGCCGCGCTATTCAGGTAGCGCCGTTGGCCCTGCGCGTCGTAACGGATGACCGGCATAGGCAGGTTGCCGAGCGGCTCGCCGTACTCGCTTTCTGCGTCCATTCCAGGGTTTGTCATGCTGTCAAAGAGAATGTGTGCTCGTACAACGCCATCTACGCACGCGTTCCCGGAATCGGCAACTTCAACAACGCGCAACACGGCATGCCATCCATGCGCTAACGGCAGGATACGGGAATTCTGAAGAGCGCAAAAATGGGCGCCGATGGATTTCCGGCAAGCACATGGCGGGTATTGCGTGCGAATTCATTCAACGCTTGTGTCTGTTATCGATCACGCCTCACTCTGGCATCGCGCTCGACGACATCGATATGTTATATAGGCGCAGTGCCTACTCTCGCCGAACCTGCATGCCGCTCTTCGATCTGCGCACGGTCATCCTGATGTCTTCGGTCATGCCGGGACTCATGGCAATCGCGTTGCTCTCACTGGCCCGAAGCTTTCCTCAGAACATACGCGGGGTTCGTCATTGGGCATCGGGTGCGCTGGTGGTCAGCGTATCGGTTCTTCTCCTCGCATTTCGAGGCAGCGTGCCGGACTGGCTTTCGATCCTGGTTGCGAACTGCGGCATCGTTTTTGGCGCGGGGCTGGGACTCATTGGCACCCAACTCCTCTATGGGTGCCAACCCAGCTGGCGCTTCGTCTCGCTGCTCGTCTTCGTCGCCGCGGCCGGCATGACCTGGCTGTGGCTGGTCCAGCCATCGGTTGCGGGCCGCACGATCGTAATCACCGGGGTGCTCGCGGTACTCTACGGCACGCACGGCGTGGTGATGCTCCACCTTGGCCGACCCAGCCGCACGGCGCTTGCCGTTGGCGCACTGCTGCTTGCCGAATGCGCAGTGGCGGGCGCACGCAGCATCTCCGTCGCGCTTGCGACGAGGGGCCTGCCCGATCTCTTCCATCCGGAGTGGATGCAGACGTTCTACCTCACCGCGGGCGCCGCGTTTTCCCTGCTCGTGACAGTGGGCCTGCTGCTGATTGCCATGGAGCGCTTGCGCATCCAGCTCGAGCGGCAGTCGTACCGCGATCCGCTGACCGGTTTGCTGAACCGCCGCGCACTCGCGCTCGCATTCGAAGAGGAACGTGAACTGGCGAAGCGCAACGGGGCCGTGCTCTCCATGCTCCTGATCGACCTCGACCACTTCAAGCGGGTCAACGACGAGCATGGGCACGATATGGGAGACAACGTCCTGATCGACTTTGCGGAACGCGCCAGTGCGGCAATACCGGCCTCAGCGTATCTCGCGCGCTGGGGAGGAGAAGAGTTCGCCGTGTTGCTGCCGGCACTCTCCCTGCAACAGGCTAACGATCTGGCCGAAGTGGTCCGCACGCGAATCGCTCAGCCCGGCTTCACCGCGCCCGTGATTCGATACACATGCAGCATCGGCGTGGCCTGCCTCGCCGCCGCGGAAGCGACAATCCAGCAGCTGGCGCGCGATGCCGACACGGCGCTCTATCACGCCAAGCATCTCGGCCGCAACCGCGTGGAAATCTGCGACCGCGCATTTGCCGCCTGAAACAGACAGGCAGGCTGGTACGCGACGCAATCAGTTTTTCACCGGGAAATACCAGAGATTGCGGTCGGTATAGCCGAACTGCCTGATGATCGATCCCAGCGTGCCGTCGGCGCGAATTTCGTCGAGCGTTCTCGACACCGCGTTGTTCAGATCGACGTCGCCTTTGCGCAACGCGTAGCGCGCGTACCCGTACTCCTGCGGCAGCGGCCGGTAGTCTGCCACCATTTGCATGGCGGCAGAGGGATGCTGCTTCAGGAATTGCCCGATCTTGATGTCGTCTTCCATCGCAACGTCGATACGCCCCGCGATCAGATCGGAGAACTCTGCCTCGTTGCTCGTGTAGAGCTTGAGCTCCTTGAGGTCCTTGCGCCCTTCGAGCAACTGGTGATTGAAGCTCCCGCGCACCGTGCCGACGGTATGGCCGGCAAACTCGTCCCACCCATGAATCTTCGACGGATTGCCGCGCTGTACCGCGATGCCCGATCCGTACCAGTATGCCGGGCTCGTGAATGCCACGACGCGCAGCCGCTGCTCGTTCTCGTGCAGGTTGTCGACAATGACGTCGGCGCGGCCGGCGAGCAGTGCCGGAATCATCGCGTCGAACGGCACGATATCCCACGTGACCTTGGTGATCTTGAGCCGCTTCGTGATTTCGCGGAAGATGCGCACGTCCGCGCCGTCGAACGAGTGAGTTTTTTCGTCCCGGAAGGTCGACGGCGGGTCGGCGGCGATCACGAGCGTGATGCCGTTCCTGATTGCGCGCGCGTACGAGCCGTCTCCGCCATCGAAGTGCGCGTCGCCGATTGCGCTGCTATCAGCCGCATGGGCATGGGACAGCAAGGTTGCAACACCCAACAATATCGATGCAAACGCCAGCGTAGCTTTGCGCATGAAACACCCCGAATTGGTTAGTTATCCAGATGTGACGAATCGATCGCGTCATTCACCTTGCTGCCTTACGTACGAGCGCGACGGTCATCGTGGACGCACTGCGGCGTTCGCCGGCCGCGCTGTGCCCATCTTGCGCTCGAGCCAGTGTACGACCAGGGCGCTCGGCCAGGAAAATGCCAGATAGAGCGCGCCGACCAGCGTGAAGATCGTGACGTACTGGAAGTTCGTCGACGAGATGATCTGGCCGGTGAACATCAGCTCCTTGACCGTCACGATCGACACGAGCGAGGTGTCCTTGAAGAGCGAAATCGCATAGTTGCCGAGCGGCGGCACGACGATGCGGATGGCCTGGGGAAGCACGATCAGGCGCAGCGTCTGGCGGCCGGACATGCCGAGCGCCTTCGCGGCTTGCGTCTGGCTCTTCGGCACGGCTTCAATGCCCGCGCGATACACCTCGGCGAGGTACGCTGAATAATTGATCGACAGCCCGATGACACCCGCCGTGAACGGCGCGAAACGAATTCCGAACGAGGGCAGCACGAAGTAGATGTAGAACAGTTGCAGCAGCGCGGGCGTGCCGCGTATGACCTCGATATAAACCGATGCAATGGCTCTCGGCAGCCGCGCGCGGCCGATTCTGGCGATGGCGAGCAGCAGGCCGAACGGCAGGCTGAGCGCCAGGATGCTGAAGGTCAACTCGATGCTCGTGAGCGCCCCCTTGAGCAGATCGGGCAGATAGCTGTTCGCGTCGTGCAGATCGAACAGATCGAAGAAGGTGGTCAGCATGAGGTCCTCGCCCCGTCGCGGGGGCACCGGTGATCCGCCAGGAGATGCGTGCTAGCTCGCCGCGCCGCGTTGCGGGACAATCTGCGCGCCGAGCATCCGGCTGATGCGTTCTGCATGAGCGCGCAGCGTGCGCCCCAGCGCGTGCAGGTCGTCGTCGTCCAGTCCGTTCTTGAGCGTCGTCACGCTGATCGCAGCCACGCCTTCGCCGTCGCGGTTCGTAATGGCCGCGCCGACGCAAACCACGCCCAGATTGTCTTCTTCGTCGTCGAATGCATAGCCGCGCTCGGCGACGAGGATCAGATCCTTCATCAGCTCCGCGGGCGTCAGGCGGGTGTACTCGGTGCGACGCGGCATGCCGGTATGCGCAAGCAGCTTGACGACGCGCGCCGGCGGCAACAGCGCGAGCAGGGATTTGCCGAGCGCCGAGCAATGCGGGAGCTCGCGTTGTCCGAGCGCGGACGCGATCCGCACGATGCCGGGCGCCTCGACGCGGCTGATTGCGACGGCATAGCCGCTGTCGTCGAGCACCGCAAGCCGGGACGTGAGACCGGTCGTGTCGGTCAGCTCGCGCAGAACCGGCATCGCAAGCTGGGAGATGCCGACGTCCGCCGCCGCCCGGTCGCCGAGATGCACGAGCGCAAAGCCGAGCCGATAGCGCCGTGAGCCGCCAAGGCGTACATCGGTGACGTAATGACGGGCGAGCAAGGTCTGCAACAACTCGAACGCCGTGCTCTTCGACACGCCGATTGCCGTCGCAATTTCGGCAACCGTAAGCCCCTCGTTATCGCTGCTCCCCAGCGTCTCCAGAACATCGAGCGCCCGGCTGACGCTGCGAAGCGCATTGCGCTCCCCAATGGTTTGGTCCGTTTGTGTCATTAGTATTTCGTCTTTTATCCGCTAGCAGGCGGTCGCGCGTTTCAGCCAGCTTAGCGCTGCCAATATTGACAGTCATCAAGGTGGAAACTACCATAAATAAGCCGCCGAACGCCGTTCGGCCTAGCCGAACAGAATATCTATTCGGCATACAGGACGCCTGATTCGTGGCGTGGCTTACCCAGGTAAATGACAACAGGAGGCCGCAGGGCCGGTGGTGCGCTCGGGGCATGCATGCGCAGCGCCATATTCCGACGGCAAATAAAGATGGGAACAGTGTCAGAAAGGGGTTTGGACGGTGGCGGGCAATCCAGAAAGTCCGGCGCCTGGTCGTCGCAAGTCGCGCACAGCGACATCCTGCACATTAAATCCGTGATTCAGCGATTGTCTGCAGAGGACCTGAACGAGTCGCGTTTGCCGCCGGCGTATTGGCGAAAGCGCTTGCAGGAAATCATGCAAAGCCATCAATTGTCGAAAAGCCAGTTCGACGAAATCGACCGGCTACTCGCGACATTGAAGGAGTAATGGCGCACGGCATCGGCGATGGCTCGACAGCCATCGTGCGAACGACTAGCAGGCAAACAGCGAATTCGCGGCTCGAACCGATTTACGGTCAACCGCCTGCAAGCGCCACTGCCATGCTGTTTCGTTGCACGCGCTGCTGTCCGGCCAGCTCGCATCGCCATGCCCGGAATGGACTTCCTGGCGCTCGTCCAGGCTGAGACCGCGCATGATGCATAGAGGCGCATCGGTTTGCGGAGCGCATAAGACCGTCTCGTCGCCGCCGGCGCGGACGTCGCCCCACGAAGGCAGGTCGACCCCTTCGTGTGACTCGCGCGACCAGCGTTTCTGGTCGAGATCGATCCACACAAGGGCGAATTCGTGTTTGTCTGCCGGGTCAGAACCATTGATCAGGATGGTCAGTCGCATGAGCACTCCGTGCAGTGCGGCTCGTTAGTGGGATCGCGGCGCGAATCGCAAGTTGTCAGTCTAGAAGTTCCGCGATGGAACGCAAGCGGATTTTCCATATATTGGGAAAACTCCGTGGTGCGCAGGCGCACATAACGCGAAGGTCAAGCCGGAACCCGAAGACGTCGGCACAGCTTCGGTTCGCCCGGGGGTCGGAATGAGTTCTCCGCATCCTGGAGTCCGATCTGGTCTATCCTCATGAAATCATATGATTTGAATCGGGGAGACGACGTGCTTACGTCCGCCAGGGGCGACAAGTTCTGGACCGCCGGCACTTTGCGCCGCATTTATGTTCTCCGGGTCCTCGGCTACGCGATCGGCTCCATACCCGTTCTGTCCTTGCTGCACGTGCAACATGCGCCGGCGTCGCTCTTCGCCGGCGTTCTTGCCATCTGTCTCGTCTGGCCGCATGTCGCTTATTCGCGGGTACGCGCCAACACTGACGATGCACTCCGCAAAGAGAAATGGAACCTGCTCTTCGATTCGGCGTTCGGCGGCTGGCTGGCCGCGGCGGTTCATTTCGAACCGGTCGCAACCGTCGTCATCCTGTTGATGTTTGCGCTCGACACCATGGCCGTGGGCGGTTGGCCGGTCTTCGTCGCCGGGGTGGGCGCGAGTGCGGCGGGCCTGATCGCCGGGGCGGCGATCTTCGGTGTCGCCGCCACGCCGCTGGACGTACGGATCGCGCCGGTGTGGCTGCCCATCATCTTCATCTATCCACTCCTGTTCGCCAAAACGACCCATGACGTGTCGGTCAGGCTTCTCGATCGTTCGCGCCGTTTGCGCGAACTCAGCGAATGCGACAGCCTGACCCGGCTCGCGAATCGTTCGGCGCTCAGCGCACGATTGCAGGCACTCCTGACTGACCCCGCCCGCCACGGCGAAACCGTCTACGTTGTTTTCCTCGATCTGGACACGTTCAAGACCGTCAATGATGCGCTCGGGCACAGCGTCGGCGATCAGCTGCTCGTCGAAGTTGCCGGGCGTCTGCGGGCCTGCGCCCACCCGGTCGACATTCTTGGTCGTTACGGCGGCGACGAGTTCATGATCGTTGCGCCGCGCGGGCAGGACGACACACGCTTCGATCTTCCCGATGCCGTACTCGCGACGATTGCGAAACCAATGCTCGTCGGCGGGAACGAACTCGTGGTGAGCGCGAGCGTCGGCATCAGCGTGTTTCCAGCGGATGGAGACAATGTGGAAACGCTGATCTCGTGCGCGGACATGGCGATGTACGCGGCCAAGAGTCGTGGCCGCAATTGCTGGGATCGCTATCGGCCTGAGATGGGCGAGAACGCCGACGCAAAGCTCATCCTTTCGGCACGGCTGAGAAAGGCGATCGAAGCAGGGACGCTGCGCGTGCACTACCAGCCGCAGGTCGACATGCGCAACGGCCACGTGCTTGGCGTCGAAGCATTGGCGCGTTGGCACGATGAGATTTACGGCGAGATCGCGCCGGCCGAATTCGTTTCGATAGCGGAAGCCTCGGGATTTGTCGAGATGCTCGGCGAGTGGGTGCTGCATGAGGCCTGCCGGCAGTCGGCGCTATGGAGGCACATGGGGATTGCGCCGGTGCGCATCGCGGTCAATCTGTCGCCGTTCCAGTTGCAACGCACGGATATGGTCGAGACGTTTCAGACCATCCTGCAGGAGACGGGCGTCGATCCGACGATGCTCGAGCTCGAGGTCACCGAAACCGCGTTGATGAAGCAACCGGAGATCGCCGCGCGCCGCCTTCACGCATTTCGCCGCGCGGGTATTCGTATTGCCATCGACGATTTCGGCATGGGCTACTCGAGCCTGAGTCAACTGCGCGCGCTGCCGGTCGATCGCATCAAGATCGACCGTGCGTTCGTGCAAGGCGTCGGGGAAACGGACACGGGTGCGATCGTGAAGGCGATGGTTACGCTTGCGCAGGCGCTCGGTTTATCCGTCATCGCCGAAGGGGTGGAGACGCTCGCCCAGCAGGAGTGCCTGCTCGCGCTCGGTTGTGTGGAAGCGCAGGGATTCCGCTTCAGCAGGCCGCTCGATGCCGAAAGCATCACGCGTATGCTCGCCGACGGCGGCCCGCTACCGCGGGCTTCGCTTGCCACGCTCGGCGAAAAGCCGCACGCCCCGCCCTGCGTTGCGCATTGAAGTGCTCGACACGCTCGAACCGCAGATCCGCGTGCGCGACAACGGTCCGGGCATTGCTCCCGAAATCAAGGCGCGACTCTTGCGGGACCCGATCACGACTCACGCCGAAGAAGGTGTCCACGGCATGGGCATGATCTTCTGCAACCGCATCATGCGATCTTTTGGCGGCGGCCTGGAAGTCGACTCCACCGTGGGTGTCGGGACGACCGTCACGATGCGCTTTGGCACCCGCAAGGAACGCGCGCAAGCCGCTAACACACAACGGCCGCTCGAGCCTCAGTCCTCGCTCGACACGCCCGGCTGATCGACCGGGCTTATCGCCGCCACAAAATATTGATGCAGCGCGTCGGCCGAGCGGTTTCCCAGTGCGGTGGTCTGGTCGAGCCAGTCGGTCTCGTCCGGCCATTGGCCATCGAGGACGCGCGGATAGATCTGCTTCACATACAGGTGCAGCGCTTTCGCGCCGATGTTCCCGCTGATGCCTGAAAGCACGTGTAGCGTCGCGTGGACTGCCCGGATGTCACCGGCCTCCACACTGGTTGCAAGCTGCGCCAGTAGCGAGCGGATTTGCGCAATGCCCTTGAGGAAGGTCTGATCCAGCATGTCGAGCGACGCCAGTTCGTCGAGGTGTGCCTCATCGAGCAGGTCGTTCTCCGCGATCGCCGGCCGATTCGCAGCCCGGTTTGCAACCCGCATGACCGGCGCTGTCGGCCGCTCGCGTTTCTCCGGGGCGCTCGCCACGCGCGAGTGCGCAAACTGCCGCGCGAGACAGGCATAGAGCACACCGACCTGCACCGGTTTCGTCATGACCTCGTTCATGCCCGCCGCGAGACAGGCCCTGACTGCCGCCATATCGGACTGGCCGGTCAGGGCCACGATAGGCAGCTCGCCATACTCGTCCACGCGGGCGCGAATCCACGCCGCCGTCTCCACGCCGCCCATGCCGGGCATGTTCATGTCCATCACGATGGCGTCGACATTGCCGCCGCCCTGCAGGCGCGCCAGCACGCCCTGTCCGTTTTCCGCCTCCACGACGCTGGCGCCACAACGCTCCAGATAGCTCTTCGCGACCATCCGGCTGTAGGTGTCGTCGTCCGCGACGAGAATCGTCTTGCCCGCGAATCCGTCGAAGCGCGGGTGGCGCAAATGGCGATCGCCGCTTTCCATGAGTTTCTGCAGCGTACTCACCAGTTCCACCATGCGTATGGACTTGCTGATCGTTGCGTCCATGCCGGCACCCTTCGCGAGCACGCGAGCCAGGTTGTGAGCTTCGGCCGTATAACCGACCACAAGAAGGCCCCCGCCAGCCAGGTCGGCGTCGGAACGGATCTTCTCCGTGGTCGTGTAGCCGTCGAGACCCGGCATGTTGATGTCCATCAGGACGAGATCGTAGGCGGCGCTCTCTCGAAGGAGCGTCAGCGCGCGCTCACCGCTCTCCGCTTCGACGACCCGGGCGCCCACCCCCGCAAACGCATGGCAGACTTTCTCGCGTATCACCGCGTCATCATCCACGAACAGGATCGCCTTCCCGCTGAAGAACTCCGTGGCGCGTGCGAGTAGCGTCTGCCGGTAGGCCGCGATTTCGCTCTCCGGTATGGCAGGAAACTCGAGCGTAAACTGGGTGAATCGGCCGGCTTCCGAGCGGCACTCGATCGTGCCGCCGAACGAGCGCATCGCACGCTGGCAGTAGGCAAGCCCCAAACCCGTGCCGGCAGCATTTCCCTGGGTGCGGAAAGGCTCGAACAGATGGGACATCATCTCGGCTGCGATGCCCGGTCCCGTGTCGTGAACGATCACCTTGTTCCGGTCGACAGTCAGCGTGAGTGTTGCCGTGGGATGCGCCGCCATGTGATGCAGCGCATTCTTGATCAGATTGAACAAGGTAAACAGATAGACGGTCTCGTCGACCTTGAAGGTAAAGTCTTCGAGGACCATCAGTTTCACGCGGCTGCGCTCTTTCCTGCCGCCAAAGCCGTACTCGTCGAGCGCCTTGCGTGTCGCCTCCGCCGCGCTCGCATAGTTGAGATTGTCCGACTGCATGGGCTTGGCGCTGACTTCATCGAGCGTCATCGCGATGATTCTGAGCCCGCGATCGATCGCCAGCTGTCCGTGCGCAACGTGCTGCGAAAGCGAAGCCACCGCGTCGACCGGCAACGCCGGCACAGGCTTCGACTCGGCCATCGCGGGCAGCGCCTCCTCGACGCGATCGAGCACGTACCTGAGCTGGCTGAGCGGATTCCGCATTTCATGGGCGATCGTGCCCGCGAGCGCCCGAAGTGCGCCGTTCTTGGCCTGCGCCGTGATCCCCCGCATGTTGCTGTAGCTGAACGTGAGGCCCGCGCTGATGCCGAACGCGAAAACCGGCAGGTAGGTATAGAGCAGCAAATGGCCGTCGACGTGCAGGGACTCCGGCGTGACGATCCACGCGCACAGAATAGCGAGGCCAACCCCGAGCGCGAGATTCACCGCCAGCGCGACGAACGACGGAAAAATCGCGATCAGGAAAAACATCATCCCGACTTCCGCCATCGACCAGATCATCGAATAGTGGCCGGTGATCAGGTAGTAGGTGAAAAAGAACGGTAGCGTATAGGCTACCGTCAGGAAGTAATACCACGGCAGGAAAGGCACTGCTGCTGCGGGCCAGAAGCGGCGCAGCAGCAACAGCAGACAGGCGAGCGCGCCGATCACGCGCATCAGCGTGCTTTCATTGGGCTGGGGGTCGATGTAGGTCCACCACAACCAGTACAGCGGATGGCCGATGGTCCCGATCACGCCCACCGCCAGCACGCTAAGGTCCGACAACCCATATGCGTCGCGAACCCGCTGCATCAGATAGCGAACGCCTCCTGCAATGCCTTTCATATCGTTCTCAATAGACTGATACCGAGCCTCAGAACAGGAAGCTGCTCACGTTGAACGACATGCCGGCGCTGCCGACCCAGCACAGCGCCCTGTCGCCCCGCTTCAGCTTCCCGGTCTCCTTGGCCATCGAAATCGCGGCCGGAATCGAGGCGGAAACGAGATTTCCGGTATCCGGATAGATGTGATACATCTTATCGTCGATGCCTGCCTTCACGCCGTAGCCGTGCCACGCGGCCTTGGAGGAGGCGTGCGTAAACACGATGTCGATGTCCTTTTTGGGAACGGCCAGTCTGGAGAAGACTTCGGAAAGCTCATCTGAATTTTTGTGCAGTTCGTGGCCGAACGAGGTAAACCGCATTTCGCCGTTCTTGCCGATACGGTCGGTGGGATGGCAATACCCCTCGTAGCCAGGAATCGGAATCGTGCACAGGTCCGAGACATCGGGCTTGCCGCGAAATGCAAAGCTGAAGTTATCCGGCTCCTTCGCCACCACCAGCGTGGCCGTCGCCGCTTCGCCTATCGTAAACGACGGCAGGGTGTATTCGACCTGGGCGTGATGCTTGAGCGCGAAATTCGAAGGATAGAGCGGCCCCCCTGCGAGCATATTGAATTCGGCATTCACGATCATCGCGTTCTTATACTGGCCGGTCTTGAAGAGACTGTCGACGATCGACATGGCCCGCGTCCAGCTCATGCAGGCATCGACCACATCGAAGCATTCGGCATTGCCAAAGCCGAGCGTGCTCGCCATCATGTGGCTGTTGCCCGGCTCGAGAAACCCTCGACCGATGCCGACGAAAATGAACAGTTCGATGTGCTCCGGCCTCAGATAGGTTTCCGATAAGACCTTGCGCGTCGCCATCGCAACGTGATCGATGGGCGACTCATGGCTGTCGCACCAGCGACGATGGACCAGCCCGCTCCGGTCGAGCAGCGTCTTGATGGTTCGCGCGGTCCTGTCGATGTCGCCATCGAAAGCCGTAGAGTGGGAGCGGATCATATCGACGACTTCTTCGTTCGTGACGACCCTCGAGGGAAGACTGACTGCGACGTTCTTGATAAGCATAGAGAATCCGTGAATCGCGAAAAGATGGATGGGTAAAGGTCTCGCGCGTGTGGCACGCGGATATCTGGACACCAGATATCCGGCCGGACGGCCCCCGTACGTTAGCGCCCCCACCGTTTATCACGAATTTCCCCCCTTCCCTACGCGTTGACTTTCAGCGGCTGGGTCTCGAGCGCCCGGGGTTCGTCGCCATGCTCCCGGGAACCTGCCTCCCTCCCATTCTTTCAATTCAGCTTCTGGCTACCTGAGCCATTCGGCGACGGCTCAGGCTTCACGACTCATGTTCGGCGCATACTTTGCGGGAATGATCCCGAACGGAATATCGGCAACAGTGAGTGGAACTTGAGCGTCGGGAAATCGACCCACCGGGCTCGTCAACGAGAGCGTGCGCAAGTTCATTGACTGGCCAAACGAACCGGTCGCATCGAATGGCTACGGAATCCGCGAACTCGTCATTCCGGGCGGCCGATGTGCCGTCGCCGCGGTCCGGGTCGCTACCGGCTCAACACACGTCTCTTAGCCAAACCGTGCGGGCCAATACGGCGTGGGATCGATGAACGGCGTTTCGCCGACGATCTGCTCGGCAACGAGGCGCGCCGTGACCGGCCCGAGCGTGAGGCCATGATGATTGTGACCGAACGCGAACCACAGCCCCGCATGACGCGGCGCAGGCCCGAGCAGCGGGCGCATGTCGGGCGTGCACGGGCGCAAGCCCATCCACGGCGTTTCGTCCAGCCGCGCGCCGAGGCCGAACACAGGACGCGCCTCGCGCTCGGCGGCGTCGAGCTGCGCATAGTTGGGCGGACGCTCGCGCGTGGCAAGCTCGACGCCCGTGGTCAGGCGCAGGCCGCGACGCATCGGCGCGACCACGTAACCGCCTTCGATATCCACCACCGGACGCACGAGCGGCGCACGCGCTTCGCTCGCGTAGTGCATGTGATAGCCGCGCTTGACCATGAGCGGCACGCGGTAGCCGAGCGGCTGTGTCACGAGGTCCGACCATGGGCCGAGCGCCACGACCGCAAGCTCGGCGCTCACCGGCCCTGCGTCGGTCTGCACTCGCCAGCCCTTGCCGTCGGGCATCAGCGTACGCGCGTCGCCCTGTGCAAATGCACCGCCTTCACGCAGGAATAGTTGCGCATAGCCCTTCGTCAGCGCGCCAGGATCCGCCACGCTCGCGGGATCGATCCAGTGAATCGCGCCCGCATAGCCCGCGTTGAGTGAAGGCTCCAGTGCGATGAGGCCCGGCGCGTCGAACATCTGCACATGCAGCGCATGGGCGTCGGCCACGCCCTGCGCCGTGTGCATTTCTCGCTCGAAGCCAATGGGCGAGCGCCACGCTTCGAGCCAGCCGACGGGCCGCACGATGTCGCGCAAGCCCGCGCGCGCGATCAGCGCGTCGTGCTCGGCCACGCTGCGCTCGATGAGCGGCAGCATGTCGCGCGCGGCGCGTGCGAGGCGCGCCGGCGACGACTCGCGCCAGAACGACGCGAGCCAGCGCGCGTAGGCGGGCAACGAGCGCACGTCGTAGCGCAGCACGGTCGAGTCGTTGCGCACGAGGCGCAGCAGCGTGCGCCAGTCGCGCGGAAAGCCATAAGGCACGACCGACGACGACTCGATCAACCCCGCGTTGCCATGGCTCGTTTCCTCGCCGGGCCCGCGCCGGTCGACCAGCGTGACCTGCACGCCGCGCGCCTGCAGATGCAGCGCGACGCTCACGCCCACGATGCCCGCCCCGAGAACGATCGCGCTCTGGCTCATGAATCGGCTCTGGAGTCCAAAGTCATCGGCATCACTTTGCGACGATATCGCGGCCGAAGTACTTCATCGACAGTTTCGTGAGCGTCCCGTCCTGGCGCAGCGAATCGATCGCGGCCACCACCTTCGCCTTGAGCGCCGCGTCGTCCTTGCGCATGCCGAAGCCCGTGCCTTCGCCGAGCGTGGCCGGGTCCTTGAGCGGCGCGCCCGCGAATTCGAAGCGCTTGCCCTGCGGTTTCGAGAGGAAGCCGTCGGTGGCAGTCTGCACTTCCTGCACCGCGCCGTCCAGGCGCCCGGCCGCGAGGTCAGCAAAAATCTGGTCCTGGTTCTCGTAGGTGACGACGTTCACCCCCTGCGTGCCCCAGTGCTTGCGCACATAGTCTTCCTGCGTCGAGCCTTGCAGCACGCCAACCGACTTGCCCTTCAGGCTCGCGGGCGTGGGCTGCAGACCCGAGCCGCGCTTCGCGACCATCTGGATCGGCATCACGTAGATGGCGGGCGTGAAGGCGATCTGCTGACGCCGCTTGTCGGTGATGTTCATGGCCGAATTGATGACGTCGAACTTGCGCGCCTCGAGCGCGGCGATCAGACCGTCGAAGCTGTTCTCCACCCACACGCACTTCATCTGCAGTTTCTGGCACACCGCGTTGCCGATATCGATGTCGAAGCCTTGCAGATCGCCCGAGGGCGTCTTGCTCTCGAACGGCGGATAGGATGCCTCCACGCCGAAGCGCAGCGTTTTCGGGTCTTGCGCGTGCGCCGCGCCCGCCGTCATGCCCGCCAGGCACGCAAGGCTGGCCGCAGCCGCAAAGCGAATCATCTTCCTGTTCATCGTCGTCACCCAATTCGTAATAAGTGTCTGTTCACGTGTGTTGCGCTTCGTGCGGCGCCCTTTCACGAGGGCCGCGGCCGCAGGAGGAATATAGACGAAAAATAAAAATAAAGTCTAGAATGGACAAAAATGTCTACATCGCGACTCCGGAGCCCCAACATGAACGAGATGTCCCAAGCCATCGCCGCGCCGCTCGTCGTCGACGCCGCCCAGGTGCGCGCCGCCCTGCCCAGCCTCGACGTACGGGGCGAACTGGGCCGCCTGTTCGCCTCGCTCGGCCGCGGCGACGCCGTGCAGCCGCCGCAAACCCTCACGCTGTTCCCGAAGCAGGCAGGCGACTTCATCACCTATCTCGGCGTGCTCGCCGAAGCGGGCGTGTTCGGCGCGAAACTCTCGCCGTATATCGTCGGCGCCGAAGGCCAGCCGCCCATCATCACCGCATGGACCGCGCTGATGTCGATGAAAACGGGGCAGCCGCTCATGTGGTGCGACTCGGCGCTGCTCACCACCGAGCGCACCGCGGGCACCACGGCGCTCGCCGTCGACCAGCTTGCGCCGCGCGAGGCGAAACGCCTGGCCGTGATCGGCTCGGGCGCGGTCGCGCTGGCGCATCTTCGTCACGTTGCGCCGCTTCGCGCGTGGGAGAGCATTCGCGTGTTTTCGCCGAAGCTCGCGGGCGACGCACAGCGTCAGTCTGAACTGCACGCCCTGGACGCACGGGCAAGCGTGGCGCAGACGGTCGAAGCCTGCGTGCAAGACGCCGACGTGGTGATGCTGTGCACCTCGTCGGGCAAGCCCGTGCTCGCGCTGGACACGCTCACGAAACCCGCGCTCATCACCTCGATCAGCACGAACGTCGCGAACGCGCATGAAATCGATCCGGCCGCGCTGCCCTCGCTCGATGTGTACTGCGACTATCGCCACACCACGCCGCAAAGCGCGGGCGAAATGGTGCTGGCCGCGCGCGAGCACGGCTGGTCGCCCGATGCGATCGCGGGCGATCTCGCGGAACTCGCCAACGACGCGTGCCCGCGCCCGGCTTACGCGCGCCATGCCTTCTTCCGCTCGATCGGTCTTGGCCTCGAAGACATGGCCGTCGCGAACGCGCTGTATAAGCATCTGCAAAGCGCACGTTGATGCCCGTTGATACGCGGCGCCGACTGGACGCAGTATCATCGATGTCCTTTCTGCCGCCACCCGGTCCCAGTCCGATGCCGAAACGAGAAGACGAGAAAACCCGCGTGAAGAAAACCGCCAGCCCGAAGTCCGCGCGCGACCTGCTGCTCGCGCGCTACGCGCACGTGGCGGACAGCATCACCACGCTGTTCTTTCCGTTCGCGGAGGTCGTGATTCACGACCTCTCGGACCAGACCGTGGCGTATCTCTCGAACAACCTCTCGAAGCGCGAGGTCGGCGACGACGCCGCGCTCGAAGACGTCGAGGAAACCACGCGCAACAAGCTGCTCGGCCCCTACGAGAAGGTGAACTGGGACGGCCGGCGCATGCGTTGCGTGAGCACGGCGCTGTTCGACGACGAAGGGCACGCGGCGGGTGTGATGTGCATCAACTTCAACATCGCCGCGTTCGACGACATGCAGGCCACGCTCAACCTCTTCCTGCGCGGCGCAGGCGTGATCGCACAGCCCGAGGAACTCTTCAAGGACGACTGGCAGGAGCGCATCAACACCTTCCTGCACGGCTGGCTGCGCGAGCGGCAGGTCGCGCTCAACTCGCTCACGCGCGAGCACCGGCGCGAACTGGTCGAGGCGCTGTACGCCGAAGGCGCGTTCAAGGGCAAGAGTTCCGCCAACTATGTGGCGAAGGTGCTGGGCATGGGGCGCGCGACGGTCTACAAGCATCTGCGCGAAATGAAGGCGGACGCCGAATAGCGCGCAAGCGATGACTGACTAGAAGCGCCAGTACAACGGCGCAATGAACACGACCACCGCCATCGACCACGACACGATCAGCACGCCGATCTTCCAGTAGTCGCCGAACCCGTAGGCGCCCGGCCCGTACGTGACGATGTTCACCGGCGTGCTCATTGGCGTGAGGTGGGCTGCGCCCGCGCCCAGTGCGACCGCGATCAGGAACGGCGTCGCGGACACCCCGAGTTCCCGCGCCGTGGCAACCGCAATCGGCACGGTCACGAGCGCGGAAGAGTTGTTGGAGATGACCTGGGTCAGCACAGCCGCGACGACGAAGAGCCCCGCCATCACGGCGCGCGGGCCGCCGGAGCCGACGATCTGGATCACGTAGTCGCCGAGCAGATACGCGAGCCCGGTCTTCGACATCGCCGTGGCGAGCGGGATCAGCGCACCGACCAGCACGCAGGTGTTCCAGTCGATCGAATACAGCTGGCTCAGCTTGATCACGCGTGTCAGCACCATCGCCGTCACGCAGATCAGCGTGGCCACGGCGGCCGGCACGACGTTGGTCGCAAGCAGCACGACCAGCACGGCGAGGATGATGAGCGCCTCGCGAGCGCCGCGACTGAGCGCGACAGTCTGGCGCCGGACGGCTTGCGGCGCATCGACCATGAGGATCTGCGGGTCGGAGAAGTGCTTGTCCAGCGCCTCCCAGGTACCCCGGAACAGCAGATGGTCGCCGGCGAGCAGATGCGTGGAGGGTCCCGGTACGTCTTCGCCACCCCGCTGGACGGCGAGGACGATCAGGTCGCCTTCGTGCGTCGCCATGCCCGGAAACACGGCTTGACCAATCAACGCGGAGCGCTGCGGAATCACCACTTCGGCAAGGCCGGACGAGCGGTTGAACAGCGCGTTGGTCACGGCCTGCGATTCCGCGTACGGCTCGCGAATGGCGAGGTGCAGGTCGTTGGCCAGCCGCGAGACAACCTGCGCGTCGCCGCGCACCAGAAGGTGCTGTCCCTCGAGCGCGGCTTGCCCACCCAGCTCCGCATCCTCTTCGTCCATGAGCCCGAGGACGCTGAGGCCCGGGTATTGCGACAGATCGATGTCGGCCGCCGTCTTGCCGATGAACGGCGAGCCGGCACGCACGCGCAGCCGGCACACGTCGTCGGCCATGCGGTACTGTTCGACGAGCGTATGCGCATGCTGACTGAAATCGGCTGGCAGCGATCCCGAACTGCGCTTGGGCAGCAGGAGGGGCCCCAGCACCAGAATGATGACGAGGCTGCCCGCGAAAAGCGGCAGGCCGACAATCGACCATTCGAAGAAGCGGATCGGCGCGCCGCCTGCCGCATCGGCCGCGCTCGCCGCGATGACATTCACAGGACTGCCTAGCAGTGTGAGCTTGGCGCCGGTCAGGCATGCAATCGACACCGGCATCATCAGTTGGGAAGGCTCGAGCCGCGTGCGCACGCAGACGATGACCGCGATCGGCAACATCGCGACGACGGCGCCGTTCATGCCGATCAGCGCCGTCGAGATCGCGGACAGGATCAGCAGCGAAGCGATGAGCCGTTTCTGGCTCTGGCCGGCATGACGAATCAGCCACTGGCCCGCCCACGTGCCCACGCCGGTCGTCTCGAGGCCGATCCCCACGCCGAGCAGCGCGGCGATGAAGACGATGAGCGGATCGCCGAATCCGCCCAACGCCTCGTGCATCGTCAGCACGCCGGTGAGGTAGAGCGCGAGCAGCGACATGACGGCGACCACCGCTGCCGGCAGCTTGTTCCAGATGAACAGCACCATCGTTACAGCGAGGATGAGCGAGGTAACGATCATCGGGTTCATGTGTTCGACCCTTCGTGCGACTTCACAGTGCACTAGTCCGCCGTCAGCAGCCGCGAAAGCTAGTAGCCCAGCGCCGCGCCGTCTCCACGCGGATCGGCGCCGCCTTCATAAAAGCCCTGTTCGCGATCGACCCGGATCGCGTGCGCATGTCCCATGTTGTCGTTCCAGTGCGTGACCATCTGCACGGGCTGACCCCGGCGTTTCAGTTCGCGCACGACTTCGTCGGAGATGCGTCCCTCGAGCGACATGTTGCGCGATTTGGTGCCCCAGGTGCGGCCCATCAGCCAGCGCGGCGCTTCGATGGCCTGCTGCACGTCGTAGCCGAAGTCCACGATCCGCGTGACGAGCGCCGCCTGCGTCTGCGGCTGCCCTTCCCCACCCATCGAACCGAACGCGAGGCAAGGCTTGCCGTCGCGCGACATCAGCGCCGGGATCAAGGTATGGAACGTTCGCTTGCCCGGCTGCAGGCTGTTCGGATGATGCTCGTCCAGCGAGAAGAACGCGCCGCGATTCTGCATGATGATGCCGGTGTCGCCACCCATCACCGCGCTGCCGAAGTCGTGATAAATCGACTGGATCAGCGACACGACCATGCCGTCCTTGTCGGAGGCGCAAAAGTAGCAGGTGTCGCCGTCCGGCGCGCGGCGCTCGTGCGGATGCTGATACGCAATGCCCGCGGGCACCGTTGCGATGTCCAGCGCACGCTCGGGGTCCAGCAGCTTGCGGCGCTCGTCGCAGTACGCCTTGGAGATGAGTTCGTCCACCGGTATCGCGACGAAGCTCGGGTCGGTCAGCCACTCTTCGCGGTCGGCAAACGCGATCTTCACCGCCTCGGCGAGGTGGTGATAGTAGTCCGCCGTCCCATCGCCCCACGCGGTGACGTCGTAGCCCTCGATCAGGTTCAGGATTTGCAGCGGCGTGAAGCCCTGCGTGTTCGGCGGCAGTTCATACACCGTGTTGCCCCGGTACGTCGTGCTGATCGGCGTCACCCATTGCGCGTGGTACGCGGCGAAGTCGTCCGCCTGCAGCGGCGAGCCCGCCTGACCGATCGCGCCGCAGATCCGTGCGGCGAGATCGCCTTCGTAAAATCCCGCCCGTGCGCCGTGATCGGCGAGGTGCTGCAACGAGCGTGCGAGCGCACCCTGCACGAGGCGCTCGCCGTCCGCCGGCACGCGGCCGCCCGGCAGGAAGATCGCCGCGGTTTCGGGATATTTGGTGAGGATCGGCACGTCCTGCACCGTCCAGTCCGCGAGCGAGCGGCTCACCGGCACACCGTCGCGCGCGTAGCCGATCGCCGGCGCAAACAGCTCCGCCCACGTCAGCCGCCCAAAGCGCTCGTGGGCGAGCCGCCAGCCATCGATCGCGCCCGGCACGGTGAGCACGGCCTGTGGCCCGCGCGCCGCGATTTCGTCGGCGCCGGCGCTGCCTCGATAGCGCGCCAGTGTGGCTTGCTGCGCAGCGGGTCCGCTCGCATTGATGGCGTAGACCTGCTCGCTCTTGCCGTCGGCGATCAGCCAGAATCCGTCGCCGCCCAGTCCCGCCATGTGCGGGTAGGCGACGCACAGCACGGCATTCGCGGCAATCGCGGCATCGACTGCCGTGCCGCCGCGTTGAAGCATGGTTAGGCCGGCCTGGCTGGCGAGATAGTGAGGGGTCGACACCATCCCTTGCGGTGCGCGGGTGGGCGGCCGACCGGTGCGAGGGCCGTTTGGATGACTCATGATGAATGCGCTCCCGTGATGTTGATCCGGCAAAGCGACACGCTTGAACGCGCGAAACCGACGAATCAATCAGGAGGCCCGATCGTCGAACTCGACGCCCGCGTCCCTGACCTTGTCTTTGGAGTGGTCCATGAAGCGCGTGATGATAGGCAACGCGCCGCCGGCAATCACGCATAGCAGGCCGAGGCTCAGCAGCAGCGTGTTACCGGTGGTCGCGCCCCTGCTGGTGAGTGGAAAGGCCAGGAACATCAGGATCAGCGCCACCGTTTCTGCCACGAGCTTGTCCATGCCGATGACCTCACGCGAGCATGACGAGAACAATCGTGCCTATCCCCGTGAGGATCGCCACGATGATCGTCCACGGGATGGCGAGTTTCATGACCGCGCCTTCCTGCCCCTTGATACCGGTGATGCTGGTGCCCAGCACGATATTCGCGGGGCCGATCGCATTCCCGTAGGCGCTGCCTGCGGCCTGCGCCGCCACGATCGCCTCCACAGGCAGCGAATGCAAATGCGCCACGTCGCTCTGCAAGCCGCCGAACAGGACGTTCGATGCGGTGCTGCTCGACGTCATGAACGCGCCTAGCGCGCCAATCACACTGGCAATGCCCGCGTAGACGAGCGGCGGCGACGCGTCGGCAATACCGTGCGCGAGCACCATGGTCTGGCCGCTGTGATCGAGAACCCGGCTCGTCACGAGGAACGCGATGACGGGCAGCGACGCGGGCACGCCATCCACAATGAGCGAGCGCCCGAGGTTCTCCTTGCCATGACGCGACTGCCACGCCCCGTAGTAGCCATTCGCGCGATACACGATCCACACGATGATGGCCGATATCAGCAGCATGGTGCCCGGATGGGTGAACGGCGCGAACGGCGCATAACGCACGACCGCCGCGTTCGTCACGCCGAAGCCCGTGGTCACTTCGGGGAACGGCAGACCGATACGGAATTGCCGCAAGGCGTTGTTCAGCGGATCGATGAGCAAAATTCCCAGCGTGACGACCGTGAGCACGACATACGGCAGAAAGGCCATGCCGATGCTCATCACCGGCTCGCTCGCATCCGCCTGGGTGCGGACCGCCGTTTCGTCCATTGCGGGCCGCAGCGGCACGTCGGCTTGTGGAACCGGCTCGCTGAAACGGCGCCAGCGCGAGAGCGGGTACAGCGCGATCATCGCAATGGCCGCTGCGAGAAACGTGGAGAGCTCCGGACTCAGGAACGCAAAAATCAGCTGGCCGAAGCCGAGTATGGTGCCAAGAATCAGGACGAGCGGCCAGGCATGACGCACCGCGGCCCAGCGTCCGTACAGCCACACGATCAGCAACCCGCCAAAGTAGGTGGGAATCAGCAGGAGCAGCGACGATTCGAACGCGGCCCGCGTCACGTCCTGCACATCCGCCACCTGCAAGGTCGCCAGCCAGCCGACACCAAGCGTGCCGAAGAACCGGGCCCATGCATGCGCAATGATCGAAATGGCGGCGGCGTAAACGGGTCTCACGCCGATTGCGAGCAGCAGCGGAGCCACAACGGCAATCGGCGCGCCGAACCCGGCGATGCCTTGAAGAAACGATGAAAATACCCAGCCGAGTCCGAGAATGACGAACAATTCATTTCGGCTAAAGCGGGAAATCCCTTGACGAAGGGCGTCGTATCCGCCGGCCTGTTTGGTGATCTGGTAGAGCAGCAATGCCGGCCACATGACATACAGGATGAATATGGCGTCCCATACGCCCTTCGCGCTTGCGACGGTCAATGTCCCAAGTGGGGTGCGGAATGCGAAAAAGGCGATCAAACCCGCCACGAACATTGCACCCGGACCCGCCTCGGGCGCGCGCCAGCGCAGCGGCACGAGAAAGACAAGCAGCGCGACGATGGAAAGTGTTGCCAGAATCCAGTGAATCAGGTCGACCGGAATTGATGTCTCAGCCATCTCCTTCCCTCATACCGACAAAGTCTCCGCTGACGTTGGGAGATTTGGCCTGGAAATCGATTTAACTGATGATAGTCGCTTTTGTTTAAGCCGCAAGATAAAAATCCAGTGACTTATTTCGTTGTGCAACATTTTTCCGATTTGAGTGGCTTATCTTTTCCTTGAAAATTATTTCGTTATTTAACGTCGTTCTCAACCGATTACCGACTTTCGAAAAAAGACAATGATTGCGCCCGCAATGAAACATCGGCATTTCCGCAGGCGGGACATCCCACACATTGGGATGCCGTTCACGCGCCACTACCAGGTTTGCTAATGCGATCGACCGTTGCGTGGCGCATCAACCCCGCATGCGAATTGGGGATCAAGTGTAAACGCCCGGATTATTTCCCGCGCCGGCGAAATAGCTGACGCACGCCGCGCCGAAAAGCACCGCTTTCGGACACGCCTATGTTGGTGACTGCCGGCTCGCCACGGGCGTATGCTGAATCGTGACGAGTTGCGGCATCGAGCTCGTCGGTTCCACGGATACGGCGGCGATGGACGATAAAGTCAATGCGTTGGAAGGCAGTGACTACCTGCTGAGGCTTGCGGTCCTTCGAATGCAGGTGGTCGATCTCTGGTCCGGCGAAAAGACACGCGTACGGTCCGATCTGTCGAAATTCATCAACTTCGTCGAGGCGCAACTGCCTGACGACCTACGCGTTCAAAGCGCCTGCAACATCGCCCGATCGCTGGTCGTGCTGGAGCGGCCATTTTGCGCGCTCCTTCGCATCGAGTTGCTGCTTGCCCAGTTTGGGCACTTCGCTGACTCCTGACTCATGTCCGGAGCCTGGCGGCACTGACGCAGGAATGGCCGTTTAGGCCGCCGGCCACCGTCCGCGCCCTCCGCATGAAAGGCTGCGCTGTTGCGCGACCTCGCGTCTGAGCAGATCGCGGTGCAGCGTCATGGTCTGCATGATGTCGTGCATGACACAAAGCAAATCTTCTCCTGCCACGCTGGCGGTGCCGTGATCCCGCTGACGCTGGACGCATGCCGTGAGCACCGCCAGCCTGTGGCGAGCTTCCGCGAGGTGAAGGTCTGCGGTATGAAGCTCGAGCTCCTCGGCTGATGGGTCGTTCATGATGCCCCTCTCCGGATTCGCCGCAATCGGCCGCAACGAATGGCAAGGCTGGCACCGCGACCACCCCAGTATATGCCTCGCACGAGAAACTATCGCTGTACAAATGAAGGCCGGGGCGTAGTATGAAAACTTCCGTCGACTGCGACCGATCCCGCCGCTCCTCCTGCCACTTCTCAGGGATCGCGCCGCTCCCCTCCATCGCAGACCACGAATGCCGCCGGCCGAAGACAGCTTGCGGACTCTTCACTGGGATTCAGGGAGCGAACTATGCGTTCAGATCCAGACCGGTTTCATATCGATCCCACGCCACGTCGGGCGGATGGGGAATACATGGCGCACGCGCGCATCAGCACCAGCCGTATCGATGGAAGCGAGTGCGAAGTCCACTCCAGCGGCGATCTCGCGGGATTCGACGCGCGCGAGGATGCCATTGCCTTTGCGGAGAACTGGGCAAGGCAATGGCTGGATGCCCGCTTTGGCTAGGCGGTCCCATCGGCTGCTC
Source organism: Paraburkholderia sp. EG287B (assembly GCF_040965595.1). Lineage (NCBI taxonomy): Bacteria > Pseudomonadati > Pseudomonadota > Betaproteobacteria > Burkholderiales > Burkholderiaceae > Paraburkholderia > Paraburkholderia sp. EG287B. The sequence continues at coordinate 149,345 of NZ_JBFRCG010000006.1, forward strand.
CGCGCATTTGCCGCTCCGCGGCCTGCCCGAGATGGGGCCACGCCAGGCTAAAGGAAATCCCGGCCGTGTCGTTATACCGGGGGCGAATCCAAATGTTCCTGAATGGTGATGGTCGCTGGCATGCCGCACACGGGAAGAACCCGATTTCTCGAGAAACGACGCAGTTTTCGGGACGCCACAGAACTGCGTCTATTCCTCGAGAGTGCGGCGGAGAGTTCACGTCATCTCGCTGTGGCGGTCCAACTCTTCGGGCTGGTGTCATGACGGACTACAAGGGCGTGATCGGCGAGACGCGTTTCGATTCGAAGGGCGATCTGCAGAATGCAACGCTGACCCTCTACACGTTCAACGACGGCAAACGCGAAAGCCTCGGTGTCCAGCACTGAGCCACGACCGCATCGCGGCCCGGCGCGATGCTTTTAGCGGGACGCACGCGAGAAACGCAACTGATACTCGCGCGGCGAGAGACCCGTTTTACGCTTGAACAGCACGCGAAACGAACCCGGATCGGCGTAACCGACGCGGTCGCTGAGGTTTTCGAGCGCGATGGGCCGGGATTCCAGCAACTGTTTCGCCACTTCGATGCGAAGATTCTGCAGATATTCGAGTGGCGCGAGGCCCGTGGCCTGCTTGAAGCGGCGGTTCAGCGTCCGTTCGCTCACGGCGAGCCACGTGGCAAGCTCGCTCAACCGGAACCCCTCGGCAATCGTCGCTTCCATGCGCTGCTGCGCCCGGGCGATGAGGGGATCCGTGTGACCGTGCTCGTCGACCAGCGTCGCATAGGACGCCTGATCAATCCGATTGGCGTCGATCAGCAAGGATCTCGCCGTCACGGCGGCAAGCTTCTCGTCGGCGAGTACTTCCACGAGCCGTATCGCGAGGTTGAGATACGACGTGACCGCGCCGCTGGAAATGATGCGGTCCTGCCCGGTCAGGACCTCGCGTGCCCGCAGCTCGACGGCCGGATAACGTCGCGCGAAGTCGGCCGCCTTCGCCCAGTGCGTGGTGGCGACCCGCCCGTCCAGCAGGCCCGCCTCGGCAAGCAGATAGTTGCCTGTGCAGTAGGCCGCCAGCACGGCGCCGGCCTTGTGCTGGCAGCGCAGCGCCCTCGAGAGCTTGTCGATCCGCTCGCGGTGGCCAATGAACTCGTCCATGTCGGCGAAGAACGGCGCCGTGAGCAGGATGGCGTGCGCGCCTTTGCGTCCGTCGATCTTGCCGTCCACCGCAATGGTCTGGCCCGACGCCGCCCTCACCGGCTGCCCGTCGAGGGATTCGACGCGCCATGCGAAACGCCACGCGCCATGGCCTCCGCGTGCCCCCAGTTGATTGGCGGCGTTGAAAACGTCGATGGGGCCGGCCACGCCGGAGGCCAGAATGCCGTCGTAAACCCAGATGCGGATCGTGATCATTGGCGTGTCCGATATGCCTTCAATAATGGCGATCTTGCCACTTCCTCGCTAGCCGGTAAAGCCGCATGATCGTCCCATCCCAACACCTGATCGACGGAGTAGCGCCATGCCCATGATCGACGCACTGTGGCCCGAAGACGCCCTGACACCCGAAGCCGAAGCCGGGCTCGTCAAGGAACTCACCAACATTCTGATCCACGCGGAAGGCTACGATCCCGGCAACCGCATCGCGCAGGGCGTGACCGTGCTCTATCTGCACCGGCCGGCCGCCGTCTATGTCGCCGGGGAGCCCTCGCCGCTGCCGCGCTACCGCATCGTTCCTTCGGCACCGGAAGGTCAGTACACCGATGCTTCCCGCAAAGCGCTCGTCAGGGCCGTGACCGAAGCCGTGGCCCGCGCCGAGAACCGTCCCCTCGAAGACGTGGCGCCGCGCGTGTGGGTTTTCCCGACCGAGATTCCGGACGGCACGTGGGGCAGCCGCGGTAGCATCTGGACGTTGCCCGATATTCACGCCCTGCTCGAAGGCGAGGCCGAACGCGACGTGGGCGCGGCGCGACTCGCGCGCCGACGCCGCGAAAAAGCGCGTACCACGCTCGCGGCAGCGCTCGACGCGGCATCCACGGGGCACACTGACGAGTAACGGCGAAAGGCCCTTCGCAAACGAAGAGCCTCTCGATTGCGACGGCCCGCAGGGCCGCGCGCCCGACAAGCATCGTTAATGCGCGTAGACCGGACCGAGCCCGGGCGTATCCTGCCGGGACGAAACTGTCGCCGCACCGGCGCCTGCCGCCGACGAGCCGTCCGCCACGCCGCCGAACCCCGAAGCCACCGCGCCGTTCTGCGCGCTCACGCGCGCCTCGGCCGCCTGAATTTCCTGCGGATAGTTCGCATAGTCGGCGGTAGGGTTGTAGCCGGCCTTCTCCAGCTGGACGAGCTCCGCGCGAACCTGTGCACGCGTGAGCGGCTCGCTGGATTGCGCGAAGGAAACAACCGGAACGGCGACGATAGCGGCAACGACCAGCGACTTGATGAGTTTCATGGGATCCACCTGTAAGCAGTATTGGGTCAGACCACGGTTGCGTGGCACGTGCATCCAGTCGCCTCGACGTCTGCTTTGCGACACCGCCGACTGGCATGGACGTATTTGAAACCCTCAACGTATCCGGCTTGTTTCCGTGAACCCCGGCTTTTGCAAGCCTCCTTGTCCTTTGGCGCGATGGATACACCACGATACAAAGTCCGCAAGATCGCTGCGTGCCGTTCGGGTCGGCGCGCCTGTCTCAATCGTCTGAATGTTGCGGATGCCGGGCTAGTGCGTGCGGCGCGCCGTTCCTGGCGACCCCGCACGGGTTTTGTATCCCCATGTATCTGGCCGCCGCGTGGAAACAGGCACATACACAAAGGCGGGCCGCCCGACACGTGCGGGATACATCGGCACGCTTCAATACGTCAACCGGGCCAACCGCCCCGCACGAACCCTGGAGTCGCGAAGCATGTCCTGTATCGAAACCGTTCCGCGCAGCACCGAAGCATCGGCCAGCGTGAGCGCGCAGATCGCCCGCCACTGCCTGCTGACGCGCACCCGGCAGATCGCGCGCGTGCTGACCGGCCTTTACGACGAGGCGCTGCGCCCGCTCGGCATCAGCTCATCGCAGCTTTCGCTGCTCGTGCTCGTCGCGGAGTACGGCCCCTTGAGCCGCGCCGCGCTCGGGCGCAAGAATCATCACGACCGCACGACGCTCACGCGCAACCTGCAGCCGCTCATCGCCCATGGCTGGGTCGCCGATGGCGAGCCTGGCGGCGACGGCCGCAGCCGTGCGCTCTCGGTCACGCAAGCGGGCCGCGCGCTGCTTCGGACCGCCGGGCCGGCGTGGTCCACCGCGCAACAGCGCGCCGCCGGCGTGCTCGGCCTGGAGGGCGCGAGCGCGCTCATGAACATCGCGGCGGATCTGTCGTCAGCCACTGTCTGAATTTTTTTCGTCGTCAATGTTGCATATGCAACACCATCAGGAGCCTGCAATGAAAGTCGTCAAAGCCGCCGCCGTCCAGATCAGCCCCGTGCTCTACAGCCGCGAGGCAACGGTTGCCAAGGTCGTGCAGAAGATTCTCGAACTCGGCCGCAAGGGCGTGCAGTTCGCCACGTTCCCCGAGACCGTGGTGCCGTATTACCCATACTTTTCCGCGGTGCAAACGCCCATGCAGTTGCTCGCGGGCACCGAGCATCTGCGCCTGCTCGAACAGTCCGTGACGGTGCCCTCGCCCGCCACCGATGCGATCGGCGAGGCCGCACGGCAGGCGGGCATGGTGGTCTCCATCGGCGTGAACGAGCGCGACGGCGGCACCATCTACAACACGCAACTGCTGTTCGACGCCGACGGCACGCTGATCCAGCGCCGCCGCAAGATCACGCCCACCCATTTCGAGCGCATGATCTGGGGCCAGGGCGACGGCTCGGGCCTGCGCGCCGTGGACAGCAAGGTGGGCCGCATTGGCCAGCTCGCCTGCTTCGAGCACAACAACCCGCTCGCGCGCTACGCGATGATCGCCGACGGCGAGCAGATCCATTCGGCCATGTATCCGGGCTCGGCCTTCGGCGAAGGCTTCGCGCAACGCATGGAAATCAATATCCGCCAGCACGCGCTGGAATCCGGCGCCTTCGTCGTAAATGCGACGGCGTGGCTCGATGCCGACCAGCAGGCGCAGATCATGAAGGACACTGGCTGCGCGATCGGGCCGATCTCGGGCGGCTGCTTCACCACGATCGTCGCGCCGGACGGCTCGCTGATCGGCGAACCGCTGCGCGAGGGCGAAGGCGAAGTCATCGCCGACCTCGACTTCTCGCTGATCGACCGTCGCAAGATGCTGATGGACGCGGCCGGCCACTACAACCGTCCGGAACTGCTCAGCCTGCAGATCGACCGCACGCCGACGGCGAACGTTCACGAACGTGTGCAGCACGCCGCTGCGGCGACCGGAAACGACAGCGAGGAACCACGTACGATCGTTGCCTGAGGGCGCACTGCATCCGCTCTGGCTACTGCCTCTCTTTAAATGTGTATATACACTCTTTAGTGTTACGAAACAGGTAAGCGAAATGACCACTCAAACCCAGCATGACCGTCCGATTCTCGTCACGGGTGCGGCAGGCGCAATTGGCGCCGTCGGCCGCAGCATCACCGAAAACCTGCTTGCGAAGGGCCATCGCGTGCGCGCGCTAGTGCGCCGCGAGGACGCGCGCGCCGACGAACTGCGCCGCCTCGGCGCACAGGTCGTGCTCGGCGATCTGACCGATCTCGATTCGATGCACCGCGCCATGGAAGGCGTCTCGCGCCTCTACTTCGGCATGTCGGTGTCGCCCGCGTATCTCGAAGCGACGATCAATACCGCAGCCGTTGCGCGCCATCACGGTGTCGAAGCGTTCGTGAACATGTCGCAGATGACCGTCTCGCAGATGAGCATCACCGAAACCACCGACAGCGTGCAGCAAAAGCAGCACTGGCTCGCCGAGCAGGCGCTCGCCTGGTCGGGCCTGCCCGTCGTCACCGTGCGGCCCACGGTGTTTCTGGAGAGCTTCTTCCTGCTTCTTGCGGCAGAGGGCGTGCGCAAGCACGACGAACTCGTGCTGCCGCTCGGCAAAGGCCGGACCTCGCCGATCTCGTCGCTCGACGTCGCGCGTGCCGTCGCGGAGATCCTCGACAATCCGGCGCCGCATATCGGCCAGGTCTACCACCTCACGGGCCTCGAATCCTGCGATATGGAGCACTATGCGCGCCTCTTCTCCGAGGTGCTGGGCCGCACGATCCGCTACCGCGACGTGCCCGTCGAGGCATGGGCTGCGAAGCTGGGCGAACTCGGGATTACCGCGCACGTCGTCAAGCATCTCGCGGTCATGGCCGAACTGCATGCGCAAGGCCGCTACGACCGCATGACCGACGACCTGCGCAAGCTCACGGGTCAGGCGCCGATCGGCATGCGCGAGTTCGTGACGCGCCATGCTGCGGCATTTGCGAGCGGCGCGGCATCGGCCTGATGCGACGCACGTTTGCGTGCCGGGACATCCGGCGCGAATTCCGTTGGCGAGCGATGCAAAACTGCAGCACATGCGCACGCCAGCACAACTACGCCTGGTATTGCGAAGCATCCATGTGCGCTCTGCCTCCGATACCAGAAAAACGGAGTACCTATGTCTGACGATTCTCTCATCCCGTCGCCGTCGCGCCGCCGCTTCATGGGCGCGACCGCGGCCGCCGTGGCGGCAGCCTCGCTGAGCCAGCTGGCGTTCTCGCAAACCCTGCAGGGCATCACCGAAGTCAAGTCCGCACCGAACGGCGACAAGACCGCGATTCGCCCGCTGCGCGTGCATGTGCCCGAAGCGCAGCTCGTCGATCTGCGACGCCGCATCAAGGCCACGCGCTGGCCCGACAAGGAAACAGTGAACGACGATTCGCAAGGCGTGCCGCTCGCGATGATGCAGGAGGTCGCACGCCACTGGTCGACCGACTATGACTGGCGCCGCTGCGAGGCGAAACTGAACGCACTGCCGAATTACATGACCGAAATCGACGGACTCGATATTCATTTCATTCATGTGCGCTCGAAGCACGAGAATGCGATGCCGCTCATCGTCACGCACGGCTGGCCGGGCTCGGTCATCGAACAGTTCAGGATCATCGACCCGCTGACCAATCCCACGGCTTACGGCGCGAGCGCCTCCGACGCCTTTCATCTGGTGATTCCGTCGCTGCCGGGCTACGGCTTCTCGGCCAGGCCGACCGAGGTCGGGTGGGGTCCCGAGCGGACCGCGCGTGCGTGGGTCGTGCTGATGAAGCGCCTTGGCTACGAGAAGTTCGCGGCGCAAGGCGGCGATCTGGGCGGCATCGTCGCCAACGTGATGGCGAAGCAAGCGCCGCCGGAACTGCTCGGCATTCACGTGAATTTCCCGGCGACGATTCCGCCCGAAATCGCCAAGGCGCTGCAAGCCGGCTCGCCCCCGCCAGCCAGTCTCAGCGACGACGAAAAGCACGCCTACGAGCAGCTCGCGAGCGCAGCCAAATCGCGGCGCGCCTACGCGCTCGAACAGGGCACGCGCCCGCAAACGCTCTATGGGCTCTCGGATTCGCCGATCGCGCTGGCCAGCTGGCTGCTCGATCACGGCGACGGCTATATCCAGCCGGCTGCAGCGCTCACCTCGGCCGTGTACGGGCGCGACGTCAACGGAGAATCGGCGGGCGCGATGACGCGCGACGACGTCCTCGACGACATCACGCTCTACTGGCTGACGAACACGGGCATCTCGGCCGCTCGCTTCTACTGGGAGTCGCACTTCAATTTCCTGGCCGCCGCCGACGTATCGGTGCCGGCCGCGGTGAGCGTCTTCCCACGCGAGAACTATCAGGCGCCGCGCAGCTGGACCGAGCGCGCCTATCACGACCTCATCTACTACAACCGGCCCGACAAGGGCGGCCACTTTGCGGCGTGGGAACAGCCGCAACTGTTCGCACAAGAGGTGCGAGCGGGCCTGCGGCCGCTGCGCCAGTCATAGCGCGAGCCGTCTGTATGGCGCCGGGACGCGACTCCCGGCGCCGACCTGAAACCGAAGGAACAACCGACATGAAATTCAACGACACTGCGCCTGTCTTGGCGCCCGAAAACACGCCGCCGCTCTGGCTGGCGAAACTGGCAGAAAATGCCACGCTGGAAGCGACCGTCCTGAAGCGTCCGATAGAGGGCCGCGCGGATATCCTTGCCGTGATCAGGCATGCCGTTTCTCTCTATGCGTTCCAGCATCACAGTTACAAGGGCAAAATCGGCAACAGCCTCTACCTGGAGTCCTACCGGTCGCAGATCCAGGGACAACCCATCGAAACCGTGGTCGTCGCGCATTTAAACGAGAACGGCGAAACGGACTCGGTCGTCATCAACCATCGGCCGCTCAAGGCAGCGCTGTTGTTTTCGGCCCTGATGTGGGAGCGAGTAGACGAACGATTCCGCGACCACTATCTGAGTGGACCGGAAGCGGCGGCATTGAAGACGACGTAGGTCACGGGGCAGCCGGAGGTGATCGCGTTGATCGAGCGGATGCGCAAAGCGTCCGGAGACACGTCGTCACGATAGGGTGAGAACGTGCAATCGTTCGAGGACGCGCTCATCGACATTCCCGAGATCACGCGCGCGGAGCGTCTGTTCGGCGAACCCGACTACATGCTGCATGTCGTCACGCGGGATCTATTGAGTACGACAAGACACGTGATACGCACGAACTGGAAATCATCAACAGAATGACCGCCACCGTGCGCGCCCGATGGCTGGAAGCACGTGCGTGGTAACCTCCCCGACGGCCGGTCCGCCGCCACCCGTTCGCCCGGCGAGGCACTCCGCACGACCGGCGACGCATCAGGAACCGCACATGAATTCAGGCAAATCAACCAGACGCGCGCTGCCAGGCAAGCGCGAACTCGAAGCGATGTCGGCGTTCCGCTATGACCTGCGCAAGTTTCTGCGGGCTTCCGAAGAGATCGCCAACGCCGCGGGCATCACGACGCTCCAGTACCAGTTGCTGCTGCACGTATGTGGCTTTCCCGACCGCAACTGGGCGACCGTCGGCGAACTCGCGGAGCGCTTGCAGGCGGCGCCGAACGGCACGGCGGCGCTCGTCTCGCGCTGCGAGTCGGCCGGACTCGTGGCGCGCAAGCCCGATCCCGCCGACCGTCGCCAGGTGCAGGTCCATCTCACAGCCAAAGGCGAGATGTTCCTGCTCGAACTCGCGGCCGAGCACAAGGCGGTCTATGGCGCGTTCGGCTGGGTGTTCGACGAGGCCGGGAGCTAGCCCTTCCCGGAGCGGGCCTGTTGGACTGTGGCGGATGAAAAGGCAATTTATGTCACAATGTGCCTTAAATGCCATTTTCTCCGGCTACCCATGCGATTTACGAACATTCTTGATCGGCGCACGCTTGTGCGAAGCCATCGGCGCTGGCGCTATTTCGGCGTGTTCTGGGTCGGCGCCATCGCGACCGGGCTCATCGCGGTCCTGTACGCGCGGCTCATCGACTTCGGTTTCGACCTCTTCGTACAGGTGACCGCCCACTACTGGTGGTTACCCCTTGCCATCACGCCGGCGATCGCCGCGTTCAGCGTCTGGACCACGCGACGCTGGTTTCCGGGTTCCGAGGGCAGCGGCATCCCACAGGTCATCGCGACGCTGCACGACGTGCGCGGACTCGGCCCGCGCCTGCTCACGCTGCGCATCCTGATCGGCAAGATCGCCCTGTCGTTCCTCGCGATCCTCGGCGGATTCACGATTGGCCGCGAAGGGCCGACCATCCACGTGGGCGCCGCGCTGATGTACAGCCTCCGGCGCTTCTATCCCGCGCGGCTGCGCAGCATGTACGGCGTCGGCCTCGAATACAAGCTCGCGCTCGCGGGCGCTGCCGCCGGCCTTTCTGCCGCGTTCAACGCGCCGCTCGCAGGCGTGGTCTTCGCCATCGAAGAACTCACGCGCAGCTTCGAAGCGAAAACCAGCGGCGTCATCATCACGGCCATCATCTTTGCGGGCGTCGTCTCACTCGCGCTGCAAGGCAACTATGTGTATTTCGGGACGATCGCCATCGGCGGCCATTTTCCCGATCTGCTCGCGGTCGCCGTCATTCTCGTTGGCGTGATCACGGGCGTAGCGGGCGGCGTGTTCTGCTGGCTGCTGCTCAATACCGAACGATGGATGCCCTCACGCTTGTTCACTCTCCGAAAGGACAGCCCCGTAGCGTTCGGCGCGCTGTGCGGTTTGTTCATCGCCGTGATCGGCGTGGCGACCGGCGGCCACCTGTTCGGCAGCGGCTATGCGGAAGCGCGCGGCATGCTCGAGGGTCATTCGCAGCTCGGCGTCGCGTATCCCGTGCTGAAAATGGCCTCGATGGTGGGCTCGTATCTGCCGGGCACGCCGGGCGGCCTCTTTGCGCCGTCGCTGGCGATCGGCGCCGGCATCGGCAATGCCCTGCACATGGTGTTCGGGCAGATGCAGTTGCCGATGCTGATCGCGCTCGGCATGGTCGGTTATCTGGCCGCCGTCACGCAGAGCCCGATTACGGCATTCGTCATCGTCATCGAAATGATCGACGGGCATGCGCTCGTGATCTCGTTGATGGCGACGGCGCTCGTGTCGAGCCAGGTTTCCAGGCTGTTCGCGCCGCCGCTGTACGAAGCCCTGGCGCATCGCTATCTGAAGCATTGACGCGCGCTGAGACGTCCGTTCGTCACAACGGACGTCTACCAAAACCCCCATCTATCGTTGCTCGAGCCATTCGCGCTCGCCCGTCCCCGGCAACCGAAAGCGCACTTCACATCGTGAAATACAGCTTGAATTCCCGAAGCGGCGCCATTTCGCTTTATGAAAACATGTTCTACAGCGCAAAAATTGTTCGCTATCTATTTGATAAATAAAGAATAAATAACTCATATGTCTTATATAAGACTTTGCTGCGACGCATCAGGAAGACCCTACAATTGAGCCATGCAGTTCGCTTCGACTTACGTGGCGGCACGCTGAACCATTCATTCAATCGCGCTTTGCTCTTCGGAGACTTAGGAGATACACATGGCTCAATATCAAGACGACATCAAGGCAGTGGCTGGTTTGAAGGAGAAACAAGGCAGCGCCTGGAATGCCATCAATCCCGAATCTGCCGCACGCATGCGGGCCCAGAACAAGTTCAAGACGGGCCTCGACATCGCGAAGTACACGGCGAAGATCATGCGCGCCGACATGGCCGCCTACGACGCCGATCCGTCGAAGTACACGCAGTCGCTGGGTTGCTGGCACGGCTTCATTGGCCAGCAGAAGATGATCTCCATTAAGAAGCACTTCAACAGCACCGAGCGCCGCTACCTTTACCTGTCCGGCTGGATGGTGGCCGCGCTGCGCTCCGAGTTCGGCCCGCTGCCGGACCAGTCGATGCACGAGAAGACCTCCGTCAGCGCGCTGATCCGCGAGCTGTACACCTTCCTGCGCCAGGCCGACGCCCGTGAACTGGGCGGCCTGTTCCGCCAGCTGGACGCAGCTGTTGGCCCGGCCAAGGCCGCCATCCAGGAGAAGATCGACAACCACGTCACCCACGTCGTGCCGATCATCGCCGACATCGACGCGGGCTTCGGCAACGCGGAAGCCACCTACCTGCTCGCCAAGCAGTTCATCGAAGCGGGCGCATGCTGCATCCAGATCGAAAACCAGGTGTCCGACGAGAAGCAGTGCGGCCACCAGGACGGCAAGGTCACCGTGCCGCACGAGGACTTCCTGGCCAAGGTCCGCGCGATCCGCTACGCCTTCCTGGAACTGGGCGTGGACGACGGCATCATCGTGTGCCGCACCGACTCGCTGGGCGCCGGCCTGACCAAGCAGATCGCCGTGACCCACACGCCGGGCGACCTGGGCGACCAGTACAACTCGTTCCTCGACTGCGACGAAATCGCGGCCGACGCACTGGGCAACGGTGACGTCGTCATCAAGCGCGACGGCAAGCTGCTGCGTCCGAAGCGCCTGCCGAGCAACCTGTTCCAGTTCCGCGCCGGCACGGGCGAGGCGCGTTGCGTGCTGGACTGCATCACCTCGCTGCAAAACGGTGCTGACCTGCTGTGGATCGAAACCGAAAAACCGCATATCGCCCAGATCGCCGGCATGGTCAACGAGATTCGCAAGGTCATCCCGAACGCCAAGCTGGTGTACAACAACAGCCCGTCGTTCAACTGGACGCTGAACTTCCGCCAGCAGGCGTATGACGCGATGAAGGCCGCGGGCAAGGATGTGTCGGCATACGACCGCGCCCAGCTGATGAGCGTGGAGTACGACGAGAGCGAACTGGCGAAGGCCGCCGACGAAAAGATCCGCACCTTCCAGTCCGATGCGTCGCGCGAAGCCGGCATCTTCCATCACCTGATTACGCTGCCGACGTATCACACCGCTGCGCTGTCGACCGACAACCTCGCCCGCGAATACTTCGGCGACCAGGGCATGCTCGGTTATGTGGCTGGCGTGCAGCGCAAGGAAATCCGCCAGGGCATCGCCTGCGTCAAGCACCAGAACATGTCCGGCTCGGATATCGGCGACGACCACAAGGAGTATTTCAGCGGCGAAGCGGCGCTGAAGGCGGCGGGTAAAGACAACACGATGAATCAGTTCTGATAGTCGTCAGCCCCCATGTACAACGCCAATCCTTTCGGGTTGGCGTTTTTTTATGCGTCGAGATCGCTCGTGCAGCGGCCTGTCACGCCGCACTGTGCTTCCACGACCTGAACAGATCGAGTAGCACCCTGACCTGGCGGCTCAAGGTCACGTCACGATGCCATACCGCGCCCACGTCCATGGTCGGCACTGCAACACTCAGGTCCCTGCGGCTGATGCGGTTGCCTTCCAGCGACCACGGCCGATAAACGAGATCCGAAAGAATGGTCACGCCCTCGCCCAACGCGACGAGACTGCGCACCGCCTCGATCGACGTGCTCTGCATGCGCACGCGCGGCGAGACGCCATACTTTCCCCAGTAACGCGCGACCGTCTGCACGTGCTCGTCCATGTCGAGCAAAAGATAGTTCTCCTGCGCGACGTCTTCGAGCGTCACGCGCTGCGCTTCGAGCAACGGATGATCGGGCGGGGTCCACAACCGGCGCGGTGAACGGATCATGGTTTCGCACTTCAGGTCGTCGTGCAGCGCGGTGTTGGAGACGAGCAGCAGCGCCATGTCCAGTTCGCCGTCGAGCAACTGGCGTTCGATGGTTTCGCGCTCGCGCTCGATGACCTCCACCTGCAGATTGCGGAAGCGCCGCGTGACGGTCGACATCAACGACGGCAACAGATACGCGGAAATCGTCTCCGTCATGCCGATACACACCCGCCCCGAAATCTGCTCCGGCACCTCCTGCGCCGCGAGCACGGCCTCCTGCACCGACTGTTGCGCCTGCTGCACGTGCCGCATGAATCGCACACCCGCATCGGTGAGGCGCACTCCCTTGGCATGGCGCGACAAAAGCGGCACGCCAACCGCGTCCTCGAGGTTTTGCAGCGCGATGGTCATCGACGACTGCGACACGTTGCAAAGATTCGACGAATGCGAAATCTGCCCGGTGTCGGCGACGGATAAAAAGTACTCGATCTGGCGCAGGGTGATCTGGCGCGGCATAGGAAACGCCCGAATGTGAGGTATTGAAAAACTCTATATTGCCGGATCAAAAATATGAATTTGGCATCGTTTCTGGTTTCGTAGCATAGCCCTATCGAACCCGGAGAAGAGATGGAAGTACAGGAAAAAAAGGGCTATTGCACGCTTTGCCGCTCGCGCTGCGGCACGATCAACATCGTGCGCGGCGATCAGTTGACGGAAGTGCGCCCCGACCGCGAGCACCCGACAGGCCACGCGATGTGCCTGAAGGGCAAGTCCGCGCCGGAACTCGTGCATAGCCCGCACCGCGTGCTTCATCCGATGCGCCGCACCGCGCCGAAGGGTGCCGGCGATCCGGGCTGGGTGCGCATCGGCTGGGACGAGGCGCTCGACGAAATCGCCGCGAAGCTCGACAGGCTGCGCCGCGAGCACGGCGCGGAATCGGTCGCATTCGGCGTGACGACGCCCAGCGGCACACCGATGAGCGACAGCATCGACTGGGTCGAACGCTTCATCTGGTCCTACGGCAGCCCCAACATCTGCTACGCGACGGAAATCTGCAACTGGCACAAGGACGTCGCGCATGCGTTCACGTTCGGCTGCGGGATTCCGGTTGCCGACTACCGGCACGCCGAAGTCATGCTCCTGTGGGGCACGAACCCCGCCAACACGTGGCTCGCGCAGGCCGACGCGATCGCGGCGGGACGCCGGAATGGCGCGAAGCTGATCGTCGCCGATCCGCGTCCGACCGCCCTCGCGCGTGAGGCCGATGTCTGGCTGCGCGTGCGTCCCGGCACCGACGCCGCGCTGGCGATGGGCATCGCGCGCCACATCATCGACACGCGCGCCTATGACGACACGTTCGTGCGCACATGGACCAATGCGCCTCTGCTGGTAAGACGCGACAACGGGCAGTTTCTGCGCGAGCGCGATATCGAACCCCGCGCGCCCGCGAATCGTTACGTCGTATGGAACGCGACGCGCGGCCGTGCGCAAGCGCTCGGCGAGGACGCGCACACGACGCCCGACGACCTGGCGCTCGACGGCCTGTACACAGTCGCCACCTATGCATGCGAACCGGCATTCGCCTGCTACTGGCGCGCGCTCGATGACTTCACGCCCGAGCGCGTCGAAGCCATCACCGGCGTCGCTCCCGATGCGCTCGAACGCGCCGCCGCGCTGCTCGCGCCGGGTCGGCGCATCGCGTATCACGCGTGGTCGGGCGTCGGCCAGCACACCAATGCGACGCAAACCGAGCGCGCCATCGCCACGCTCTACGCGCTGACGGGCGCCTTCGACACGTGCGGCTCGAATCGCGAGTTCGTCAAGCAACCGGCCAATGCCGTGAGCACCTACGCGCTCTGTGCGCCGCAGCAGCGCGCCAAGGCGCTCGGCCTCGGCGAACGCCCGCTCGGTCCGCCCGCGCAAGGCTGGATCACGGCGCGGGACATGTACCGTGCGATGCTCGAAGGCGAACCGTACAAGGTGCGTGCACTGTTCGCGTTCGGCACCAATCCGCTCGTCTCGCAGCCCGATGCCGAAGCCGCGCACGCCGCGCTGAGTCAGCTCGAATTTCACGTGCATTGCGACCTCTACGAAACCCCGTCGTCGCGCTACGCGGACATCTTTCTGCCGATCAACACGCCGTGGGAACGCGAGGGCTTGCGCATCGGCTTTGAAATCGACGAGCGCGCGGTGGAACTCGTGCAACTGCGACAACGCATGGTGACCCCGCGTGGCGAAAGCCGCGCCGACTACGACGTCGTGTTCGCGCTCGCGACGCGTCTCGGCATGGGCGACGCGTTCTTCGGCGGCAGCATCGAAGCGGGATGGAATCACATGCTCGCCCCGCTCGGTCTCGATGTGGCGACGTTGCGCGCGCATCCCGAAGGCATTTCGCGCCCGCTCGAACAACGCGAGAAGCAATACGCGCTGCCGATGCACGACGGTCCGCGCGGCTTTCGCACCGAAACGCTGCGTGTGGAGCTGTATTCGGAGAAGCTGTTGCGGCACGGCTACCCGCCGGTGCCGGCTTACGTGCCGCCCGCTGGCCTCGCAAAGGAAGCGCGCGACCCGGCCTGGCCCTACGTGCTCACCTCGACCAAGAATGGCTATTACTGTCACAGCCAGCATCGCGGCGTGACGCGGCTGCGCAAGCGCGCGCCATATCCGCTGGTCGAATTGAGCGCGGCGCTCGCGGCCAGCAAGGGCATCGAGAACGACGACTGGGTGGTGTTGCGTACCATGCACGGCTCGGCGCGTTTCGTCGCGCGTATCGAGAACGCCCTCGCCGATGACGTGCTCGTCGCCGAATACGGCTGGTGGCAGGCATGCGACGAACTCGGCATGCAAGGCTTCGATGCGCGCGGCAAGCTCAACAGCAACTTCAGCAATCTGGTGTCGGGCAGGCAATACGATCCGCTGTCCGGCTCCATGCCGATGCGAGCGCTCGCCTGCGATTTGCAGCGCGACCCGTCGTTCGAACGCAAGCGGCGTGCGTGGAACGGCTGGCGCGACTTCGTCGTGACGAAGCTCGCCGACGAAGCCGAAGGCGTGCGCACCGTGACGTTCGCCGCTCGAGACGAAGGCACCCTGCCCGACTATCTGCCGGGACAGCACGTGAGCGTGCACGTCGCAAAGCTTGGCGAACGCGGCACCACACGCGCCTATTCGCTCGTTGGCCATGCGAAGGAACGCGGCCGGCGCACCTACACGATCTCTGTACGCCATCATCCGCAAGGCGCGATGTCGAGCCACATCCATCGCGAACTCGCCGTGGGCGACGCAGTGGCCTTGCGCGCGCCCAGCGGCACCTTCGTGCTGCCGATGCGTTCGCGCCAGCCCGTGGTGATGTTCGCGGGCGGCATCGGCATCACGCCGTTCATTTCGTATCTGGAGTCGCTCGCGCGCGATGCCGCGACGAAGCAGCGCCCCGAAGTGCGGCTCTTCTATGCGAACCGTCACGGCGCGGCGCATGCATTCAAACAGCGCATCGCGGCCTTACGTGAAGAATGGCCCGCATTGCGCGTGTCCGACTGCTATGCGCATCCGCGTCCGGGACTCGACATGGCCGGCATCGACTACGACCGCGCCGGTTATCTCGACGCCTCCGTGATCGACGACGATCTGGTCCGGCGCCGCGCGCGCTTCTACCTGTGCGGCCCCGAGCAGATGATGACGTCCATCATCGACGGGCTCGTCGCGCGCGGCGTACCCGCGTTCGACATCTTCAAGGAAGCGTTCCGCTCACCGCCGCAGCCGCGCGCCGATGCATCGCAGGTGTTCTCGGTGACCTTCGCACGCTCCGGCAAAACCGCGCGATGGACGCCGGCGCAAGGCAGCCTGCTCACGTTAGCCGAAAGCATCGGCGTGTCCTTGCCGAGTGGCTGCCGCGTCGGTCAGTGCGAAAGCTGCGCGGTGCGTATCGCCCAGGGCGCCACCGATCACCTTGCGGGCAACGCGCCCGAGGAAGCCGACATGTGTTTCGCATGCCAGGCGATTCCGCTATCGGACCTTGTCGTCGAAGCATGACGACTCACCCATACCAACACACCCGCAAACACGCTCGAGGAGAAACAGCATCATGGAACAGGTCACACAGGCAAAGCCGCTACCGTCCGGTCCGGGCGCGGGCAACACGATGGAACGCACGGCCGCATGCGTTACCCGCTGGGCCGAACGCTGGTTTCCCGATGCGTATATTTTCGCGGCGATCGCCGTGGTCGTCGTCGCGCTGGGCGCACTGGCGATCGGCGCGCCGCTGCAGCGCGTGGGCATCGCGTTCGGCGACGGCTTCTGGAGCCTCATCCCCTTCACGATGCAGATGGCCGTCGTCGCGATCTCGGGCTACGTGGTCGCCGTGTCGCCGCCCGCGTCGAAGATGATCGCGCGGCTCGCGCACCTGCCGCGGACCGCGCGCGGCGCGGTGATGTTCGTCGCGTTCGTGAGCATCGCCACGTCGCTGTTCAACTGGGCGATCAGCCTCGTGTTCAGCGGCCTGCTGGTGCGCGCGCTCGCCCGCCGCGCCGACCTGCGCATGGACTATCGCGCAGCGGGTGCGGCGGCCTATCTCGGCATGGGCGCGACCTGGGCGCTCGGCCTCAGCTCGGCGGCCGCGCAGTTACAGGCGAACGCCGACAGCCTGCCAAAAACACTGCTCGCGATCACCGGCGTGATCCCATTCTCCGAAACGATCTTCCTGCCGCAGTCGATGTTGATCGTCGCGGCGCTCACCATCGTGTCACTCGCGATCGCGGGTCTGGCCGCGCCGGTCGGCGAGCGTGCGCGCACGGCGCAGGATCTTGGCGTATCGCTCGACGACATCGAAATAAACGTGGAGAAGCCCGCACGCCCCGGCGAATGGCTCGAATACAGCCCGCTCGTGACGATCCTGATCGTGCTGCTCGGCATCGTGTGGATCGGCCATGAGTTCACGACGAAGAACCCGCTGCTCGCGATCTCGAACCTCAACACCTACAACTTCGTCTTCATCCTGCTCGGCATGCTGCTCAACTGGCGTCCGCGCCGCTTCCTGAACGCGGTCGCGAAGTCCGTGCCGTCGACAGCAGGCGTGCTGATCCAGTTTCCGCTCTACGGCGGCATCGCATACATCCTCACCAAAGCTGCGGCGCCCGGCGGCCTGCCTTTGTCGGAGCATCTCGCGCACTTCTTTGTCGCGATCTCGTCGCAAGCTTCGTTTCCCGCCGTGATGGGTGTGTACTCCGCGATCCTTGGCTTCTTCGTGCCGTCTGGCGGC
The DNA here is from genome assembly GCF_040965595.1 of Paraburkholderia sp. EG287B. Classification (NCBI taxonomy): domain Bacteria; kingdom Pseudomonadati; phylum Pseudomonadota; class Betaproteobacteria; order Burkholderiales; family Burkholderiaceae; genus Paraburkholderia; species Paraburkholderia sp. EG287B. The sequence goes on from NZ_JBFRCG010000006.1 coordinate 166,651, forward strand.
GGCAAGTGGATCATCGAAGCGCCCTACGTGATCGAAGCGGCGAAGTCCCTGCAAGTGCATCTCGGCTGGGCCGTGCAGGTCTACAACGCGGCCGAGGCGTTGCCCAACCTCATCAACCCGTTCTGGATGCTGCCGCTCCTCGGCGTGCTTGGACTGCGCGCGAAGGACGTAGTCGGCTTCACGTTCACGCAGCTCATCGTGCATATCCCGCTCGTGGTGTTCATGCTGTGGGCGCTCGCGCCGACCCTGACCTACCACGCGCCCGTCATGCCCTGAAGGACATCACATGGAAAATCCGCACATGAAGATTCTGGATTCGACTGTCACACGTGAGGCGCTGCCCTTTCCCGAACTGATCGACGCATTGCGCGAAATGTTCATCGAAGGCTGTCATGTACCGCTTCGCCATAACCACAAGATCGCGACTGCGAGCGACGAAGGCACCGTGCTCATCATGCCTGCGTGGCAGGACGGGCGTTATCTCGGCATCAAGACCGTCAACGTGTTTCCCGGCAATGCAGCGCGCGGCCTGCCGGGCCTGCATTCGACCTATGTGCTTTACGACGCCCGTACCGGCGCGCCGCTTGCGCAACTCGACGGCAACGAAATCACGTCGCGCCGCACGGCCGCGGCGTCGGCGCTGGCGGCGAGCTATCTCGCGCGCAAGACGGCATCGCGCATGACGCTGCTCGGCGCGGGCCGCGTGGGCAGTCTCGTGCCGCAAGCGTATCGCGCCGTGCTACCGATTCGCGAAGTCGATGTCTGGGATGCCGTTCCCGCCGCATCGGAACGTCTCGTCGCACGTCTGAACGGACTCGGCTTCCATGCGCGCGTCGTCGACAATCTGCCGGAAAGCGTGGCGCGCGCCGATGTCGTCACCAGTGCGACGCTCGCCACCGAGCCGGTCGTGCGTGGCGAATGGCTCGCGCCGGGCTCGCATCTCGACCTCATCGGCAGCTTTACGCCCGCGATGCGCGAAGCCGACGACGCGTGCTTCATGAACGCGACGCTGTTTGTCGATACAGCGGAAGCGTTCCAGAAATCCGGCGATCTGCTGGGTCCACTGCAGCGGCACGTCGTCACCGATCCGCAACGTTGGCCGACGCTGGAAGCGCTGTGCCGGGGGCAGGCGCCGGGCCGCACCAACGACACGGAACGCACCGTGTTCAAGGCAGTGGGCACGGCGCTCGAAGACCTGGCGGCAGCGGCGCTGGTCTATGAGCGACGCGGGGACACCGCCGTATCGCACGAATAACCCAGCCGCAGGAACGAAGAATGCGACTCCGGAGGGGGATTCAACCACCGGAGCGCACAATCATGTCCCATCGACTCAAAACAGGCGATCGCGTCACGTGGAACACCCCGGAGGGCATGGCGACAGGCACGGTCGTCCGCCGGATCATCAGGGATACGGAACTGGAAGGTCACACTGTCGCCGCGTCGAAGGACGACCCGTATTACGAGGTCGAAAGCGAGAAAGACGGTCAGCACGCGGTGCAACCCGCCGACGGACTGGAGAAGGTGCACAAGCACTGATCGGCGCGGAATCACACGGTCGAATTCGTCGGCCGGGGGCCTGACCTCTTTGAGGGACAGGCTCGCTGTTCCCTGATACAACTCGAAACGTTCTGTGCACGATGAGTCGGTAAACTTCTCGTGCGGGCAAGCCGATGGCTTGCCGAAGCGCACCGCTGCTACCCTCATCACCCTTTCCCCGGCGCGCGGCCGTATGCCACCGCCGGGGAATATGACCTGGAACGTATTGTGGACGACCGATTCGACCGACGCGAACTGTTGCTGCACCTCGGAGATGTTCTCGAAGCGATGCGTAACGTCGGCGCGACTCAACCCTTTTCGCCCGTTGCGCTCCTTGCGTCGCGCGAGCCTTCCCTGCAGGCGTTGCCCTTTCTGCAGCAGATGTCGCCTCGCTTGCGCGCGAGAGATTTTCTTGAACGGGCCGCAAGTGCCTACGCGAGCTGGCCAAGGGCGCTCCTGGAAACCGAACTCGATCGAATCGAGCTTGCCTCGACGGTGCAGCGCGAACTCTTCGCGGACGATCCGCAAGGTTGGGCATCGTACGCCGCCTGGGTCAGGCAGAAGGTCAGCTGGTTCGGACTCGAGCTCGACGAGACAGCCCAGGCCTCGACACGGGTGAACGATCGTGACGACGGGAACGGCGGAACGAAACCTGCACCTGCGATGAGGACGGGCTGGCCGTGGAAGCCGATCGAGTGAGCTACGCTCCCCGCAAGGGGCATCGGACGCCGAAGTCAGTTCAGGCCAACGCCCGAAATTGAGCTGGCAAGGGTTCCTCCACCGGCATAAACCCTGGATGAATTCCTCAATCCTGCGCCTTGACAGGCGTTTTTCTTCGCCCGATACTTTGTCCGTACAAAGTGACAATCACCGAACAAAGTCGGATGAAACCGGAGACGCAGGCAATGGACGTAAAACGAGAGCAGATTGGCGAAACGCGCCGTATCCGCGCCAGCTACGGGCGCTATCTGGAAGACTTCGAAATCGGGGACATTTACGAGCACCGGCCGGGTCGCACGATCACGGAGGCCGACAACATTCATTTTTCGCTGCTGACGATGAACTTTCATCCCATGCATTGCGACGCCGCTCATGCCGCAAAGAGCGAATTCGGCCAATTGCTCGTCAATAGCGGCCTGACTGTGGCCATCGTGCTCGGCATGACGGTCAACGACGTGAGCGGCAAGGCCATTGCGAATCTCGGCTGGAAGGAAATCAATCTCACGGCTCCCGTGTTTTGCGGCGACACGCTTTATGCGGAGTCCGAAGTGCTCGAGAAGCGCGAGTCGCGTTCCCGTCCCACCCAAGGCATCGTCACCGTGCATACGCGTGCGTTCAACCAGAACGGCGTGCGGGTGATGGACTTCGTGCGCAGTGCACTGATTCCGAAGCGTGGGCACGGAGTCGGTGACTGAATTCACTGGGTAGCTGCGATCGCAGGGGGATTGGCATGTCGAATGAAAGTCTCACGCAGTTCAACGCCGGCGCGCAAGCGTGGGCGGAGCACTTCGGCGCCGCGCCGCTCACCGTCGCCCACGCCGCTACGCTAGTGGAGGCGGCACACGCTACGGTACGGGCGGTCGCCGATGCGGCGCAATTGCTCGACTGGATCGAAGCCGACGCCTTCGCGCAAACGCTGCAACAGACGGAGCCCGGACATGCGCGCTGAGGTATTCCCGCTTCCGACGCAAACCTGCGAGCAGCGCACGGCGCACGCGCTGCGCGAAGCGGCGCAAGCGGGTGAGCGTGGAGGCTTTGTCCGGCTGCGCGAGGCGGCCGCATTGGCGCAAGCGCGCGCCGTCGACACGCAACGCGAAGAAGGCCTGCAGGCAGGCCGGTTGAACGGCGCGCCGCTTGCGCATAAGGACATGTTCTTCCGTGCGGGAGAGCTGAGCGAGTGCGGCAGCCGCATCCTGGCGGGGCATCGTGCCTCCTATACGGCTACCGTGCTCCAACGCCTGGACGCGGCAGGCGCAACCGACCTCGGCGCCTTGCATATGGCCGAGTTCGCGATGAGCCCCACCGGCTTCAACGCGCACCTGGGCCACGGCCGCAATGCATGGTCCGACGCGCATGTGAGCGGCGGTTCGTCCAGCGGCAGCGGCATTGCGGTGTCGCGCGGCCTCGTGGCGGGCGCGTTGGGCTCCGATACGGGCGGCTCGGTACGCATTCCGGCGGCGGTGAACGGCGTCACGGGCATCAAGCCCACGCAACATGCCATTTCGACGCGAGGCGTGATGCCGCTTTCGCCGAGTCTGGACTGTGTTGGCGTCCTTGCGCGCACGGCGCAGGACGCTGCCTCCCTGCTGCAAGCAATCTGGGGGGCCGATTCGCTCGATCCGCATTGCCTTGCGACCGGGAGGCGCGATTTCGAAGGCGCGATCGAGCGGCCACTGACGCCCGACGACATCATCGCCGTACCCGCATTCGACGACGACGCTCCCGTTTCGGGAGAGGTGCGTGCGGCTGTCTTGCGCATGGCCGATGCGTTCGCGTCATGCGGCGCAACGATCCGCAAGGTCGACTTGCCGGACCTGCGCGAAACGGGCGCGCTAGCGACGCTGGTGCTCGGCGCGGAGGCCACGTCCATTCAGGCCAAATGGCTGCGCGAGCGCCGCGGCGACTATGGCGAGCAGGTGCTGCGCCGCCTCGAACGCGGTCTGCTGTATCCGGCCACGCGCTATGTCGATGCGCTGCGCTTACGTGCACCCCTTATGGCGCAGTTCGTCGAGCGCTATCTCGGCGGTGCGCAAGCCTTGTTGTTGCCCGCCCTCCCCTACGCGGTGCCCACCATCGAAGAGACTCTCGAAGGTGACGCCAGTGAAATCAAGCGGCGCTTCGGCAATTTTTCGTACTGGACGCGCGGCATCAACTATCTGGGCTTGCCCGGCATGAGCGTGCCTGCGGGCAAGAGTGAAAACGGGATGCCGGTTGGCGTGCAACTCATTGGGCGGGCGTGGAGCGAGGATGTGTTGCTGCGTCTCGCGCATCAGTTGCAGCGCAACACCGACTGGCATTTGCCTTCCATACTCTCGCATCGATCACGCGTGGCCTGAAACCGTCCCGCATATTGGAAGTCAATTCGGCAGTGAAGCAACATACAGGATAACTAATCGTGTAGTGCCATTTGGCATCGCATCACGCCGGCCCAGACTGGCAGATGCCGCATCGTTCAGGAGACAATCGCATGAACGCTTCGTCCGTCAACGCAGGCGCCCGGCTAGACCGGCTGCCGCTCGCGCGCTTTCACTGGAGAATTCTCGGGCTGATCAGCGGCGGCGCCGTGCTCGACGCCTTTGACGTCTATCTTGCGGCGGGTGTGCTTGCCGCCATGGTGAAGTCGGGTTTTTCTACGCTCGCGACCAACGCCGCGTTCATTTCGGCGACATTCTTTGGCATGCTCATCGGTTCGGCGCTCGCCGGGTGGGTAGGCGACCGCTTCGGCCGGCGCGCATCGTATCAGATCAATCTCGCCGTATTCGGCGTTGCGTCGCTGTTCGCGTGCTTTGCGCCGAACATCGAAACGCTGATCGTGCTGCGATTCCTGATGGGCCTCGGACTCGGCGCCGAACTCGTCGTTGCCGCGGGCACGCTGTGCGAATTCGTGCCGCCAGCGTTTCGCGGCCGCTGGATATCCCTCATGGGCCTCGTGATCAACTCCGGGCTGCTGATCGCCACAAGCGTGGGCTATCTGGTGATTCCGCACCTCGGCTGGCGCTGGATGTTCGCCATCGCAGGCGCGGGCGCGCTCGTCATCTGGATCATGCGCAAACGCATGCCGGAGTCGCCGCGCTGGCTCGAATCGGTGGGACGCACGGCCGAAGCCGAAGCCACACTCGCTGAAATCGAAGCGCAAGTGGAACGCGAAACCGGCAAGCTGCCACCCGTGCTCGGCATGCAGCCCGTCACGCCGCGCCAGTTGCCGCTTTCGGTCCTGTTCTCGCGCCCGGTGGTGGGCCGCACGCTGGTTGCGGCACTGGTGTGCGTGGCGGTCAACGTTTCGGTGTATGGCTTCATTGCCTGGCTGCCCACGTTCTTCGTCAAGCAGGGCCTGACAGTCGTGCAATCGCTCGGCTTCGTCACGCTCATGGCGTTCGGCGCGCCGGGCGGTGCGTTGGTCGGCTACCTGCTCGGAGATCGTCTTGGCCGGCAACGCGGGCTGATCGTGTTCTCGCTCGCGACCATCGTTCTCGGCTTTATTTATCCGCAGATGCGTGATCCAGTTGCGATCTCGGTCACGGGCTTCGCGCTCGTCACGTCGATCTACACCTTCGTCACGCTAGGCCTCTACGGCTATATCCCCGAGTTGTTCCCAACGGCGTTCCGCCTGCGCGGCACGGGTTTCGCGGGCGTATGCGGCCGCGCCGCTTCGATGAGCACACCCTACGCGGCAGTCGCGCTGTTCCAGAACTTCGGCGTTTCGGGCGTACTCGCCATGGTGATCGGCATCCTGAGTCTCCTGATCGTCGCACTGCTGGTGCTGCGTGTGGAGACGAGCGGCCAGTCGCTCGAAGAAATCGGCACGGTGGTCGAAGAGGACGTCACGGGCATGGCAGCCGCGGAACACGCTGACCGCTGAACTCACCAGCCGGCGGCACGAAGGCGGCCGGCGCAGACACAGGAGATGACATGAGCCCACAGGTTCTACGCGAAGACGATCAGAAAACGGACACAGTGGCGGGCGGCATTTCGGGCCAGCTTGCGAAGTTCGCGCTCGAGCTGAAGCTCGAGGCGGTGCCCAAAGCCGTGCGCGAGCGGGCCAAGCACTTGCTGCTCGACGCGATCGGTCTTGCGTATGCCGCGCACGCCACCGATTTCGCGCGCGTCACGATGGACGGCCTCTCGGTGCTCGGCAAGGGTGACGCGACGGTGATCGGCCATGGCCGCGCCCTCACGGCGCGCGACGCCATGGTGATGAACGGCGTGCTGGCGCACGGCCTCGATTTTGACGATACCCATTCGCGTGGGGTGATACACGCCACTGCGAGCCTTCTGCCCTGCGTATTCGGCGTGACGGATGGACGGCCGCTCGACGGCGCGCAAACGCTCGCCGCCTATATCGCGGGCATGGAGGCCGCGACGCGTATCGGCTCAGTAGCGCAAAGCGGCTTCCATCAGGTCGGTTTTCATCCGACTGGCGTGGTCGGCATCTTCGGATGCGCACTGGCGGCGGCGCGTTTGCTAGGCCTTACGCGCCAGCAGGCCCAGATGGCGCAAGGCATCGCGCTTTCCATGGCGAGCGGCAGCCTCGAATTCCTCCAGGACGGCGCATGGACCAAGCGTATGCATCCGGGCTGGGCGGCGCAGTCAGCGTTTACGGCGGCCGCACTCGCGTCGCGCGGGTATGTCGGCGCATCGGCGCCTTATGAGGGGCGCTTCGGCCTCTTTTCCAGCTATCTAGGCGAGCAGCGCGGCAACGCCGATCTGTCACTCGCCACCGTTGGGCTCGGCGAGAAATGGGAAATCGAGGAGGTCGCCATCAAGCCCGTTCCGGCCTGCCATTTCACGCACGCATTCGCCGACGCAGGGTCCGCGCTGCATCATGAATGGCAGGAGCGCGGTTATCGGCTGACCGAACTGATCGACAGAATTGGACGCATTCGCGTGAAGGTGCCCGAGGGCGTCGTGAAGGTGGTGTGCGAGCCAGTGGCGAACAAGCGCCGTCCGGCCAACGCGTACGACGCGCAATTCAGCGTGCCTTACGTCACAGCGAGCGCCCTGGTGAAGGGGCGCTTCACGCTCGACGAACTGGAACCCTCGGCACTGCGCGACGATGCCGTGCTGGCGCTCGCGGCCAAGGTCGAATACGAAATCGATCCCGACAGCACGTTTCCGCGCCACTACACCGGCGAGGTATGCCTCGAGCTGACGAGCGGCGAAACGCTCTCGCACCGTGAGGCCGTTCACCGCGGCAGCGCCGGCCGGCCGCTCAGCAACGAGGAGATCGTCGCGAAGTATCGTGCGAATGCGTGCCGCGCGCTGCCCGGCGCTCGCGTGGAGAAGATTCGCGAAACCGTGCTCGCGCTCGACACGTTGCCGCCCGGCGCCTGGCACGCAGTGCTTGGCGAGGCGGTTTAAAACACAGCGCAAACCAGATCAATTCGTAGTTCGGAGAAGTGATATGTCTCAAGTGGAAGACAACGTGCTGGATCAGGGCGAAGACGACACGCTGATCCTCGACATGCTGGACCGTTTCCTGAAGACCGAGGTGAAGCCCTATGTGCACGCGCTCGAAAAGGCCGACGAATATCCGGCCGAGATCGTCGAGCAAATGAAGGAAATGGGCTTGTTTGGATGCCTGATCGATCCCGCGTACGGCGGCCTCGGTCTCTCTGCGCGAACCTATGCGCGCATCGTGGAGCGCATGTCGGCGGTGTGGATGTCGCTGAGCGGGATCGTCAATTCGCATCTGATCATGGCGATGACGGTGCAGCGCAACGGCACGCAAGAGCAAAAGGCGCAGTTCCTGCCGCGTTTCGCCACGGGCGAGTTGCGCGGCGGCATTGGCCTCACCGAGCCCGATTGTGGTACCGACTTGCAGGCGATCCGCACGACCGCCAGGCTCGAAGGCGACCACTACGTGGTGAATGGCGCGAAGACGTGGATCACCAACAGCCTCTATGGCAATTGCCTCGTGCTGCTCGTGAAAACCGACCTGGCCGCGCAGCCCCGGCACAAAGGCATGAGCCTGCTGATCGCCGAGAAAGGACCGGGCTTCGAAGTGAGCCGCAAGCTCGAAAAACTCGGCTACAAGGGCATCGACACTTGTGAACTCAATTTCGACGGCTACCGCGTGCCGGCCGATCGCTTGATCGGTGGCGCGCCAGGCCGCGGTCTGCAGCAAATACTTGGCGGCCTCGAACTGGGACGCATCAACGTAGCCGCGCGTGGCCTTGGCATCGCGGTCGCCGCGCTCGATGCTTCGGTGGCGTACAGCCAGATGCGCAAGACGTTCGGCAAACCGATCTGCGAGCATCAGGCGATTCAACTGAAGCTCGGTGAAATGGCCACACGTGTTCACGCGGCGCGCCTGCTCGTCGATGCGGCGGCACAGGCTTACGATCGCGGCGAGCGCTGCGACATGGAAGCCGGCATGGCGAAGTATTTCGCTACGGAAGCGGGCGTGGAGAACAGCACGGAGGCGATGCGCATACACGGCGCGTACGGCTATTCGAAGGAATTCGATATCGAGCGCCTGTATCGCGACGCGCCATTGCTCGTGATCGGAGAAGGTACGAACGAACTACAGCGCATCATCATCGCCAAACAGCTGATCGAAAGGAGCCCGGTATGAGCCTGCCACTTTCTGGACTCCGCATCATTGCCGTCGAGCAGTACGGCGCGGGGCCGTTCGCCACCCAGCATCTCGCCGATCTCGGCGCGGACGTGATCAAGATCGAAAACGCGAAAGACGGGGGCGACGTCGGCCGTGCGGTTGGCCCGCACTATTTCGGCCCCGGCGACAGCCATTTTTATGAGGCGTTCAATCGCAACAAGCGCAGCATGGCGCTGGACCTCAAAAGCCGCGAGGGCAAGGAAATATTGCTCAAGCTGGTGGAAAAGGCCGACGCCGTGTTCGACAACCTGCGCGGCGATCTGCCCGCCAGCCTCGGGCTCGATTACGCCGCCCTTTCGCGCGCCAATCCCGCCATCGTCTGCGCACATCTCTCCGCATATGGGCGCACCGGGTCGCGCAAGGCGTGGCCGGGCTACGATTATCTGATGCAGGCCGAAGCGGGCTATCTCTCGCTGACCGGCGAGCCCGACGGCCCGCCTGCGCGTTTCGGCCTCTCGATCATCGACCTGATGACGGGCACCACGGCGGCGATGGCACTGCTCGCGGGCATCGTCGAGGCGCGCCAGAGCGGGCGCGGCCGCGACGTGGACGTGAGCCTCTTTGACGTCGCGCTGCACAACCTCGCCTATGTGGCGACCTGGTATCTCAACGGCGGCCATATGACGAAGCGGGAGCCGCGTTCGAGCCACCCGTCGCTCACACCCAGCGAGCTCTACCGCACGCGTGACGGCTGGATTTTCCTCATGTGCAACAAGGAGAAGTTCTGGGGCGTGCTCGCAAACGTGGTGGGCAAGCCAGAATGGATCGACGACCCGGAGCTGTGCAACTACGCGGCGCGCCTGAAGCATCGCAACCGCGTGCGCCGCGAACTGGACGACGTGCTCATGAGCGCCGACACGTCAACGTGGATGGAGCGCTTCGCGGGCAAGGTGCCGGCCGCGCCCGTGTACGACGTGGCGCAGGCGCTCGAGAACCCGTTCGTGGCCGAGCAGGCGCGCGTGGTGGCATTCGAGCACCCCGAGCACGGGCCGATCAAGGGCGTGGCTTCGCCGGTGCGTATCGACGAAGATTTGCCCATGCGCGCCGCGCCGCGCATGGGCGAGCACACCGATGAGGTACTGCGCGAGGCCGGTTTCGAGGACGACACGATCGCTTGGCTACGCCGGCAAGCTGTGGTGCAATGACAGGATTGCTCTTGCCTCCGGCCCGGCCGGTTCACCGTATGACACCCTTGCTGAATCAGCAGCCGCGTTATCTACAACTGGCGCAGACGCTCATCAACGAGATCCGCAGCGGACGCTACACCGTGGGCGCATTTTTGCCCACGGAATTCGACCTCTGCGAGCAGTTCGGCGCGAGCCGGCACACCGTACGCGAAGCCGTGCGCCGACTCGTGCAGATGGGGCTCGTCGACCGGCAGCCGGGCGTGGGCACGCGCGTGCTCGCTCGCGAGGCAGTGAGCGGCTATCAGCAGGTCATGCGCCAACTGAACGACCTGCACCAGTACACGGCCGACACGGAATTGACGCTGCTCCATAGCGATCTCGTCGAGGTGGACGACGCGCTCGCAAAGGTGCTGCGTGCGAGTCACGGCGAGATCTGGCTGCATCTCGAAGGCGTGCGCAGAAGCGAAAACGAGACCGATCCGATCTGCGTCAGCGACATTTACATTCACCCCGCGTTTCGCGCGGTGGAAGTCGAGGGGCATGCCCATACGCCGATCTACGCGCTGATCGAGCAGCAGTTTGGCGAACAGATTGCGGCGGTACAGCAGGAAATCCGCGCAACGCTCGTCACGGCCGACCAGGCGCGTCTGCTCAACACGCAGGCCCGTTCGCCGGCCCTATGGATTTGCCGGCGCTATCTGAACCGGCGCGACGAAGTCGTGGAAGCGGCGATCAGCATCCACCCGTCCGAGCGCTTCAGTTATCTGGAAACATTTCAGCGCGACTGGCGCGCGACCTGAAGGCGCGTCCGTTGCGCGGACGATCTTCACGGACGAGCGCGCCCGCGCAGAGGACACACAATGAAAGCGGCAAGCAGCTATCTCTTCGTGCCCGGCGAGCGTGCCGAGCGATTCGACAAGGCACTCGCGAGCGGCGCCGGCCGCGTGATTTTCGATCTCGAAGACGCGGTGCTGCCCGAGGCGAAAGCGCTGGCGCGAGACACGCTGCACGACTGGCTCGAACGGCATGGCGTCGATGCTCGCGTGCTGGTGCGCGTGAACGGCGTGCAAACGCCCTGGCATGACGACGACTTGCGCCTCGCGGCGTTGCCAGGCGTGGCTGGCATCATGTTGCCGAAGGCCGAGCGCGCCAGCGACCTCGCCCACATTCGCGCCGCATTGCGCGAATCACAGGCGCTCTACGCGCTGATCGAAACGGTCGATGCCGTCGTGCGGTTGCGCGAGATTGCGGCGGTGGCCGGGCTTACGCGCCTCGCGTTCGGCTCATTCGACTTTTGCGCCGACGCCGGCATGGGCGACGACCGCGCGGCGTTGGATCCGGTGCGCACGCAACTGGTGATCGAGTCCCGCCATGCAAGACTGCCCGCCCCGGTGGACGGTGTGACGCTCGACCTTGGCAGCGAATCGGCACTCGAGGAAGACGTGCGCCACGCCCGAATGTTTGGCATGGGCGCAAAGCTCTGCATCCATCCGCGCCAGGTGGAAGCGGTCAACCGCGGCTTTTTGCCAACCGAAGCCGACTGTGCGTGGGCACGGCGCGTGCTCGACGCCGTGGCAAAGAGCGGCGCGGGCGCGATCGCCGTAGACGGCAAGCTGGTCGATCGCCCCATAGTCGAGCGGGCAAAGGCGATCGTCGCGCAGTTCGACTGACGGTTCAGCCGCGTTCGTTAAACTGATCGCACGCGAGACCCCACCACCCCGAGGAGTTACACCCATGCCGCTCGCCACCGCTACTGCCAGCCTCGCCGCCGACGCGCCCAACTACGTCGTCGCCATCGAGGCTGGCCGCCACCCGCTGACCGGCGACGAAGGCCCGCACGAGGGCGGCCAGGACCGCGGCCCCGCGCCATTCGCGTTCGTGCTCTCCGGGCTCGCAGCGTGCACGGCCGCCACGCTGCGCATGTACATGCAGCGCAAGACCTGGCCAGCCGCCGCGATCGCCGTCGAGGTCAGCCTGCATGCGGATCACGACGGAACCCAGTACATCCGCCGCGGCGTTGCAGTCGGCGGACCGCTCGAGGAAGCGCGGCGCGCGCGCCTGGCCGAAATCTGCGAAAAAACGCCAGTCACACTCTTCATCAAACGCGGCACGCGCATCGACACGACCTTGCGCATTGGATGAATTTCATGGATCAATCTGGCGACTTCATCGTACGCACCATGTCGGCCGACGAGGTGGCCCTGTCGGTAGAATGGGCAGCCGCAGAGGGCTGGAACCCCGGGTGGCACGACCCGCGCTGCTTCCGTGAAGCGGACCCGGACGGTTTCTTCGTCGGCCTCTGGCGCGGCGAGCCGGTCGCGTGCCTGTGCGCGATTGCCTACGACGACCGCTTTGGCTTCATCGGTCTCTACATCGTGAAACCCGGATTTCGCGGCAAGGGCTTCGGCATGCGAATCTGGCAGCACGGCATGCGTTACCTGGGAGACCGTAACATTGGTCTCGACGGCGTCGTCGCCCAACAGGCGAACTACGGCAAGTCCGGATTCCGGCTCGCGTACCGCAACATCCGCTATCAGGGGCGCGTGAGCGGCATCGGGTGCGCGTGTGCGGGGCCAGCCGCGGACGTGCCGTTCGAGCAGTTGCTTGCCTACGATCGCGCCTGTTTTCCCGCGGCGCGCGAGCGTTTCCTCCGCGCCTGGATCGCGCAGCCGGATGCCGTCGCGCTCGCTACCGTCGACGCGGGCCGCGTCGCCGGCTATGGCGTCGTGCGGCGCTGCGAGGCGGGCTGCAAGATCGGCCCGCTCTTCGCCAACGATGCGGACGTTGCCACGGGCCTCTTGCGCGCGCTGGCGGCGAGCATGCCGGGCGAGGTCATGGTGCTCGACGTACCGGAAACGAACCCTGCGGCCGTCGCGCTGGCGGAACGGCACGGTATGACGAGCGTGTTCGAAACCGCGAGGATGTACACGAAAAACGCGCCCGCGATTGCGATCGATCGCGTGTTCGGGGTGACGTCGTTCGAGCTGGGTTGATCGCGCTAAAGCTGGAGCCGCTGAACATAGCCCGTGAGTTCGAGATAGCCGCGTCCTAGCGGTTTTCCTGTGGGTTTCGCAGCGGTGTTTGCCTTGCCCGTGCTCGCCGCGTCCGCGGCAAACGCCGTCACCGCGCCCTCCCAGTACACCGCGCCGGTGGTCGCGCGGCTGTCGAACTCCTGATCGTCCATGAGCGGCACCAGCGTCAGATGCACGTCCTGCGCATCGACGCGCATCGCCACCGGATACCGTGCGCCGGTATGCGGCGAACGCCACTGGCGCAGCGGCGTGAAGCGAATGCTATCGGGCGTGAGCGTATGTGTGGTTCCATCGGCGGCGCGCAGCGTGCCGCCTGCCCAGAACTTGCCGCCGGCCTTGTCGCGGATCTGCAAGGCCATCAGTGCGCCGCCGTCATCGAAGTTGATGCCGATCCAGTCCCAGCCGACCGCGCCATCCGCGAGCGGCGCCGACGACCATTCGTGATCGAGCCACGCCTGCCCTCGCACGTGCGCGGCGTTCCTGTTCGAATCATCGCCGCGCTTGAGCACACCGTCGACTTGCAGCCACGGTACGCTGTAGTAGTAGCTCGCTTCGTCCGGCAGCGGACCTTTGCGGCTGTACCCGCCCGCGCCGTTGACGAGCACCGGCTGCGTCTGCGCCAAGGTGAAGGCGAACGCAAAGCCAGGCGTGGCGATGTTCAGGCGGTAGCGGCCGTCCGCGTTGCGCTCGAGCGACCAGTCGTCGATGTGTACCGCCGTGTCCGTCTCGCTCGCATCGGCAAGACCAAAGCCGCGGCGCGCAATGCGCTGGTCGTGCTGCAGGCTGCCCGCATGCGGATCGCTGAGCGCCACGTTGGCGAACAGCAGTTGATCCGGCGCGAAGCGGCTCGGGTTCGCATCGTCGAGCGCGGGGCGCGAGCGGAAGAAGGTCGCTTCGAAGCCCAGCGATGCATCGGTAGCCGTGGCCGCGTCAGAATCCGTTTGCAGCCAGCCGGTCACGTACCACCATTCGGTGCGATAGCTCGAATGCGCGCCATAGTCGCGCGGGAACACGAGCGGCTGTCCGCTCGTCACCGCGGGATAGTCCGGCATGCGCGCCCACGCAGCGCCTGGCGACAGCGCGGCGAGCGGCGATAAGAGGAACATGCGCCGTCTCATCGCGTCACCAGTCGTCGCGCACGGCGCGCACTGCATCGACCGACATCGCGGCGCGCGAACTCAGGAGCGCCGTGAGCGCGGCGGCCACGACGACTGCAGAAGCCAGCGCGGCCAGCAGTCCCCACGGCATATGCACGCTCATCGTCCAGTGAAACGACTGCGGGTTGACGACATGCACGAGCACCATCGCGAGACTCAGGCCCAGCGTCAAGCCGGCAAGCACGCCGAGCAGCGCAACGAGCGCGCCCTCCATCGCGAGCATGAGCGCGATCTGGCGGCGCGTCACGCCGATATGCCGCAGCATGCCGAACTCGCGCGTGCGGGCAAGCGCCTGCGACCCGAAGCTCGCGCCGACGCCGAACAGACCGATGATCACCGCCACCGCTTCCAGCAGATACGTCACGGCGAAGCTGCGGTCGAAGATCCGCAGGCTCGCCGCGCGGATCTCGCCGGGCTGCGCGAACTCGAGACGCTGCCCGCCGTGCACGCTCTCGCGCAAGCGTGCCATCGCTTGCGCCGGCGCCACGCCCGCGTCGAGCCACAAGGCGGCATCGCTCACGCGTGTGTCGCGAGTCAGCCGTCGATAGTCGCTCGCGTCGATCACGATGGCGCCGAACTGGCGTGCATAGTCGCGCCAGATGCCGGCCACCGTGAACGGCAAGCGCTGGCCCGCCAGCGGCAGCGTGATGCGCTGGCCCGTGTGCATCCCGTACAGATCGGCAGCCGCCTCGCTGATCCACACCGGCGGCGGCTCGCCGGCTTGAGGCACACGGGGCGCCGTCGTCAGCGGCAGGCGCGCGGCGGGGTTACGCGCATCGATGGGCCGCGCGAGCAGGCTCACGGGCGGCAGGCGAGCGTCGAGCGAGATTTGCGTCGCGCGCAGAAACTCGGCGCGCGCGATGCCGGGCGTGGCGGCGATGACCGCCTGATCGCCAGGCGAAAGAAACGCGCTATCGCCGCCCGGCGAAGCGCGCAGATAGAGCGGCGCGGGCAGCAGCAACTGCAGCCAGTCGTCGACCGCCACGCGAAAACTCGACACCATGATCGCCATCGCCGTCATCAGGCTGAAGCTCGTGACGATGCCCGCGAGCCCAATCGTCGCGCGGCCGGGCGCGTTGGCGAGCTGCGCCAGCACGAGCTGCGGCAAGGCATGATTCGAGCGCGGCAGCACGGCGAATATGGCGCGCGCGAGCGCCGGCATCGCCAGCACGCCGCCCAGCAACAACAGCGCGATGGAAACATAGCCGAACACCGGCAAGCCGGCCACGGGCGGCAATAGCGCGGTGACGAGCCCGGCCGCGATCGCGAGCAGCGCCGCCGTGACCGTGCGCTTCGTACGCAGCCGGGCGGCCGGCGCTTCCTCGTCGCCCGCCTTCAGCGCCCGCGCGGGTCGCGCCTTCGCGGCTTCGAGCGCCGGCGCGAGACTGCCGAGCACCGACGCGGCCATCCCCAGCGCAAAGAATATCGCCGCGGGCATCGCATCGAAATGCACGCGCGGCTGCACCCCTTCGAAATAGCCCCCGCCCAGATCGCCGCCCGCATAGCGCAGCACGGCGGCCGCGAGCGCGAAGCCGATGGCGAGGCCCGCCGCCGCGCCGAGCACGCCGAGAATCGCGCCCTCGGAGACGACGAGCCACAGCACGCCACGCTGCGTCACGCCGATTGCGCGCAACAGCGCAAACTGCGCACGGCGCCGCAGTACGGCGAGCGCCTGCATCGTGAAGACGAGGAACGCCCCCGTGAACAGCGCAACGAGCGCGAGCACGTTGAGATTCGCGCGATACGCACGCGAGAGCATCGAGGTGCGCTGGGCGTTGTCGCCCGGCGTGACGGCGGCGACACCCGCGGGCAGGCGCGACGCGAGCGAATGCGCGAACACTTCGGCATCGACGCCAGGCATGAGCTTGATGTCGATGCGCTCGAGCGTGCCGAGCCGCTGCAAGCGCCATTGCGCGGCGCCGATGTCCATCACGCCGACGCGCACCGCATCACCCGATGCGGGCAACACGCCCGCGACACGCAGCGCGACCGAAGCGAGCCCGACCTGCACCATGAGCGAGTCGCCGGGCTTGAGCGCGAGCCAGCTTAGCGCGGCAGGCGAGAGAAATACGGTGTCGGGATCGAGCAGATCGAGCGTGGCGGCCTTCGCGCCATTCGCGCCATGCGTGCCATGCGTGCCGCTCGCGCCGTTCGTGCGATCGGCCCGCTCCACGCGTCCGACGAGATTCGGCGTGACATACCCTGCGCGAAACACATCGACGCCGAGCAGCTTCAACGACTCGTCGCGCCCCGCCACGCGCGCGTCGACCTCGACCACCGGGCTGGCCGCGGCAACCTCGGGCAAGCGGGCAATGCGCGGGTAGAGCGCTTCATCGAAGCCCGCGCGCGGGCCGCGCAATTCGATATCGGCGTTGCCCATCAGCGAGTTGACGGTGGCCGACAGCTCGTTGAGCGCCGCGCGATTGATCAACTGCACGGCGTAGCCCATCGCGACGCCCGCCGCGATCGCGAGAATGCCGATCAGCGTGCGCAGCGGATGCGCGCGCATTTCACCGGCGATGAGCGCCGCGCCGACGCCGCCAGCGGGCATGCGATCGCCCGGGCAACGCGATGCAGCAGCGTCGCGCGATGAACCCACGGCGCCGAACCAGCGCATCGCCTACGCGCCGCCGGCGCCGGGCGCGTACGGCTCGAGCCCGGCGGGCGTGAGCCGCAGCACGCGGTCGGCGGCAGCCGCCACGGCGGTCGAGTGCGTCGCGAGCAGCACGCCCGCGCCGTTCTTCTGCGCCAGTTCGCGCAGCAGCGCGAGAATGCGCGTCGCCGTGTCGTGATCGAGATTGCCGGTGGGCTCGTCGGCCAGCACAAGACGCGGCTGATGCACGAGCGCGCGCGCGATCGCCACTCGCTGCAACTCGCCGCCCGACAATTCGCGCGGCAGCGCGCGCTCGCGCCCGCCGAGCCCGACGGCCTGCAGCACGGACGACACGCGCACCGGCACGTCTTTCGCCCGCATGCCGTTCAGGAGCAGCGGCAGCGCGATGTTCTGCGCCGCCGAGAGGTTCGGTAGCACATGGAACGCCTGGAACACGAAGCCCATCTTCTGGCGGCGCTGCAGGGTGGCCGCGTCGTCGTCGAGTGTACCGAGGTCGTGTCCGTCGAAGACGATCTGTCCCGCGTCCGGTCGGTCGAGCCCGGCCGCGAGATTGAGCAGCGTCGATTTTCCGGCGCCCGATTCGCCCATGATTGCGACGCATTCACCCGAGCGCAGCTCGAGATTCACGCCGCGCAGCACGTTGCGCGGCGTGGTGCCGTCATAGTGCTTCGATACGTTGGCGAGCGTCAGCATCATGTCGAACCAAACGCAGCGCCAGTCAGGCGGGCCCCATGTCCTGCTGCGGCGACGTCGCGGTCGTGCCCGGACGGCGCAGCATCTTGTCGACCTCGCCCGCGTGCAGCTCCTCGACCTGGATCATCTGGCGCGCGTACTCCTCGAGCGCAACCGAGCGGTCTGCCACGAGCGAAAGCAGCTCGCGGTAAAGGCCGAGCGCGATCTGTTCGGCCTCGAGCGATTCGCGCAGGATGGCCCCGATATCGAAGGTATGGGAATCGAGCAGCGGACCGATGGCGAGCGACGGATACGCGCCGAGCGTCGTGATCCATTCGCCAGCCTGCTGCGCATGCAGGAGCGACTCGTCCGCCTGCTGCCGCAGCCACGAGACGATCGGAATGCGGCCGAAGCCGAACACCAGGAACGAATAGTGCGTGTAGCGCACAACGCCCGCCAGCTCGGATTCGAGGATCTTGTTCAGCACGGCGACGACGGGCTCCTTCTCGATCTCAGTCATGTTGCCTCCCATGCACGACAAGTAAGCGGTGGGGACTGTTCATAACACCTCCGTCTCGCAGAAATCTTGCAGAAAGCGTGTGCAAGCGCACTGACGAATTCGATTGTTGCACTTATCGCGGTTTGCCGCTGCAGTCGACCAACCGTGCATCGAGCAGGCGCGCAAGCGCCAGGCCGCCTTCGCGCATGATCGAATCGTGATTCCAGCGGAATACCAGCCGCGCGAGGGGCGCGAGTGCGACCGCGCTCATCCACGCACTGGCCGTCCTGACGTGCCAATCGTAGCGCACCACCGTGCGGCCGCCGTCGGCCGCGAACTGCCAGCGCCCCACGCCCTCCAGCGCGCCGCTGGCCTCGCCCTCGAGGGCGATGAGCGGCGCGACGCGCGTGACACGCACGTCGATGATCACGCGATAAGGCAGCACGCCTTTCCACGTGTAACGATGCACGGCACCGAGCCCGTCGGTCTCGCCCGCCCGCAACTCGCGTACCGCTTCGACGTTCTTCCACCACCTCGGCCAGTTCATCGCATCGTGGATCGCGTCCCATACCGGCTGCACCGGCGCCTCGATGCACCACAAGGTGGTCAGACGGAATTCCGCCATCGTACGTTTCCTCCTTGTCCGCGCCAGGGCCGAGCCTGCATTGCGCGATGCGAAGCCGTGCTCCAGAATGACTCATCTTCCACATTCGAGTATAGGAGGGGGCAATGACGCTCCCAGACCGGGATTTCGTGGCCGTCGCACAGGCACGCTTCGATGCGCTCGCAAACTATGAGGTCACGTTGAAATCGACATCGGCGGGAGCGGAAACGGTCGAGGTGCTCTATGGCTACCGAAAGCCCGGCTTCGTCCGGATGGACTTCATCCGGCCGCACGGCGGCGCGACGCTCACCTTCAACCCGGAATCGGGCAAGGTCAAGCTCTGGCCGTTCGGTATCGACACGTTTCCGAGGCTCACGCTGAGTCCCGACAATCACATGATTCAGGGCCCGCAGGGTCATCGCGTCGACGAGTCCGATCTCGGCGCGCTGCTGGTCAATGTCCGTGCGCTGCAGGAGCATGGGGACACCCAGGTCGTCGGCGCCGAAACGATCGGCGCGCACCAGGCGGCGCATGTGATCGTGACGTGCCGGCCCGGGCACTTCGTGAGCGGCGTGTTCCGTTATGAGTTATGGTTCGATTTGAGCCATGAGCTGCCCATCAAGGTCGTGAGCGAGAGCGAGTCACGCGAGCCGATCGAAACGGTGCTGATGGAAAACCTGCGCGTCGACGTGCCGGATTCGCAGCTCAGGCCGTTCGGCTAGTCGCGCGAGCGATCACTGGCATTGGGGATGTCACTTAATCCTCAGGTTAATCAAGGCGTAAACATGACATCCTAGAATGCTTCAACCGCTTAGGATGCCAAATAACCAGCCTGCCCAAGCGTGCGCGACGAGCAAGCTATCGTCGGAAAACATACGTCTGATCCCCCAATCGTTGCTAACGCAGTCAATCGCGAATCCGTCGACGGAATCTACCGTGAGCGCCCCGCTCGCCTGCGAACAGGAAGCGGCGGCGCTCTGCCCGAAAGGTATTCCCCGTTTGCTGGGTCGAAGGGACATGGCATGTTCAGAAACTTTATCGAGTTCGCAAGACAGGTGCGACGCAGCGAAGACTTCAAGAACGCGCTCAATACGCCCGCCCGCCTGTCCCTGCATGCGAAGCAGCGCCTCAACCGTGGCCACTTCGTCATAGAGATTCGCGCAAATTCGGGCTTCTTTTCCGTCATGCAGATCGTCCTGTGCATCCTCCTGTACTGCGACGAAAAGCATTTGACGCCCGTTATTTCGGCGCGCGGCGGCAGCTATGGCGACGCGCAAGGCAAAATCGACTGGCTAGCCGAATACTTTGAAAACCTCGCACCGTCCGCCCTGCCGGACGACGCGAGGGCGGGTTTGCGAACGTCGATCGTGCGCGATCTCGGCGATCTGGGCTTTCGCCGTTACGAAGCCGGCCTCGGGCTCGCGCGGGCAAGTACGGTATTCCTGTCGAACTTTCGGCCAGGCGAAGCGATCCGGCAGGAAGTCGCGCGCATCAGCGAGCGGCTCGAGATTGGCGCCTCGACGCTGGGCGTCCATTTTCGCGGCACGGACAAAAAGTTCGAGGCCCATACGATCGACTGGAGTGGGTTTTGCCGCATGGTCGAGAGAACCCTTGCGGACGATCACCGGCTCACGAACATCTTCGTCTCCAGCGACGAGCAGGCCTTCCTCGACTTCTTCCAGAAGTGGGGCTTCGCCGTGCCCGTCAACGTCGCGCCTGCCACGCTGCTCGCGAGCGGCGAGAAGCCCGTGCACTTCAGCGGACATCCCGGACTCGCCATCGGCCGCGAAGCCCTGGTCGCGAGCCTGCTACTCGCAAACTGCGGCCATTTGATCAAGACGCCCTCCTATCTCTCGGCGTGGTCGAAGATCTTCAATCCGTCGCTGCGGGTGAGGCTCGTCGTGCCGCCCCGCAACAACGCCTTCTGGTTTCCCGATAGCCAGATCTGGACCGAACAGACGAGGCGCGACAACGACCTCGTGAATCCTGAAGTCGAAGACGCGGCCTTCGACTCGCCGTTTACGGCAACCGCGACGACGCCAAACGCGGGAGCCCTTCCCCGGCCTATCGACCTCTGAAGACGTATCATCAAAGCCAGAACGCAGGGCGCGTGCAACTGCGAGCATCGTCATGGACTGGCTGGCCAATACCGTTCTCGTACTACATGCACTGGTCGTACTCTTCATCGTCGGCGGCCTGGTCGCGATCTGGGTGGGCGCCTGGCTCGAGCGCGGTTGGGTGCGCAACCGCGTGTTCCGGCTCACGCATCTCCTAGCGATAGGGCTCGTCGCGCTTCTTGCCGTCCTCGACATCCCGTGTCCCCTCACGGTGCTCGAGGACTGGCTGCGTACCGGGCACGCCGGGCCGCAGGGCTTCATCCAGCGCTGGGTCAGCGACTTGCTGTACTACGACTTGCCCGGCTGGGTATTCGCGACAGCTTATGCAGGATTCCTGCTGATCGTGGCAATCACCTGGTTTCGTGTCCCGCCGCGTTCGTGACGGCAACAGCGCGTAGATCTTTCGGCGTGTAACGACACTGGCGGGACACCGCCTGTTTTCTCTGGCGCCTCGCATTCCGAACAGCGAATCTTGCCTCCACAGCGTATGCGCGTCGCATAATAGCGCTATCCGCGCGCCTCTCGACACGCACGCTCACGCGCTTCATGCGCCGTCAGTTTGCTGACGTCCGGGTTCGCCTCGCCGCCATGGCGTGGAGGTTTTCAAATGACTCAGGGCAGCTACGACATCGTGATCGCGGGCGGCGGTCTCGGCGGCGCAACGCTTGGCCGTGCACTGGCAGGCGCCGGCGTGCGCACGCTCATCGTCGAACGCGAGACGGCGTTCAGGGACCGCGTGCGCGGCGAGGGCATGATGCCTTGGGGTGTCGTCGAAGCCCGCGCGCTCGGCATCGACCGGCTGCTCTGCGATGACGGCGCGCACGTGGTCCCGTTCTGGCGGCGCTACAGCGGACTGGTGCCGGCCGAGTCCCGCAACCTCGCGGAGACCACCCCCGGGCACACCGCGTGTCTGGACTTCTATCATCCGTCGATGCAGCGCACGCTGCTCGACGCGGCCGAATCCTCGGGGGCCATCGTGCTGCGCGGCGCCGAGGTCGTGCGCGTCGATCCGGGCGACGCCCCGGGCAAGCCGCCGGTCGTCGAGATTCGCTCGGATGGCGGTACCCATCGGGTGAAAGCGCGGCTCGTGGTGGGCGCCGACGGACGCCGGTCGACGGTGCGCAGATTAGCCGGCTTCACGCTCAACCAGGATCCCGGGCGGCTGGTCGTGGCGGGGGTGCTCTACGAGGGGCTCGATACGCCGGAAGATTCAGTCCACCACTTCCAGTGTCCCGCGTTGGGACAGGCCGCATTGATCTTTCCGATCGGGCAGCAGCGGTTCCGGTCGTACTTCGTCTCGTGGGTCGGGCAGCGCGCGCACCCCATCAGCGGTAGCGGGCATGTCCGCGAGTTCCTCGACGCCTGCGTCGACACGGGCGTGCCGCGCGACTGGTTCGAACGCGCGAGTGTCGTTGGCCCGCTCGCGGCGTATCCCGGCGCGGACATCTGGGTCGAGCATCCCTGCATCGGCAGCGTGGTGCTGATCGGCGATGCAGCGGCGGCCAGCGACCCGTCATGGGGATGCGGGCTGTCGTTGACGCTGCGTGACGTCAGGGTGCTGCTTGACCGTCTGCTCGCCAACGATGACTGGGAAGCCGCCGCGCACGCGTACGCCTTCGAGCACGATCGCTATTACGGCGCCCTGCACCGCGTACTGGACTGGCTCACCCAGCTGCTGTACGAACGCGGCGCGAGCGCCGACGAGCGCCGCGCCCGCATCCTGCCGTGTTTCGCCATGGAGCCCGATCGCGCACCCGATCTGCCGGGGCTCGGCCCGGAGACGCCATCGGACGAAGAGGCTCGCCGGCGGCTCTTCGTCGAGGATCGTTTTTTGCCGCCAGGCTGATCTCGCGACGCATGTTCAATGTCACGCACGGAAGCGTGCCAGCGACGCTTACGCGGCACTGTTCGCGATCCTCGCCTTCAACGCCTCGATGACGGCGCGCACCTTGCCCGACGGGTAGCTCGTCGGCGCGAACACGGCCTGCACGCTCAAAGGCA
Organism: Paraburkholderia sp. EG287B; assembly: GCF_040965595.1. Lineage (NCBI taxonomy): Bacteria > Pseudomonadati > Pseudomonadota > Betaproteobacteria > Burkholderiales > Burkholderiaceae > Paraburkholderia > Paraburkholderia sp. EG287B. The sequence goes on from NZ_JBFRCG010000006.1 coordinate 189,346, forward strand.
CCCCGGACCATTCGGGCAGCAAGCGGACCAGCGCGCCGGACGCAAGATCCGCGCGGGTCGAGAAGTCGGTCAGCGCGGCGAAGCCGCCACCTGCGAGGACCGCCGCGCGCGCGGACGTCGCCGTGTTCACACTCAGCGCATTCACGCAGCGCACGCGGCGCACGGCTTTGTCGTGGCTGACGCGGCCCGTCGCGAGGCGCCCGGCTTCGCGCGTCAACTCGAGCGTCGACGGATGCCGCAGCACGCTCATCGCGATATGCGGCAAGGACGCCAATCCGTTCAGCGACCTCGGCATGCCGTGCCGCGCAACGAACGCGGGGCTCGCGACCAGCCAGCGCACGTAGCTGCCGAGTTTCACCGTGCGGTAGTTCGAGTCCGGCAGATTGCCGAGCCGCACGGCCAGATCGATCCCCTCGCCGATCAGGTCGACGTAGTGATCGGCGCAAACCAGTTCGATGTCGAGTTCCGGATAGACGGCGCGCAGATCGACGAGCGCGGGCGCGACGATCTGCGCGCCGTAGTCGACAGGCGCGCTCACCCGCAGGGCGCCGCGCGCGGGCGTGGCCTCGTCCGAGACGGCCGCGAGCGCCTCTTCCGTCATCTGCAGGATACGGCAGCTGGCGTCGTAGAACGCGCGGCCTGCATCGGTCACGGAGAGCTGACGCGTGGTGCGCGTGATCAGGCTCGCGCCGATCTCGCGTTCGAGGCGCTGCATGTGCGCGCTGACCATCGTCTTGGCGATGCCGAGCCGCTCGGCCGCGGCGGTCAGCGAGCCCGCTTCGACCACGGCGACGAACACCGCCAGCCGGTTCAGATTCACGTCGCGTACGTCGGTCATCGGCGATTGTCCACTTTCGATAGAAAATGAATGCAAGCTTAGCAGTCTTCTCGCGCGCGCAGCCATTGCCTATTCTGAACGCTCACTGACGCTTCATCCCGAGGCGCTTTCGTTATGGAGAATGCGATGCCCGCTGCCCGTCCCGCCACGCCGATCCGCTTGTACACCATGCTGCTATCCGGCCACGGACACCGCGTCCGGCTGTTCCTGTCCATGCTGGACCTGCCGTTCGAGATCGTGCCGGTGGATCTCGCCGCAGGCGAACACCGCCAGCCCGAGTATTTGAAGCTCAATCCCTTCGGCCAGGTCCCGACCATCGTCGACGGCGACACGGTGTTGTTCGATTCGAACGCGATTCTCGTCTATCTGGCGAAGCGTTACGGCGATCCGTCGTGGCTGCCCGACGACCCGCTCGGTGCGGCTGCCGTGCAACGCTGGTTGTCGCTCGCAGCCGGTCCGATCGCGTTCGGCCCGTGCGCCGCACGCCTCGTCCATGTATTCAAGCGCGATCTCGATCTGGCGCGTGCCCAGCAAATCGCGCAAACGCTGCTGCCGCTGCTCGATGCCGAACTCGCGCACAAGCCGTTCGCCGCGGGCGAGCACGTGACCATCGCCGATATTGCCGCGCATACCTACATCGCGCATGCACCGGAAGGCGGCGTGTCGCTGGAGCCGTATCCGCATCTGCGCGCATGGCTCGACCGCGTGGCCGCGTTGCCGGGCTTCGTGCCGATGCCATCGACGAAAGCGGGCCTGCTCGCCGCCTGAACGGCACCTGCGCGCCGCCAACCCGAGACCGTCATGACCGCTCTCCCCGAACTGAATCCGTACCGCGCCGCCGGGCCGTTTCACGACGGCGAGCGCGAGGCCCAATTGCGCGCGGGCGTGGCCGACGTTGCGCTCGAAAACGGCTCGCGCGGCATCCGCGACTACATGCCGGATCAGCATCGCGCGTTCTTCGCGATGCTGCCGTTCATGGTGTTCGGCGGCGTCGACGCAAACGGTCAGCCCTGGGCCACGCTGCGTGCGAACACGGCGGGCTTCGTGTCGACGCCGGACAGCCGCACGCTGCGCATCGACGGCGGCGCGCTGCCGGGCGATCCGCTCGAAGGGAGCTGGGCGCCGGGCGCGCGTATCGGCGGGCTCGGCATCCAACCGCATACGCGGCGGCGCAACCGCGTGAATGGCGTGATCGAAGCAGTCGATGGCGGCGTGGTGACGCTCGCCGTCGAGCAGAGCTTTGGCAACTGCGCGAAGTACATCAATGGACGGGAACCGGCTTTCGCCGGCAATGCGCCAGCACGCGCCACAGTCGAACGTGCGGACGCACTCTCGGAGGAAGACCGCGCGCTGATCGCGCACGCCGACGTATTTTTCATCGCCACCGCCAATCTCGACGATGCAGCGGGAGCGGCGGGCGGCGCCGACGTGTCGCACCGCGGCGGCATGCCGGGCTTCGTGCGGATCGACGACGCGCGCACGCTGACTGCGCCCGACTTCAGCGGCAACAAGTTTTTCAACACGATCGGCAACCTGCTGCGCGATCCGCGCGCGGGATTGCTGTTCGTCGACTTTGCGCGCGGCGATCTGTTGTATCTGGCGGTACGCGGCGAGGTGATCTGGGACGGTGCCGAAATCGCGCAATTCCCGCTGGCACAGCGGCTGGTGCGCTTTCATGTGGCTGCAGTGCGCCGCGTGCGGGACGCGTTGCCGTTGCGGTGGTCGGCGGTCGACTATGCGCCGCAGTTCGCGCAGGCTTCGACGGAATCCTCGCCAGCCGCTGCACCGAAGAACGCCGACACGCGCCCGTGGCGCACGCTGCGCGTCGCCGAGGTGCGCGACGAGTCTCCGACGATCCGCTCGTTCCATTTCGAAGCGGTGGACGGCGAACCACTCGCCCCGTTCGAAGCGGGACAGTACCTTCCGCTGCGCATCGCCATGCCTGGCTCGGACAAGCCGCTCATGCGCACCTATACGCTCTCCGCGGCGCACGATGCCGCGCATCCGGCGCGCTACCGGATCAGCGTGAAGCGCGACGGCGCGGCGTCGCGCCGGCTGCATGAACACGCACGCATCGGCGCGCTGATCGACACGCTGGCGCCGCGCGGATCGTTCACGCTCGATGCACGCAGCCCGCGCGCGATTGTGCTGGCGGCGGCAGGCATCGGCATCACGCCGATGCTGGCGATGCTCGACGCGGCGCTCACGCTCGAACCGCAACGCCGCATACACGTGTTTCATGGGACGCGCGGCGAGCACGAAAGGCCGTTCGCAGCGGCGCTGCGGGAGATCGAACGCGCGCATCCGAACGTCTCAGTGCATCTGTACGACAGCGCCGCGCAGCACGACTCGCCCGATGAAGACCGGCTCGCGGGCCGCGTGAACATCGATGCGTTGCGTCGCTTCCTGCCGTTCGACGACTACGACTTCTATCTGTGCGGCCCCGAAGCGTTCATGCGCGATCTGTACCAGGGGCTGCGCGCGCTGAATATTGCGGACGAGCGGATCCGTTTCGAGGCGTTCGGGCCATCGAGCCTGAAGCGTGCGCCCGATCACGCGCCCGTTGCGAGCGAGGCAACGCCAGCCAGACCGGTGACCTTCGCCCGCACGGCGCAAACGGTGCAATGGCAGCCGCAGCAGGGCTCGCTGCTCGAAACCGCAGAGCGCTGCGGCACCGACGCGGTGTCCAGCTGCCGCTCCGGCATGTGCGGGACCTGCGCCACGCGCGTGCTCGATGGCAGCGTGGAATACGACGAACCGCCCGAGTTCGACGCCGAGCCGGGGTACGCGCTGATCTGCATCGGGCATCCGGCAGCGGGCGGCGTGACGCTGGATCTCTAGCCGCCATGCTCGCTGCACGCGCGACCAGCGTCAGCTCGGCGCGCGCAGAAATCGCATGACTTCGTCGTTGAACCTCTGCAGGAGAACGCACCGATGATTTATTCAGGCAACACGCCAGCTGCGCCGGCGCATCAAGACGTTCTGGCCATCTTGCTGCGCAGCTGGCCAGCCGAAAGCCACAAGGCAGAGATCAGAAAGTAGACGGCGCCGACCGCTGCATAGCCCGCCACTTTGTCGATCGCAGAGGCCAGAGGCGCGCCGCCCTGCACGATGAAAAACACCCCTGCCAATGCCGATTGAGCACCGCTTAGTATCATCGCCCATTGCGCGCCGAAGCGTTTCCAGCGACGCACGGCGGTGCCGAGCTGAAGCAACCCGGCAAGAATGGCCCACACGCCAAACACGCCCAGCACCCCGTGCGCGCCCAGCTTCAACGCCACCATCACGGCGACCGTCGTCAAGATGCTGATGCCGACGTTGACGACCTGTGTACGGTTTTCCTCCGCCCCGCCGCTGCGCAACATGTCGAGATAGTTGGCCACGGCATCCCACGCCGGATAGACGACGAGCAGCGCCGCGATTCTGGCCGGCGAATGCTGGCCGAGCGAGAATGCCAGTGCGACCCAGGCGGCGGAAAACGCGGTCCGCACAAAGTAATACTGCTTGAGCCAGCTCGCTTCGCGAGTGAGCGTGATATCTGCGTGTCGATCAGCCATGGCAACTCCTGAACAGTTCGTGACAACGGTGCAAAGGATCGCACTCGCCTCGTTTTTGCGGCATCGGTCGAATGACCGACCCTCGCGGGGTCGAATGGCGTTGTGACGTATAGTGATCGAACGCCTGACGTGCGCCCTGCCTCCCATGCCGATGACCGACGACCAAGCTGGCCTTTTCCCGCTGCGCGTGTTCGATGCCGTGAAAGCACTCGCCTTCATCGGCGATCTGAGCATGGGCCAGCCCACCGATCATTCGCCGCGCACCGCATGGCTCGCGGCGCGCCTCGCGCAAGCCGCCCGGCTCGACGCGTCGACGATCGATACCGTGCGGGAGACGTCGCTGCTGCGCTGGTCGGGATGCACGGCAAACGCGGCGGGCTTCGCCGACGTTTTCGGCGACGACATCCAAAGCCGCGTCTCGATGCTGGACGGCCGCACAGACTGGGTCGCGCCACTCGACTCGCGTGGCGGTGCCGCGGCGGTGCTCACGCCGCTCGCGCAGACCCACTGCGAAGTGGCGGGCGAAGTGGCGCGCATGCTGGGCCTCCCGCTCGCAACCGAAACGGCGTTGCGTCATATCTTCGAAATGTGGGACGGCAACGGTGTGCCCGCGCATCTTGCACGCGAAGCCGTGCCGATGCCGGTGTTCGTCGTCGCGCTTGCCGGAGATCTGGAGATTTTCAGCCGCACTTACGGTGTCGAGCAGGCGCTCGGTCTCATCGCGCAACGCGCCGACACGCGCTATCCACTGCGGCTCGTCGAGACCGCGCAGCGCAGTGCGCCCCTTTGGCTCGCGGAACTGGAACATGCGTCACTCGCCGCGCTCGACGCTGCGCTGACGACCTCGCCCATGCAGCAGGCAACGTCGGCGGAGTTGATCGCCGACGTCATCGACCTCAAGCTGCCCTGGATGACCGGCTTCTCGCGCGCGGTCGCGGCAACGGCCGCCCGGTGCTGTGAACGTCTCACAACGGACAAGGCCGCGCACGAACGCGTCTATCGCGCAGGATTGATTCATGGGATCGGGCGGGCAGCGGTGCCCAACGGCATCTGGAATCTGAGCGCGCGCTTGCCCGCTAGCGCCTGGGAGAAGGTGCGCCTCGTGCCCTACTGGACGTCTCGCGCTGGCAGGCAGGCCGGCGCGCTCGGTGACGCGGCCGAACTCGCATCGTATGCGTATGAACGATTGGACGGCTCGGGTTATTTTCGCGGCGCGCGCGGCGAAGCCATGACGCTGGAGGCGCGCGTGCTGGCTGCTTCGGTGGCGTGGGTCGCGTTGCGCTCGGCGCGCCCGTGGCGAGCCGCGCTCTCCGACGACGCCGCCGCGCAACAGCTGCGCGACGAGGTCACGAGCGGCCGGCTGAGCGGCGAAGCGGTCGATGCGCTGCTGGCCGAAGGCGCAGTTGCCGTCAGGCGACCGATGAACAGCACGCCGCAGCGCTCGCCGCTGACGCCGCGCGAAATCGACGTGCTGCGTGCCATCTCGCGCGGTGCGAGCAACAAGGAAGCCGCACGAGAACTGGCGCTGAGTCCGAGCACAGTGCGCACGCACGTCGAAAGCGTGTTTCGCAAGTTCGAATGCTCCACCCGCGCGGCGGCGACACTCAAGGCATCGGCAATGGGCCTGCTTTAGCGATCATGCCGATGCGTTCCGGAAGAGAACGCCGCGCGTTGCCATGTCCGGTGGCAGCAACGCGTTGCTCTAGTGCAGGTTAATGGTTTTTTTCCCCTGCTTTTTTGGTGGTCTCTCACGCTTCCCGGATTTTTAGGTGGTCTCTCACGCTACCCCAACTTGTTTGATCTCCTCTGCTCCCCCGAATCAGGCATGACTCAGTCTATTTCTTGTCCCCCGGCTCTGGCCGCGAACCGATCCAGCAAACACTGCAGCCGACGCTCCTGAATGTGCAGGATCCCCGGTGTGGAACGGAGCTCGAGCACGCGGGAGTGCCAATAACTCGCACCGAAAATCGCCATCGCCTTGTCCGCGCTGATCGCGCTTTCGAGGTGAGCAATTGCCGTGTCGAGCGTGTGGACAGTGTAGGGACTCTGCGGCCGCCTTCCTGTCTCTGTCTTTATCTGAATCGTTTTCTCGCGCCCTGCCCGCTTGCCTCCCGCCTGGCTATCGCGCTCCTGCGAGAGCAGGGATTGCAGGCGCTGCTCATCGAGCGCGTCGTACCGGATGGAGTTGTCTCGCATCGCACGGTCTCCTCGTCGGCGATCGCTCACCAATTACCGTCGAGCATGTTCCGGCGCTCGCTGATGATGACCGTCGGGCCCGGATTGTCGTGATTAACCAGGGTCGCATCGGTGCACACGGTGCGGGCCGCTTTGGCGCCACGGCGGTGGCGTGCGACAGACTCCAGCAGGCTCAACGTGATGCAGAAACTCCGGTCGATCTGCTCGGTCCAGCACTTCTGGTCATAGGCGGCCAGCGCCTGCACGAAGACGTCGTAGATCTGGTCCGGAAAAGTCACGCCGCTCGACTCGATGCGGACCATGAGCGCCCTTGCCCGAAGCAGCTCGGCCAGGATCGTCGCGTCCGGCTGCGTGGCCGGTTCAGGCTCCGGCTTGCAAGGGCGTGCGCGCGTTTCGTCGTCCGACGCAAAGCGGAAAATATTCAGCAGGCTTTTGAAGTCGGGATGCGGCGTATGCATGATGGTGTCCCTCATCGTCCGAACTGCAGCGACTCCATCCTGCGCGTCCCGGGGCGCTGGCAAAACCGGCCATGGCGGGGGAAAAACGCCTCCAGAAGGCGGCCCCACAAGCGTCCCCCGCTATGGGGGGATCGCAACCTGCAGGATTACGGGTACAGTGGGGACGACTAGAGAGGCGCTCGATGGACAACCTGTATTTCCGGCACGTACTGCTCGTCGAAGACGAGGGCTTGACGCGTATCGCGATGAAGAGCCTGATCCTGACGTCGGAACCGACGCTCGACATCGACGAGGCCGGCTCGTACGACGCTGCTGTCGAACGGCTGCAGAACAAGGCTTACGACCTCGTCTTTCTCGACTACCAGATCGGGGACAATCACACCGGGCTTGATTTGCTGCGCTGGCTGCAGGAGAACGAGCGCGCGGCGCACGTGGTCATGCTGTCCGCGCAGGACGACCGCGAGACCGTGCTGGACTGCATCAAGAATGGCGCCGGCGGCTTCATCTCGAAGGCCAGCGAGGAAGGCGGTGCGGTGTTCCGGGAAGCCCTGCAGACGATCCTGAATGGACGCGTCTACCTGCCCAACAGCGTGCTCGGCAAGGGCGGCCATACCCCGCAGTCACCGGGTCCGAGCAAGGCCATTCCGATCGACTCGCTGAACCTTCCGCCGCGCCTCGCGCAAACCCTGGGCTTTGTCCTGCAGGGCATGTCGAACAAGGCCATCGCGCGCAAGATGAATATCTCGGAGAACACCGCGAAGGAGTACATCAGCGATCTGCTGAGCCGCTTCAACGTATCGCGGCGCACTTTCCTGATCGTCGAGATGGCACGCCGCGGCATCGAGATTCCCACCGTTGCGCACGCCCCGGCGGTCTAGGTCGCCCGCGCCGATGCCTCCGTCAATTCGAGCATGCGCGCAATCAGCAGGTCGGGAGCCAATGGCTTGCTGAGCACGCAGCGCTCGGGCAACACGCCCTGCGTGCTTGCCATGGCTTCCCCCGTCACCACGAGGCACGGCACGGGCCGCGCAACGTGCTCACCCAGCAGGCGGATGACGTCGTGCGCGGTCGAATTCTCCGGCAGCCGGTAGTCGCTGATCACGAGGTCCGGCACGCGCTCGATCGTCTGCAACAGTTCATCGAGTTCGGCTGCGGAGCGAACCGAATCGGACAGCACGCCCCAGCGTGCAAACAACGCCTCCATCGAGGCGCGCACCAGGCTGTCGTCCTCGACCAGCAGCACGTAGAGACCGCGCAGCGACGACGGTGACAGCGACGATGCCGCATCGGCGGGCGAAAGCGCGGCATCCTCGTGCGCGAATGGGTCCGCCACCGGCATGCGCACCGAAAAGCGCGACCCGTGACCCTCGATCGACTTGAGTTCGAGACGATGGCCCTCGAGCAGGGACACCACCGCATTCACGATCGACAAACCGAGTCCGAGCCCTTTCTCGCGGTCCCGCTCCGGGTTGCCGAGCTGGACGAACGGCTGGAAGATCGCATCCCAATGCTCCGACGCGATGCCGATGCCGTTATCGAGCACGTCGAGACGCACATAATTAGGCATACGGACCAAACCCACGAGCACCGTGGAGCGCCCTGCTTTCGCGGGATCCGAATATTTGATGCCGTTCGCAATGAGGTTGCTCAGCACGCGGGGAATCCAGTCGGCGTCGGTGCGTACCCATGCGGGCTTTTGCAGCGCCTTCGCATAGCGCAGCACGACGCCGCGGCTCGCCGCGAACGACGCGAGCTGCTCGACCGCCTCCTCGGTCACGCGGCTCAGGTCGACGCTCGTATAGGTCGGGTTGACGTGCCCCGATTCGAGCTTCGACAGGTCGAGCACCGCGTTGAACAGGCGTGCCGTCAATACCGACGCCTTGCGCGCTTCGCCGATCAGCTTGCCCGATGCTTCGATGTCGCGTGCTTCCAGCGCTTCGTCTGCCGCCGCGAGAAACAGGTTCAGCGCATGCATGGGCTGGCGCAGGTCGTGTGCGGCCGCGGCCAGAAAGCGCGACTTCGCCCGGCTCGACTGCTCGGCGGCTTCGCGCTGCTGCTCGCGCAAGGCGATCAGGGCTTCCGACTTGGTCTGCTGGTCGCGCCGCGCGCGCTCGAGGTCATGATGCTTTTGCGCGAGTTCGGCGTTGGCGCTTTGCAGCGCGGCGTTGCTCTGGGCCAGTGCCTGGACGGCGACATAGCGGTCGCGCACATGTCGCTCGGCATTCACGTTGACGCTATGCCCCAGCACGGCGACGTTCAACAGATAGAACATGCCCGCGGCGAAGTTGTCCGGCTCGACCGACTGGGTGACCAGTTGCGCCATCACGATCACGGCGATCACGCATGCGGTCAGCATGAGCGTCGCCTTGGCCCGCAGGCGCAGAAAGCCGAACAGATAAAAGAGAATTAAATAAAAGCCGACAAAAAAATGGGTGAAATTGAATGGGCGCGGGGCAAGGACCGTTTGCATCAACAGGCAAAAGCACATGAACGCCAGGCCCGACAGCAGGATCCAGTGTGCAACCTTGTCCCGATAAAATTCGAGCCTGAAGGCCAGCACGATGCCGACGGTCGCGCCGAGCGCACCGGCGCAACGGAACGCGAAAACCTCCGGGAAGTACGGCCGGAACACCGGACTGGTCTGCGCAAGGCTGATTTCCCAAAAGCCGAAACACACCCAGATCAGGGTTCCGAGCACCAGCGCCGCACGGCGAAAGTCGGCGAAGCGCCGGCCATACTCCTCCGTAAATTCCCGTTCGACCTGCGGATCCTCGAAGCGGGCAGGCCAGCAAAGCATATCGACCAGCCATGCGCGAACCGCACTGGGCGCATGCGAGCGTTTGAGGAATGCCGATTCCGTCGCCGATTGAAATCTGAATATGCTCATCGCATCTCGCCGGTATGCTCGCTGGCTAACGAAGCAGGAAGCACGTCTCGCGCTTAGGCATGCCAATCCATTCTAGCCGGTCACAGCCTGCCCCGCCCGCTTCCCCGCTGGAAGCGAGGATATCTTACGCCTGCGGACCACAAGAGATGTCATATAACATGGTGTTCGGCGCGCGACGATCCGGTATCGCGGCGGCTCTCTCCAGGCATCTGCGATACTTCGCATTCCTTCCGAATTTAGACAAAGCATACCGATGCCGGGGTCGAGGCGTTCCTCAATGTGCGACGTGGCCGGCCTCCCCTCCCAATCCACGCATCAATCTATTTCCCATTTTGAGCAGCATTCATCAGATGTTTCCTGCGCAACGAACGTAATGCCATGATTAAGCTGCAAAAATCGGCATACGCGAGGTTGCGCCAATCACACGAAAATGACGCTGGGATGGCCAATAAACTTTCAATTTCCTTTTTATTTAACGAAACTGAAACGGTGTTTTATCGCCATAAATGCGATCGTGTCATGTTTTCCCTCTAAGATCTGTCGCGACGTTTTCACGCAGCCTGGACTGGAGAACAGTATGGATCTGGCAAGAATCCGCCGCGATGCATTCGCGATGCCCATGCACAATCCCGCGTATCCGCGGCCGCCGTTTCGCTTCGTCAATCGCGAATATTTCATCATCACGTACGAGACCGATCCCGATGCGCTGCGCGCCATCGTGCCGGAGCCGCTGAAGGCGGAAAACAATCTCGTGCATTACGAATTCATCCGTATGCCCGACTCGTCGGGTTTCGGCGATTACACCGAAAGCGGTCAGGTGATTTCCGTACGCGATCCGCAAGGCCGCCTCGCGAATTACACGCATTCGATGTATCTCGACGACGAAGGCCCGATTGCGGGCGGCCGTGAAATCTGGGGCTTCCCGAAGAAGCTCGCGCGCCCCGTGCTCGCGGTCGATGGCAACGACACGCTGCTCGGCACGCTCGATTACGGCACGCAGCGCATCGCGACCGGCACAATGGGCTACAAGCATCACGTGCTCAACAGCGAAGACGAGCGCCGCAAGCTCGCCGACACGCCCAACTATCTCCTCAAGATCATTCCGCATGTGGACGGCACGGCGCGCATCTGCGAACTCGTGCGCTTCTATCTGCGCGACGTGACGGTGCGCGGCGCATGGAGCGGCCCGGCCGCGATCGAGCTGCATCCGCATGCGCTCGCGCCCGTCGCCGATCTGCCGGTGCGCCGAGTGGTGGGTGCACGCCACGTCATTGCGGACCTCACGCTCGATATCGGCGAAGTCGCCTTCGACTATCTCGCCGCGACATCGAGCCACGATGCCGCCCTCGGCGAACCCGAAGCCGAGCTCGCCTGATCCGTTTATCAATCGCTTTTAGTAAGGAATACATATGTCGTTGAAGGACAAGGTTGCAGTCATCACAGGCGCCGCGAGCGGCATTGGCGAACATTGCGCACGCACGTTCGCGAGCCAGGGTGCGGCGGTCGTGATCGCCGACCTCAATCTCGCGAACGCCGGCAAGGTGGCGGACAGCATCGTGGCCGCGGGCGGCAGGGCCCTCGCCGTGGCGATGGATGTCACCAACGAAGAAGCCGTGAATGCGGGGATCGACGAAGCGGCAAAAGCCTTCGGCGGGATCGACGTGCTCGTGTCGAACGCGGGCATCCAGATCATCAGCCCGGTGGACGAGTTCCCGTTTGCCGACTGGAAGAAGATGCTCGCGATCCATCTCGACGGCGCGTTTCTCACCACCAAGGCCGCGCTCAAGCATATGTACGGCAGCGGCAAGGGCGGCTCGATCGTCTACATGGGATCGGTGCACTCGCACGAGGCGTCGAAGCTCAAGGCGGCTTATGTCACGGCGAAGCACGGTCTGCTCGGCCTGGCCCGCGTCGTGGCGAAGGAAGGCGGTCCGCGCGGCGTGCGCGCCAACGTCGTGTGCCCGGGTTTCGTGCGTACGCCGCTCGTCGACAAGCAGATTCCCGAGCAGGCCAGGGCGCTCGGCATTTCGGAAGCCGACGTCGTCAAGAACGTGATGCTCAAGGACACCGTGGACGGCGAGTTCACCTCGCTCGACGACGTGGCCAACACGGTCGCGTTCCTCGCGGGCTTCGGGTCGCAGGCGTTGACGGGCCAGTCGGTGCTCGTCACGCACGGCTGGTCGATGCACTGAGCAATCAACGAACGAAGGGAGAACGTATGCGCAGCAGCAATCTAACCGCCCGCACGGAGCGCAAGCCGTTTGAGCTGCCGCGCTACGACGAAATCGCCCTTGTTTTGCAGGGCGGCGGCGCGCTCGGGTCCTATCAGGCCGGCGTGTTCGAAGGGCTCGCGCAGGCCGGCGTCGAACCGCATCGCATTGCGGGCGTGTCGATCGGCGCGCTCAACACGGCGATAATCGCGGGCAACGAGCCCGCGCGGCGCGTCGAAGCGCTGCGTGGTTTCTGGGAGTCGATCTGCCATCCGCTCGACTGGTTCGGCAACCTCGGCGCGCTCGCCATGCCGATGTTCAGCCAGCAGGAATTTTCGCGCCGTTGGGCCAGCATGTGGGCCGCGGGTCGCGCGCTCACCGAAGGTCAGCCGGGCTTTTTCGCGCCGCGCCGCCCGCTGCCCGTCGCGGGCTGGCAGAAGGCGACGCCGAATGCGGTGAGCTACTACGACACGGCCGCACTGAAGTCGACGCTGCAACGTTTCGCCGATTTCGACCGCATCAACGACGGCCCGATCCGCGTTTCCGTGGGCGCCGTGAACGTGCGCAGCGGCAATCTCGTCTATTTCGACAACGCGAAAATGCGGCTCGAGCCCGAGCACTTCATGGCGTCGGGCGCGCTGCCGCCGGGCTTTCCGGCCGTGGAAATCGATGGCGAGTATTACTGGGACGGCGGCCTCGTGTCGAACACGCCGCTCACGGAGGTGCTGCGTGACGCGGACCACAAGGACACGCTCGTATTCCAGGTCGATCTATGGAGCGCGAGCGGCAACGTGCCCGCCGATTTTCTGGACGTGGCCGAGCGCGCCAAGGACATTCAATATTCGAGCCGCACGCGCGCCATCACCAACATGCTTGCCGATCGGCAAAAGCACGCGCGCTTCATCAAGGAACTCCTCGAGCACGTGCCCGCCGAGGCGCGCCGCAGCGATCCCCTCTTCCAGCTCGCGGAGAAGGTGGCCGATGGGTCGTCGATCAACGTGGTCCATCTGATCTACAAGAACAAGCCTTACGAAGGGCATTACAAGGACTACGAATTCAGCGCCGACACCATGCAAGAGCACTGGTCGAGCGGCGTCGAAGACATTCGCGCGTCGTTCGCGCAACCGGACTGGTTCGCGATCCCGAGCCGCGAGCAAGGCTTCGTCACGCACGACATCCATCGGCGCGCGGGCGAAGTGCCCGAGTCGGATCGCGCCGAGCTGAGCGCGGGCGCATCGGGACAGGTGGATCTGACTCGCAAGGTCGCGTAGGCGTAGCGCAAGAGCCGACCCGGCGTCGGGCCCGCGCCCGAGGGTTTTCCTTGACGCCGGCCCGGCAACATCGCCAATGGTTGACCGACGGAGGACGTGCTAGGCTCCCTTCAAACAACTCCGGAGACAGCGATGCCGTTCATCTGCGAAAACGTTGAATGTCGTGCCGTACTGGCTCGCGGTCAGGTCAGAGCCAGTCACGAGGACGACGGGTGGTGTTTCTACTGCCCGGACTGCAAGACCCGGAACGAGTTGAAGGATGTCGGCATCCCCGGCGGTCCTGCCGAGTTGGTTCAGCCGGAACGATCCGGCCCCCCGCACAGGATCATCGCGACGGCTCGCCCCCTCGAGGACGGCGGCTACGCAGCGCAATTGCGCGTGCAAAGGGCGCTCGCGATAAAAGGCACCTACGCGGTCGAGGAGCGCTGGGAGCAGCTCGGCGTGTTCCCGAACGCGCAGGAGGCCGTAGCGCATGCAAATACTTTCGCGTCCGAACTGCTGAAGGCCTGATCGCAGGCGGCCCGGAGGATCGATTACCCGGGCCGAAAGCCTCAACGCGAAGCCATCGTGCCCACCGGACCGGCTTTCGGCACGACCACGTCGTCCTCCGCTTCGAGCGGCGCCTGCAGATCCCGTTCGTCCAGTTCCCACACCACCAGTTTGGGCGGCGTCTGGGCGTACGCGGCGCTCGCGAAATACGCGCGCGCCGAGCCGCCGAACTTGCCGCCTTCGCGCGCGAAATTCCCCACGCCCTGGCCTGATGCCAGCGCCAGCTGCGGCACGAAATCGGAGGTCGTCGAATATGAGGTGCCGATGACCGCGATGCCCGGCAGATCGGCATCGCCGAACAGATCGTCGGCCGACGCGGCCGCCTGGGCCACGTGAAGGTACGCCCGGCCAGTCACGATCTCCGCTCGCGGCTGCCAGGAGACCGGCAACGCATCGAGGCCGGCCAGCCGCACGAGGTCGCCGGGCCGCCGGGCGGGCGCCTTGTCGGCCACGCGGTAGCCGGGCTGGCTCGAACCCGGCGGCTCGTCCAGCGCCCGAATGCGCTGCGCCACCGCGCGCGCCGCGGCGCCCGCGCCGTCCTGGGTCCAGTGCGTGTCGGTCCGGAAAAACGCGTCGCCCGGCACGCCGCGCAGCGCCGGGCCCAGGTCCACCACGGGCACGCCAACGGCGGCGAGACGCGCTGTCCAGTCGCCCAGACGCGCACTCAGCGATGCCGGCCGATACAGGCCGCATAGATGCTGCGGTTCGATGCGCGACTTGTCGGGCACCACGGCAACGAGCAACGCAATGCCGTGACGCGCCAGTTCGCGCTGCACGGCGGCGACCGTCGCGGCGCGCGCCGCGAGATGGCGCTCTGCGTCGGGGTACACGTTCAGTTCGTCGCGCAGGAACAGCCAGCCGGGGCAGCCCTGCCGCACGCGCGGGCCCAGATCGCCCAGCGCCAGCCAGCCCAGCGCGCGCTGCATGCGCGCGGCGTCGGCCGCGATCGGCGTATCGGCCATACGGCTCGCGAGTTCCTTCGACACCGTGCCGTCCAGCATGCCCGCACGCGTGACGGCGTAAGGCAACAGCGATGCCGTCGTCGCCGCGAACCGGAGATTGAAGAACAGGCCTGCGAACAGGAAGCCCATCAGCATGACGGCGACGATCTTGCCGGCGCGCGTAGCGGGTAGTTGCGGTAGCGGCTTGGGATCTTCCATGGCGTCAGAACTGGAAGTAAAGGAAAGGCACCGCGCCGCGCGCGACGATCAACCCGAACGACAGCAGAAAGCCCGCGAGCGGCCACACGGCCTGCCACAGCCGGCCCGGCGCAGTGTCCGCGAGGCGCTCCCAGCGCGATTGCCAGACCGGCAGCAGCACACAGACGATGCCCAGCGCGGCGGCCAGCCCGTGCACGGGGCGCAGCAGCACGATCGTGGCGTCGCTGAAGCCGATTCCGTTCAAGCCGAACTGGCCACGGTACATGGCGAGCGCCGCATGGAAACCCACCGCGCGGAACAGCGTCCACGCGAGCATGACGAAAACGAGCGTCAGCCCGTGCGATAGCCACAGCGGCACGGCGGGCATGCCGGCGCGCCGCCAGAGGCGCGCCACCGTCAGCGCCACGCCGTGGGCGATCCCCCACAGCAGGAAGTTCCAGCTATCGCCGCCGTGCCACAGGCCCGCGATGGCCATGGTCAGCAGCAGGTTGCGGCAGGTTTGCCACTCGCCGTCGCGGTTGCCGCCCAGCGGGATGTACAGGTAGTCGCGAATCCAGCTCGACAGCGACAGGTGCCAGCGGCGCCAGAAGTCCTGAATGCTGCTGGCGAGGTACGGATGGTCGAAGTTCTCGGGGAAGCGAAAGCCCAGCATCTGCCCCAGCCCGATGGCCATGGCGCTATAGCCCGCGAAATCGAAGAACAGCTGCAGCGTGTAGAAGCCGCATCCGAGCCATGCGTCCGCCAGCGTGGGCGCATGCATGGCGAACACCGCATCGACGATGGGCGACAGCGTGTCGGCCACCAGCACCTTCATGCTCATGCCCACCATGAGCCGCCGCGCGCCGGCCGCAAAAGCGTCCCAGTCGACCGTGCGCGACGCCAGCTCGCGCTTGACCCACGCATAGCGGATGATCGGCCCGGCGATCAGGTGTACGAACATTCCCTGATAGGCCCCATAGCGGATCACGCTGCGATCGGCCGGGACCGTGCCGCGCTGCACGTCGATCAGGTACGAAATGGATTGCAGCACGATGAAGGACAGCCCGATGGGCAACACGACGTGCTGCCACGGAACCGGCCCCGCGTGGCCTGCCGCCAGCACGTTGTCGAGGCTGTCGACCACGATGTTGGCGTACTTGTACCAGCACAGGATCGCGACGTTCACGACGATGAAGACCGCGAGCCAGCCGCCGCGCGCACGCGGGCTCGGCGCCCGGTCGATGACCACGCCGCCGAACCAGCCGCAGAAGGTCAGCGCGATGAACAGCAGCAGAAAGACCGGGCTCCACCAGGCATAGAAGAACCAGCTGCAAAAGAGCAGCACGCCGTTGCGCCAGCGGGCCGGCGACACGACGTAGATCGCCAGGAAGACCGGCAGAAACAGCGTCAGGAATTCGAGGGACGCGAAGACCATGCGATCAGCGGCTCACCGCGTCGTTCGCGAAGAAGATGCGCGACTGCGCGCCGGCCGGCACGAGGAACACCGTGTAACGCTGGCCCGCCGCGAGCGTGCCCAGGTTCAGCGGCTGGCCCACCGGCTGCCCGCCGCAGGCCAGTTGCACCGACAGCGCGACCGGGTTGACCTGGCGGCGCTTGCTCTGCCCCGCGGCCACGCCGTCGAGCAGCACGATGTCGCGGCCCGGCACTTTCAGCGTGGGCGCCGCGCAGTGCGCATCGAGGTTGTAAAAGCCCACCGAGGCTTTGAGCGCGTTGAAGTCGTCCGGCTTTTCGCGCACCGTCACGACCTGCGAATGCGCGCCCTTCTGCGCCCCGTCTAGCGCGACGATGCTAACGAACTCGCCGGGCTTCACGGTCGCGCTGACGTCCTGCTGCGCGCCGCCGCCCGTCAGCGTGCCGGCCACGGGTTTGCCCGCGGCAATTGGAAAGAAGCGGCTGGCCGGGTTCGCGGCATCGAGCGTCAGGCGCGCTTTCGAACCTGCCGAGGTCACATCGACGGGATGCGATCCGCCATCGACGAAACGCACGAACGACGCATCCTCCGCCGGACCGCTCGGGTACAGCGGGATATCGGCGGCGATGGCCGGTTCAATGACGAACGGCGCGCCAAACGGTGCGGCCAGTTGCGCGGCCAGCGCGAAGCCGGACAGCGCAAGGCCGCGAACAACGGAACGCAACGGCTGGGAAAGGACGTTTTTCATTGTTTTTCTCAGACTCTCGATGTGGACGAAGCAGCGGCGGCAGTGCCTTACCTGTGCTGCACGACCGGTAGCTTGACCAGCGCCTTCATGATGTCCGCGCCCCAGTACTTGTAGCCGGTCGTCGTCAAATGCTGACCGTCGACCGTCGCCCATTCGCCCGGCTTCGAAAACGTGAGCGAGTCGATGTACTGGCACGGCGCGACGTTGGTGGCGAGGAAGGACGAAAGCTGCTTCACGCGCGCAAAGCTCTTCTGGTACTTGCCGCCTTCCGAGCCCCACGCCGGCCCGACCCAGATGCACGCCGTCTTGCTGGCCGCCAGGTCTTGCGTGAGCGCCGTGACCTGCTGCCACACCCAGCTCTTGGGAAAATCGTCCTTGCCGTAGCCGCCGATGGTGTCGCCTTCGACGATGATGACGAGGTTGGCCTTGTTCGCTGCGACGAGTTGATCGATCGGCTGCGTCTTCGCGCTGTGATCGACGACGAGCGGCGCCTTGCCGTTGCGCGTGGCGCCGCCGCAGGTGCCCGGCACCGACTTCACCCAGTCGCCCGGCACGCTGCCGCACACCCCGTAGGTGTGCACCTGCGCACCGGCGGCGATCAGCTGGTCCTGCAACGTGTCGATGAGATAACCGGGCTCGCTCAGATGGCTGTCGCCAATCATGAGAATGCTGAGACCTGCAAGTACGGAAGCAAGCATGAACTTGAAACTCCTGAAAAACGATCGATCTGCGATCGATCGGGCTACTGATCGTTGTAATGCGACTGGTAAGGCATGACCGGCATATCCAGCGACTTCGTCTGCGGTGCGAAGCTAAAGCGCAGATACAGTCCGGCCACCCACTGGCGGTAGCTGGACGCATTGTTGGCGCCCACCGATGCGCCGCCCGTGAGGTGATTGCTGAAGCGGTACTCGGCCGCGGCCAGCAGGTTGTAGCCGATGCCGGTTTTCGACTGCGCGGGATGGACCGCGCCATCGCTCAAGCCAAGCGATGTCGCTGCCGTGACGGCCGCCGCCTGCAGCGTGCTGTCGGTCGGGAAGTACGGCGCGCCGGCCTCGTGGTAGTACTGCAGACCTGCCGACCCTTGCAGCTTGTAGGTCCAGCGATCCGAGCGCTGCGCCCACGTGATGGGCACGGTGAACGCATAGAAGCGCTGCGGACTGAAATAGCCGCCGTTGCCATAGGTGAAGTTGTTCTGGTCGTGGCGGTAGAACTCGCCGCTCAGGTTCATGCCGATGGTCAGCATGTTGCTGGCGCTGCGCAGCAGGTACCAGTACGTGCCCGCGCCGACCTCGGCGCCCTCGTTGGACTGGACGCTGTAGCCGTCCAGGTATTTCACGGCGCCGTAGCCGTAAAAGCCGTAATCCTGGTTGTCGACGCCGATCGCGCCATGCAGCCCCGTGGCGGTCACGCCGCCCCAGCGCAGGCCCGAGCGCGCGTCGGTCGAACCGGCGAACGACGTGATGCTGTCGGTCACGGCGCGGCGCGACACGCCCGCGTTGAACCAGCCGCCCTTCGCACCGATGGCGCTCTTGAACGACACGCCGCCGACCACATTGGTGTACTGGAAACCCAAAGGCGTCGTGCCGATGTCGAACGCCCACTTGCGCGTCTCGTAGCCCACGCCCAGACCGACGCCATGGACGCTCTGCGCACCCGGCGCAGCGACCGTGCCGCTTTTCTGATCCTGTGCCGCAACCGGGCCGCCGCCGAACTGGCTGCTGCTGTAGACATCGGTGCCGAGCGTGCCGCCCTCGAGTTCCACCGGCGTCACGCGCAACGACAGCTTGCCGTTGCCGACCGGCAGCAGCGCTTCGAGCGGCTGCTGCACATTCGTCAATTGGGAGGTCCCGCCGGCGCTGTTGTTCGACGAGACGAACAGGCCGCCGCGAATCTCCGCTGAACGTTCCGAGCGGATATCGTCGAGTTCGTTGCGCATGTCGTCGAGCGAGATCGCGCCCTCCTGAGGCGCGCTCGTGGCCTGCGCGTCCTGCGGCGCCTGCTCGCCGATCGGCGTGCCGGCCACGGAAGGCAGCGCAGAGGCACGCGCCGCCTTCGACGTCGTTGCGGACGAGCCACCGGAAGCCGTTCCAGCATCGCTCGCGAGCGCGCCATCGGACGCGGTGCCCCCAGAGCCCTGCGCGGCAAACGCAGTGGCAGCCGGCTGGCGCTTGTCGCGAGCCGCACGGCGGCGGCGATCGTCGTCGTGGACGAAGGGATTGCCCGCCACATGGACGCCTTGCGCCTGCACGCCGAGACGCTTTTCCTTGGCGGCGATGGCCGTCACCAGCAGCGCCTGCGCCTCGCGGGTCTTGCCCTGCATGGCATAGATGCGCGCAGCGCCCGCCAGCACGTCCGGATCGTTCGGCGCCTTCGCAACAGCCCGTTTCAGGGCTGCGTCCGCCACGTCGCCCTTGCCGGCCTGCACCGCGGTCATCGCCACGCCTAGCTCCAGACCGGGGTTGTCGGGGTCGTTCGCGAGCGCCTTCCGGTAGAGCGACAGCGCCTCGGCGTACTGGCCATCGGCCGCATACATGCGCGCGAGCGCGGCGTTGGCCAGGCTGTCGTTGGGCCGCTTCGCGAGAACCGGCGCGAGCGTGTCGTAGGCCTGCGCAAGATCGCCTTGCTGACGTTGCTGCTCGGCCAGACGCACGGCGTAGAGGTAATTCAGGTCGTCCAGTTGCCGGCGCTGGTCCGCGGTCAGCGTCTCGCCCTGCAAACCGCGGATTACGTCCTGGGCCTGAACGTTCTGGCCGGTCTTGAGCAGCAGGCCCGCGTAGGCCAGTTGCACATCGGGACCGCTGCCCTTCAGGCCATTCGGCATCAGTCCATGCATCAAGGCCATGGCGCGCGGCAGATTGCCCGCGTCGACATAGGCTTGGGCCAGCGCGCTCACCCGCGCCGGGTCCTTGCCCGCCGACGCTTCGAGCCGCGCCAGCATATTGCGCGCGTCGTCCAGGTTGCCGTCGCGCGCCAGCTGCGAGGCCTGCGCCGCCACGGCCTGGAAATCGATCTGCTGCGCCGTCGCGACCATGTTCGGCGTCCGCGCGGCAGTGGGAATGCGCGCCATCGTGTCCTGCGCGCGCGTCCAGTCGCCCATCTGCATGGCGAGCAGCGCGCTTGCGTAGAGGGCGTCGGGATTGTCGGGGTTCGAGGCGAGCAGGCCGTCGACGAGTTCCCTCGCCTCGTCGGCATGGCCCTGCCGCAGTTCGTAGCGCGCCAGTTCCAGACGGATCCACGGATTGTCGGGATCGCGGTGCTGCGCGTCTTCGAGGATACGTCGCGCCGCGTCCAGATCGCCGCGCTGCTCGGCGGCGTCGGCGCGGCCCGCGGCGACCGCCGCACGCAAACGATCGAGGCCGCCGATGCCGGCCTGCTGCTCGGGCGACATGCCGTCGACCCACTTCTGGGCCTCGTCGGCGCGCCCCGTCGCAGCGAGGATATCGACGAGCCCGCTCACCGCCTCGCGGTTGTTCGGGTGCGCCGCCAGCACCTCGCGGTAGACCTTTTCGGCTCGAGTCAGATCGCCCTGCGCCGCATACAGCCGGGCCGACGCATTGCGCCCGCCCGGCTCGGCCGGGTCCATGCGCAGCGCCTGGTCGAGCTTGCTGCGCGCGGCGGCGTAGTCGCCCGCGCTTTGCGCGCCTTCGGCCTGATTCACGAGCAGCCAGTAGCGTGCCGAAGCGAGCGCCTTGTTCCAGTTGGCGCCGGCGCCAGGACGCGCGACGGCGCGCGCGAGCAGCGTCTGCGCCTGCGCCAGGTCGCCCTGTTGCATGCGCACCAGACCCAGCCCGCCGAGCGCGTCGGTATCGTTGGGTTTGTCGCGCAGCACGTCGGTAAAGGATTGTTCGGCGGTCGTGATGTCGCCTGCCTTGAACGCCGCGAAGCCGCGCGTCAGGCGCGGGTCCATGACCGGCGCGGCAGGGGCGCCAGCTGCGCGCGGCGACAGCATCTGATGGCGGATTTCATCGTCATCGGGATGCAGCTTCAGATAGTCCTCGAACCACGACTTGTTCTTCGGCGTGGGCGTGACCCAGGTCAGCACGGAGCGCCAGGCTTCCGTGGCCGCGCCGCCAATGTCCGGGCGCGCGGCCAGCTTTTCCAGCAAGGCGACGCCCGCCGCGCGATAGCGTTCATCGCGCACCTGATGCTGGGCCAACGCCAACTGGGTATACGGATCGGGCGTCTCGGCGTTCAGGCGCGTCAAGCCCTGAATGGCCGGATCCACGCCGCCGTCCGTGTAGCCGAGGAAGGTGTAGTACTCGCGCGCCACACTGCCCTGCGGGGCCTTGCCGCCCAATGCCCTGTCGTATTGCGCGAGCGCGGCCGCCAGCGCTTTCGGGTCGTTCTGGTTGACGGCGTCCTGCGCCATCTGGCGCGCCTTCGCGAACGTGGACTTGTTGGGCTCCACGGCAAGACGCAGGTCCTGCTCGAGCAGCGGCACGTAGCGGCTGTCGGGCGCGGCGGCGCGCAGCCTCGTCAGATAGTCGTTGGCGACCGCAAACTGCTTCCTGGCGACGGCGATCGACCCCATGCCATAGAGGCCTTCGGGCTGCTTCGGGTCGGCCAGCAGCAGCTTCGACCAGGACTGCGCGGCCAGATCGGGCTTGTCATGCGCCTGCCAATAGCGGCCCTGCTCGAGCAGCATTCTGGAGCTGGCGTCCTGCGCCCACGCGGGGTGGCTGACCGAGGTGAGCAACAAACCCAGAACACAGGCCTGGCTGCGGCTGACTAACATGACGGCTTCCTGATTATTGTTGTGCGTGCTGCTTTGCGCGCAGCCGTGCCTCGGCTTCCGCATCGCGCCGCGCCTGACGGCGCCGCAAGGCCACGAACCCACCCGCCGCCAGCAGCACGAGCACGACGACACCGAGCGCCTTCAGCAGCGACGCCAGCGACACGCCGAACGAAGCCAGCCACCAGTCGAGGCCGCGCCACAGGCCCAGATGCCCGACGTAGTACGTGTGCTCGCCCACGAGCGCATCGACTTCATTGCCGCGGATCGACACGAGGCTGCCCTGGATGGGCTGCTTGTCGTAGTTCGGCACGCCCAAGAGCGCCGCGACCGCATCCTTCAGGCCATCGGGTTGATTACTGACCAGCATGACCACGCTGCGGCCCTTTTCCTTCGGCGACTCGAAGCCCGCCAGCACGGCGCTCACGCCCGGCCCGGTCCAGGCGAGCGACAGGCGCCCCGGTGCCGCGTCCAGACGCGGATTGGCGTGGAACCATCCGCGCACGCGGCCCGGCAGATCCGAAACCGAGAACTGCGCACCGTGGTTGTACGCCGCGGGCATGTACGGCGCCCAGTCCTTGAGCCACGCCTGATCGGCGCCCGAGGCGATCACGAGCAGATCCTTCGCGGGCATGGCGTCGATGC
Organism: Paraburkholderia sp. EG287B; assembly: GCF_040965595.1. Taxonomy (NCBI): domain Bacteria; kingdom Pseudomonadati; phylum Pseudomonadota; class Betaproteobacteria; order Burkholderiales; family Burkholderiaceae; genus Paraburkholderia; species Paraburkholderia sp. EG287B. Next base: position 212,011 of record NZ_JBFRCG010000006.1, read on the forward strand.
GCTGGCCGCGCAGCACGGTGACGCCGCGCGCCGGATAGCCGGTCGAGTCGCCCATGCGGCCCATCACGGCCAGATACGTGCTGTATTCCTGCGTCCCTGCATTCGCGCCGAGCACGACGTCCGTGTCGGACAGGTCGGCCATACGCGTGAACGGGAAGCCCGCCTGGGCGAACGCGGCCAGGTTCGGCATCGCGATGTAGTGCGGATAGGTCGACAGATCGATCGTCGACTCGGGATCGATCGCGCCGCGCACGTTGTCGATGATGATGTCGCGGCACTCGCCCTGCTTGATGTAGTCGTACATGTAGCGGAACTGCAGCTGCGTGTTCGGCTGCAGGAGCGACTCCAGCGGCACTTCCAGTTTCGCCTGACGCGGCAGGCTGCTGTCGGGCAGCACTTCGGCGCGCAGCTTGTCACCGCCTTCGAGACGCTCGAGCGGCAGCAGCGGAATCGACTTCATGAACTGGTCGCTGACGCTGAACAGCAGCGACGAATTGACCATGTAAGGCTGCGGCGTGTAGCGGTAGTGCAGGTCGATCGGCACGTTGTGCGCATGCCAGCCGAACAGGTCGGGCGGCACGCGCGTATTGATGCGGATGAGGTCCGGGCTGTAGCCCGACACGCTCAGCTGTTTGGTGTCGATCAGCTCGCCGAACGATACGGGGCGGTCGGTGCGCAGCCAGCGCGGGGCGTCGTAGGGCTTGCGCGGCGCGAGGTCGGCGAAATGCGTGATGAGCGCGCTCGCGCCCGACAGCGTCTGGCTGCCGGTGACCAGCGCGTCGGCCGCCTGCTTGAGTTCCTTGCCGTCGCGGCCCATGACGAGCAGCAGCTTGCCGTTGGGATCGTTCGGGTTGCTGACGATGGCGAGCGTCGGACCTTGCAGCGGCGCCCCCGCGATTGCCGCCTGCGGCGTGCCTTCGACGATCACGACCGCGTTGCCCTGCGCGGGCACGGCGGAGAGCGACACCGGGAAGTCCGCGCCGCGGAAGCTTGCCAGCGCGCCGAACCACGACGACACGGCCCCTGCGGCCTCGAGCGCGGCCGTATCGGGATTGCCCGCGAACACGACTGGCAGGTTCAGCCGGCGGATGTCCTGGCCGTCGAAGAACGGCTTGGGCAGGCGCGCCAGATCGTTGGCCTGCGGCAGCGGCTGCGTGTCGATGCTCAGCGTGCTTTCGTTGCTGATGTTGGCCCACAGGCTCGAATGCAGCGGGTCCTCGCACTGCGTGGTGTAGTGGCCGATCAGTTGCAGACGCAACTTGCTGTTCGAGGCGAACAGATACGCCGGCAGCGCGATCGTGCGCTGCAGGCTCGCGCCGGCCGTGTCCTTCGGCACCGCGATCGAGGCCGCCACCTGGTCGTTGACCAGCACGTTGATGTGCGAGAGATCGGGCAGCAGCGCCGGCGAATAGGCGTAGCGCAGATTCAGGCGCGCACCGCTCACGACCTGATCGTCGCGCACGCCGACCGGCAGCGTATTGCTGCCGTCGACGCCGCGCAGATTGAGCGCGTATTGCGCACCCAGTTGTCGCAACGACCAGGTCACAGTCGCTGACGACGCAGCAGCAGCCGCAGCGGGCTGCGCCTGCACATTGTTTGCGGCATTGCCGCTCGCCTCAGCCTGGGCGTGCGCCGTCGAGACGAGGGTGCAGCCGAGCAGCAGTGCCGGCAACGCCTGCAATACCGGCTGTACGGTCATGCAACGCGCGAGGCGTGCCCGGGAAATAGCAGGCCGTCTTTTAAACATGAGAACCTCGTCGTCCTTCTTCACGTTGCGATGTCTGGGGAATGTCCAGATTCAGGCGGCTCAGCGCGCGCCGATGCAGGAGTACGCCGCCGAGCAAACCGATGAGCACGACGCTGACGAGCGTCGCCGCGAGCAGCAGCACGATGTGACTCGCGAAGAACCACTCGACCGCGAGCCGCAGCGGCAAGGACCCGATGAAATAGCTCTGGTCCTTGTTCAGCGTGGTGAGGATGCCGTCGTTGACGACCACGAGGCTGCCGCCGATCGCGTCGTCGACGCGGTAGTGGCGGGCTTGCAGCGCGTCCGCGACCGCGCTGAGGCCGCCCGGCGTGTTGCCCGCTACGACCACCACGCTGCGGCCATGCGCCAGCGGCGACTCGAACCCGGCCACCATGCCGTCGTGGTCGTCGCTGCGATAGAGCGCGGCGATGTCGGCCTCGCGCCTGGCTTGCGCCTGGCCGCCAGTGAGCTTGTCCCACCACCCGGCGAGCCCGTCGCCGGACGGCGGTGCCGGAGCGAAGAAGCCGCGCGGTAGATTGCTGCGCCACGCCTTGAGCAACGGCTGGTCGTCGCCCGAAGCCAGCACGAGCAAGTCCTTTTGCCGCAGCGCTTCGACCTGGGCCGGATCGCCCACCGTCACGCCCAGCACCGGGTAACCGGTGGCCTGACCCATGCTGCCCATCAGCGTCAGGTACGCGGAATGGTCGAGCGCTACCGGCTGCGTGGGCAGGATCACCGCGGTTTCGGACAGATCGGCGAGGCGCGTGAACGGAAAACCCGCATTGGCGAACGCGCCCAGATCCGGCATGGCCGTGTAACGCGGCAACTGCGAAATGTCGATCGTCGAAGCCGGATCGATGGCGCTCAGCAGCGGGCCGCCGGGCACGTCCTGCCAGTGGTCCTTCGTCTTGACCGCCTCGTAGCGATAGTCGAATTGCAGCGTCGTCAACGGCGGCAGCAGATACGTCGGAATCCGGATCACGGCATGGCCGTCCGATGCGTCGCCCGGCAGCGGCAACGCCGCGATCGGCGTGTTGCCCGCCAGCACGTTCAGCGCCGAATGCGCCGATTCCGGGCGCGCCGTATAGCGATAGCGCAGATTCAGCACCGCACCGCCGTTGTTGAAACCGAACAGGCCCGGCGGCAGGCGCAGGTCCACATCGATCGCGCCGGGCCGGAAGCCCTGGATCGTGAAGCGGTCCGCCGGCAACAGTTCGCCCAGTTCGACCGGGCGGTCGCCCGGCAACCAGTTCGGTGCGTCGAAGGGCTTGCGCGGCGCGGCCGATACTGGACCGTCGATGCGGACCTGCGGGCCCGCCAGCGTCTTCGCGCCCAGCACCAGCGCCAGCGCCGCAGTGCGCAGTTGCGGCTCGTCGCGGCCCGCGACCAGCAGCAGCCGGCCGTTGGGGTCGTTGGGGTTGGGCACGATCGCGAGCGTCGGCGCATCGATGGCGATTGAGGCGAGACCGAGGGCCGGCAATTCGTCGCGCAGCGCCAGCACGACGGCATGGCCATGTGCGGGCAGCGCGCCGAGGCTCGCGGCAAAGTGCGAGCCGCGATAGCCCGCCTGCGCGCCCAGCCACGAAGCCACGATCCCCGCGGATTCGAGGCGCCGCGCGCCGGGCACGCGAGGCAGCACGACAGGCAAATTCACGCGGCGCACGTCGCGAGCGTCGACGAACGGCGCGGGCAGTTGCGACAGGTCGCTGGCGCGCGCCGCCGGCGCCACGGTCAGTTCGAGCGCGCTGTTCGGGCCGGCTTTTAGCCACAGATCGGGACTCAGCGGATCGTTGCCTTGATCGCTGGCTTTGCTATGGGCAATCAACTCGAGGTTGAGGTGATTGAACTCGCTGAGCAGCGACACCGGCAGATCCACCGTCATCTGCGTCGATGTGCGCGGCGCGGGTTCCGGCAATGCAATCGTCGCGCCCACCACGCTGTTGAGCAGCACGTTGAGGTGCGAGAGCGCGGGGAGCAAGGTGGGCGAATAGCGGTAGTCGAGCACGAGCCGCGCGCCGACCACGCGCTCGTCGCGGCGCAAGCCGAAGTCCATGCCGGCATAGGCGTCCTCGCCGAGCAGCGTCAGCCCTCGCGCCGCATTTTGCCGAAGCAGCGGGATGCGGTAGGTATAGGTTTCGCCGGCGTCGGTGGCCGTCTGCGGCTGCGCCGATGCAGGCGCTTCGGCCGTCACGGCCTGCGACGCCAACGACGGCGCCGATGCGGCCGGCGCGCCGCACGCGAGCACGGCGAGCACCAAGCCCAACCGCGGCGCCAACCGGCGCGTGCACGCCAGGGCGCGCCAAGGCAACAGATGGACGGGACTCACGATTGCTTCGATCCCAACTCGCCCGCCTGCGCCTCGGCCGAACGTGCGAGACGCTCGCGTGAGCCCATCAGCAGATGCCGGAACAACTCCTTCAGGCCGCGCACGCCGACGCCGAGCACCTCGAACAGGCTGCGCAACGGCCGGTCGCGACGATAGCGGCCCCACGACGCAATCCAGCTGTCGGCGCGCGAGAACGTCACGCGCATCAGGTCGCGTTCCTGATCGATCGTCAGGGCCGGGAAACTCACGCCCACGGTGCGGCCGCGGCACACCTGGACCTCGGCGGGGAACCTGCCCTCGTAGTCGTCGCGGAACACCGAGACCACGACGCGCTCGCCGCGCTGCGGCAGCGGCGCGTCCTCGGGCAGCACGAGTCCGAGCCCGCCGTGCGAATAGTCGCTGGTCTGGCAGACGACGCGACATCCGTCGGCCAGACGGATTGCGGCCGGTAATTCGATCTGCACGCGCGGCGTGAGGCGCAGCTGCTTCGATTCGGACGCCACGCCTGCCGCCGCGCTCAGGTTCATGACGTTGTAGATCACCCAGACCAGGTTGAACAAAATGCTCATCGCCTCGGGCCAGCCGGGACTGCGGATCAGACCGGCCACCCCCACCGCAAAGCCGGCGAGGTTGATCAGCAACAGGCCGATGTAGGGCCGCGCCATCGCCCAATCGAGGAAGGACTGCCGGATCACCCCGCCCTTGGACGTCACGTTGAAGCCTCTCGTGCCGGGAAACAGCACGGCCTGGAGCGCGGGCAGAATCACGTACCACGCGAGCACCGTCTCGTAGACCTCGCTCCAGAACGAATGGCGGAAGCGGCCCTGAATGCGCGAAGCGCCGATGCTCGAAATCACGAGATGCGGCACGGCATAGGCCAACACCATCAGCGCCGACGCGTGAAAGACATGTGCGCCGAAGAACAGATAGGCCATCGGCGTGATCAGGAACACGATGCGCGGCAAGCCGAAGAAGAAGTGCATCATCGCGCTGAGGTAGCACAGCCGCTGCGGCAGCGTCAGCCCCGAAATCAGCAGCGGGTTGAACTGGCGGAAGATCTCCGCCATGCCGCGCGCCCAGCGAATCCGCTGACCGATGTGGCGGCCCAGGCTTTCGGTCGCGAGGCCCGCCGCCTGCGGAATCGCGAGATAACCCGTGTTGTAGCCCTTCATGCTCATTTTGAGCGCGGTCAGCGCGTCTTCCGTGACGCTTTCGGTCGCCACGCCGCCCACCTCATCGAGCGCAGAGCGCCGCAACACCGCGCAGGAACCGCAGAAAAACGCGGCATTCCAGAGATCGTTGCCGTTCTGCAGCACGCCATAGAACAGGTCGCCCTCATTGGGCACCTTGCGGTAGGTTTCGAGGTTGCGCTCGAACGGATCCGGCGAGTAGAACACGTGCGGCGTCTGCACCATGGCCATCTTCGGATCTTTCAGGAACCAGCCCATGCAGATTTGCAGAAACGAGCGCGTGGTGACGTGATCGCAGTCGAACACGGCGATGTACTCGCCGCTCGTCTTCGCCAGCGCCGCGTTGAGATTGCCCGCCTTGGCGTGCGTATTGTCGGGGCGCGTCAGATAGTCCACGCCGGCCTGCTCGCAGAAGGCCCGGAACTCGTCACGACGACCGTCGTCGAGCAGATACACGCGCAACTTGTCGGCCGGCCAGTCGAGCAGCGTCGCGGCCAGCACCGACTGCCGCACCACTTCGAGCGGCTCGTTGTAGGTGGGGATGTAGACGTCCACCGTGGGCCAGGCCGACGTATCGGCCGGCAGCGGCGCAGGCCGGCGATGCAGCGGCCAGAGCGTCTGGAAGTAGCTGCACAGCAGCATGAGCACCGCGTAGCCTTCGGCCAGCAGCAGCAGATAGCCGAAGGTCCGGTCCAGCGAGTTGGTGAAGGACAGGGTCTGCGTCACGCGCCAGTACAGGTAGCGCAGCGACATGAACACCGACAACGTCACCAGCGACACGGTGAGGACGCGGCCGCGAATGCGGCTCAGCGCAATCGCGACGCCCATGCACAGGATCGCGAACAGCCACTGCTTCGACACCGCCAGATGGACCGTCATGGCCGACGTGAACAACAGCACGGCCGCCAGCGTCACGAGCACGCGTGACCAGCGCGACGCGAGCAGCGACGCACCCGCTTGCAGCAGTGTGTCGTCCCAGTCTCCGGCATCGTCGCTTTGCCCGGCACCGGCCGCTTGTCGTTGCGGCCGCATCGATTTCGGTTTGAGGATCATGGCGCGCCACGCTGCGCAACATCGCCGCGAGGCTCGTTGCGTTCCATGAGGCGTGCAAACACACTGCTCAGCGCGGCAGACTGCTGCACAGCGACGACAGGCTCGGGCAAGGGTTGAGCGACGGGCGCTTCGGCTGCGGCCTGCTCAGCCGGCGGAGGTTCGGACGCGGCGGCAGCAGGCGTGGCGCTAACCGGGTCGGGTGACACATCGGTCGTGGCGGGCGCATCGAGCGTATCAGCCGTAACGAGGATATCGGCCGGATCAGCGGCGTCGCCCTGCGCCGACGCGACAGGCGCGGGCGCAACGGGGTCCGGCTCCGCCGCGTTCAGCGTGGACCAGCGCCCACGCAGGCCTTGCGACTGCTCCGCCCTTTCCACTTCCCGGTACTGCGATGGGCTTGCGTCCGCTACCTCGAAAAGATTCGCAATGTCCGATGCACTGCTCATGCCCCGACCCCGTATATTCGTTGTGCTGTCCATCAAGGCGCGTCATGCGCGCAGCACGTTCTGTGTTTTTTTACTGAACTGCCGACCTGCCGACCTCTACTTACCAAACAGGAAAGCCATCGTGTCCGATGCGTCGGCAGGACACGCCGTGGTCATGCGCAACTGCGTATCGGCGCCCAACTGATGCATCCACGCTTCATAGGCCCCTTCGAGGAACGCCCCGGCCCACGCCACGTTCTCCGCGCCGAATACGGCCTTGAGCGGCGCGTGGTAATGCGTGAGCACCAGCCAGTCCTGTGCCTCGCGTATCTCGACCTGGCCCCAATCCAGCTCGCTCCACACCTGATTCATGGCGTCCCGCATCGCGGCCACGGTGGCCGCCTCACCCAGTGCATATTGATGCGCGAACTGGCCGCCCGCAGCACGCATAAGCTGGGTCAAAAACCTGGGCGTCAGGTTCTGCGTCAACTCCTGCGTGAGAAACGACAGGAACGGACGCCATTGCGGTGCTGGCATGGAATTCATCACCTATTCATGCGCCCGGAAAGAAAGCGCACAGGGTCAACAGAATTTGCAGAAGCGGCCATGATCACCATTCGAACGGTGACCGGCGTTAAGCGCAGGCGATCCTGGTGGGTGATTCCGGAAGGACGGTGGATCAACTGACGCGCGCGGCGGATTATACGTATTATTTTCGCAGTGTTTATTATTTAATTTGCCTGCAGCACTCAAATTGTCACGCGTTCGCGACAAATCAAAAACGACAACGTTTGCGCATAAAAAAGCGGCACGCCAATTTAACGCCCCATTACATTCATTAGCCCACACGCCCGGCTTCCCCGAATACGAAATACGAATTCGGTCGTATTCATTTTGACCGGGAAATTTCGCCGCGCATTTATCAATTCACCTGGATTCGCTAAATATTCACGTTGAAGTGTCATTTCCGCGAATTCAATCAGGTGCAAACGTTTGCAATTCATTTGCGCGGCTGAATGGCTGCCGCCGCAATAGCCGCTCCAGCGAACGCGCACGCGGCGGACACAACGGCGACGGCACGCAGCGCGTCGAGCATGGCCTCCGCTTCCGCACGCGCCACCAGCCTTGCGTGCGGCGTGCCGGCGCCGTCCGGTGCGAGCCCGCCTTGCGCGTCCGGCTCCAGCAACTGGCCGATCTGGCGTACGCCCACCGTCACGTGCAATGCTTCGAGGCGCGCCGCCAGCGCTGCGTGATGCGACCACACGAATACGATGCCGAGCACCGCTACCGCCAGCAGGCTCGCCACGCGCGCAACAGCGTTGTTGATGCCGGAGGCGACGCCGGTGCGCTCGCTCGACACCGCGCCCATCACGGTCGTGGTAAGCGGCGCGACGGTGATCGTCATGCCGAGGCCGAGCACCGCGAGCGCCGGGAAGAATCCGCTCCAGTAGCTGCCGCGCACGAACGGCAACGCCAATAGCGTGAACCCGAGTCCGGCGACGCCCGGGCCAATGGTCAACAGCGCTCGCGAGCCGAAGCGGCTCGTCAGTCCACCGGTGAAGCGCGACAGCAAACCGATGATGACGGGCACCGGCAACAGCGCCGCGCCCGCTTCCGTCGCGGTAAAACCATGCGCGCGGATCAGCGTGAACGGCAGGAAGAAGAATGCGCCGCCGAGCCCGAAGTAAAGCAGCAGTGTGACGAGGTTCGCGCCGGTGAAGTCGCGCGAACGGAACACATCGAGCGGCATCATGGGATTGGCGCTGCGTGCTTCGATCATCACGAACGCGGCGAGCACGAGCACGCCGGCGCCGATTGCAACCAGCACGAACGGATGCTGGAAGCCTCGCGCCGACGCCTGGGTCAGCCCGAAAGTCAGACCGGCGAGTCCTGCCGCCGCGGCCAGCGCGCCGGGCCAGTCGAGCTGCCCGGGTGCATCGAGCCTGTGGCTGTCGGGCACCGATGAAACGGCGAGCGCGATCGTGAGCGCGGCGAGCGGGACGTTGAGGAAGAAGATCGCGCGCCAGGAAAATGCATCGACGAGCCAGCCGCCCGCCACGGGCCCCACCGCCGACGTGATCGCGCCGACGCCCGCCCAGGTGCCGATCGCCCGCCCACGCGCTGCGTCGTCGAACACCGCGCCGATGATCGCGAGGCTGCTGGGTACGAGCAGCGCCGCGCCGATGCCTTGGACCGCGCGCGCGGCGATCAGCGCAGCCGCATTCGGCGCGAGGCCGCAAGCCGCCGACGCCAGCGTGAACAGCGCGATGCCAGCGATGAACACCGTGCGGCGGCCAAGCTTGTCCCCCATCGATCCGCCGACCAGCACGAGCGAGCCGAGAAACAGCAGATACGCGTTGACGACCCATTGCATCGCCGCGACGCTCGCACCGAGTTCGCTCTGAATGGACGGCAGTGCGACGTTGACGACCGAGCCGTCGATGAACGCCATGCTCGACCCTAGGATCGTCGCCGCGAGCGCGAGACGCTTGCGCCGGCACGGACGGTCGACTGAGGCGGGCTGCGTGCGGATCACGAGCTCGTCGCACGGGCTCGCCTGCGCGGCGACGACATGCGCGCCCTTCGGCCCGCTTTCAACAAGATCCGGGTTGGCCAAGTTCGCTCCCGTCTGGATCGACGATGACTAGAGTCTGTTGATGCCAGCGGCGCGAGTCAACCCGGGAGAGCGCATAGGCGCCGGCCGCGGATCACCGTGCGGACGCGATCCAGATCAGGCTGGTATACATCGGTCTGCCGGCCACCGCGCTGCGCCGTCCCCCATTTCGCCACACGCTCGTGCGTGACCGCGCGAATGGCCTGGATCCTTCATGACGCGCCCTTACCCATCACGCATGCCGCGTTGCCCGCCGTTAGCCCATGTGTTGGCCAATGTGTCGGCCCTCCTCGCTGCCGCGCTGCTCTGCGGCTGCGCGATGGTGCGCGTGAACTCGCTCGGCCCGCAGCAGTACTTTGCCATGCGTCGCGGAGATATTCTCTCGACCGGCCAGTTGAGCGCGGCGACACAGGCCACCTTGCGGGTCGCGGCCCTCGACGAAAGTTCGTGCCAGAGCGCGCCGCAAGCGTGTATCGATACGATCGCAACCGTCGGCGGACTCAGTACCGGACAGCGCCTTGCCTGCCTCGCCGAGTTATCGCTCCAGATGGCGCTCGAGCAAACGCCGCCTGCCGGCACCCCCTGGACCGACGCGCAATTCGATTCGTGGCTCAAGACAGCGCGATACGCGTACGCGTTTCTGTTCCTCGGCCAGCGCACGGCTGGCGAACGGGCCTTCGAGGACCGCCAGACGCAGGTTCGCGACTACTACAACTATGCGGTCCAGGAGCTGGCCGGCGCGCTGTTTCTGCGCGGCACCGCTGAAACGACCACCGGCCATCGCGATCCGGCAAATCAGTTCATCGCAGGCTGGACCATTCATATCGACCTGAGGGAGGTCCGGCTGCCCGAGGGCGTGCGCGAACTCAGCGAAGTCATTCCCGCCTCGGGACTGTCGTTCGCGGGACTCCACAGTACCTATCGCCGTGACGGCCTTGGTGCGGATCTGGTTGCGGTCACACAGCCCGCCCAGCCCGACGCAAATAGCGCTACGACTCACAGCGCAACGACAACGGCTGAAGACGATGCGAACGCGAACGCAGGCGCAGCCTTCTGGTTCGCACCCGGCTCGCGTCCGTTCAATGAAATGCCTTCGCCGAACGTCACCGCACTGCTGCTGTTTGGCAATGGCACGCTCGAGCAGCTGCTCGCTTCGCACGACGTGGTGTTCTCCGCCTACGATCCGTTTCGCGTAGAGAGCGTGGAGATCAATGGCGAGACCGTGCCGCTCGCGGCCAACTTCAGTGCGGGCTACGGCATCTGGCTTGCCCGCTCCGGCTTTGCCAGGCAGTCCTTGCGTTCGCTGCTCGGCCGCACGAGGGGCATCGATCGTCCGCGCATTTACATGATGCAACCGTTCGATCCGGACCGGCGCATCGTTCTGATGCTGCACGGCCTGGCCAGCAGCCCCGAGGCATGGGTCAACGTCGCCAACGACATTCAGGGCGACGAAATGCTGCGCCAGCACTTCCAGGTCTGGCAGGTCTATTACCCGACCAACGTGCCCATTCTCATCAACCTCGCGAGAATTCGGCAGGCGGTGCAACTCACACTCGCGCATTTCGATCCCGCAGGCAAGCTGCCGGCTTCGAACGGCATGGTGCTGATCGGGCACAGCATGGGCGGCGTGCTCGCGCGCTTGCTCGTGTCGTCCTCCGACGATGTTCTGTGGGTAACCATCCAGAACAAGTACCTGCCCGAAGGGGTCGACATCGTGCGCGAGGATGAGCGGCTCGATCGTCTGCTGCGTTTTACGCCGATGCCACAGGTCGAGCGCGCGATCTTCATCGCCACGCCACACCGCGGCACGCCGTTCGCGAGCAATCGCCTGTCTCGCTGGGTCGCGAACCTGGTACGCTTGCCGCTTGCGCTGCTCAAGGAAATCGACGAGATGCTGCAGAGCGCCACCAACGCGGATAGCACCCAGCGGGCGGGAAAGACCATCATGGTTCCCAACAGCATCGAGCAGTTGCGGGAGACCGATCCCATCATCCAGTCGATCTCACGACTACCGATCAGCCCCGATGTGTGCTTTCACTCGATCATTGCGCGGCGCCGCGAGACAGGCCCGCTCGAAGATTCCGATGACGGGGTCGTCCCCTATCGCAGCGCGCACCTCGACGGCGCGCTCTCCGAAAAGGTGATCGTCGCGGGACACAGCGTTCAGGAAACACCCGAGGCGATTTTCGAAATCCGGCGCATTCTGCACGAGGATGTCGAGGTGTTCGATAACCAGGGCGCACACGAAGGCGCTTGCGGCAGGCGCGCGGCGGTACATGAGACGCAGTGAACGGCGCTCTGGTCTAGTCCGCCGCCATGCGCTTTCGCGCGGTCATAAAAGGTCCCGTCGGCTGGCGTGCCGGCGCGAAGCGATCGAAGCCCACGGGGGCGGGCATGTCGATATACACCGCTTCCATTCCCTGCCGGCTATAGCTCTCATGCCAGAAGCCCGCGCCGCCGCTGTCGCGCAGGAACTCGCCCCACCAGCGCGAATGCGGCGCGCTGCGGGTAAAGGCTTCGAGGCTTTCGAGGTCGCGCCAATACTGGCGGATGCCGACATGGTTGAGGGCGAACAGGAACTGCTCGCTGGAGAGCAATCCCTCCGGCGGATTCGACTCGATTTGCCGCAAGCCTTTGCCGATGCCGAACAAGGTCGCGAGCCCCCGCAGCCGGCGTACGCGGAAACCCAGGAGGATGACCACAAGATTCGGATAGGCGCTGAGGTCGACGGACTTTCGGGTGACGGTGGCTTGCATGATGGCTCCCGGTTGTTTACGCTGTAAGCATAGCCCCGAATGATTACAGTGTAAACAACCAATGAGCGAGTCGAATTTGACTCTCCGTGACCGTCTGGTCGATTGCGCGCTGGCCTTGCTCGAACAGGGCGAAAGCGACGTCAGCCTGCGTGCGGTGGCGCGGGCGGCCGGCGTTTCGGCGATGGCGCCCTATCGCCATTTCGAGGACAAGGCGGCGCTGATGGGCGCCGTCGCGCTCAAGGGCTTCGCTATGCTGGAGACAGGCGCCGCGCGCGCCAACGAGGCGGACGACGCGCGCGCAGCCCTCGAGGCGCAGGGCGTGGCCTACGTTGGCTTCGCCCGTGCGCATCCGGCCCTGTTCCGGCTCATGTTCGCGGACGGCGCAGGACTCGCCCTGCCCCATGAGGATTGCCGGGGCGCTTATACGCTGATGGCACGCAACGTGGCGGCGCTGGCGCCGCATTGCGTCGAGGCGGGAGTACTCGCCTGCTGGGGGCTGGTTCACGGTCTGGCCACGCTGGCGCTCGACGGAAGAATTCCGGCCGATCCGGCCGGTGAGCGTGCGGCGATCGCGCTGATCACCCACGCGCTCAAGGCCGCGCCGCCCTCGCTCACCGGTTCCTGAGGCGGCATTCGCAGCACGCGCATTCCCTCTCGCGCGTACGATTGCCGGCAACGCGACGACGACGAGAGAGGAGCCATGGCGACAGACGAATCCACGAGCGGCGGGCAACAGTCCGGCCCCAAGGTCGCGCTTGCCCTGCAAGGCGGCGGCTCACACGGCGCTTTTACGTGGGGCGTGCTCGATCGATTGCTGGAATCGACATCGCAGGGCACGCCGTTCAGTGTCGAGGCGATCAGCGGCGCGAGCGCGGGCGGAATCAACGCGACACTCTGCGCGGCGGGCCTGGCCAGCGGGGGAGCCACGAAAGCGCGCGAGAAACTGCGCACCTTCTGGGAAGCGGTGTCGCACGCCGGGGAGCAGGCCGGCAATGCGCTCTTCGGTTTTTCCGAGCCGGGGCCGTTCGGCGGCTGGAATATCGACTGGAGTCCTGGCGCCATCTTCTCGGAGATCGTGGGACTCGTCGCTTCGCCTTACAACAATCCCTTCTATCGCGATCCGCTCGGCCCGGTGATCCGCTCCGCGCTCCAGGAAGCGGATCTCTCCGCGCTCAACGCGAAGAACGGGAGCCCGCAGGTCTTCGTTTGCGCGACCAACGTACGAACCAACGAACGCACCATCTTTACGCAGCCCGAAATTTCAGTCGATGTGCTGCGCGCATCCGCATGCCTGCCAAATGAATTCCGCACCGTGAACCTCCACGGCGTGCCGTACTGGGACGGCGGCTATCTGGGCAATCCGCCTTTGGCGCCGTTGATCGCCCATGCCCAGGACCTGATCCTGATCCTCGTAAATCCGTTCGTGCGCCACGACATGCCGCCGAAAAATGCGCGCGGCATTCTGGACCGGCTCAACGAAATCGGTTTCAACGCTTCCGTCGTGCTGGAGATCAACGCGATCGAAGCGGTCAACCGCGTGCTCGATTCGGTGGGCAAGGAAGCCGCGCGCCAAAGCCGTTTTAAGACCGTCCGGTTTCACCTGATTCGCGACGACGCTTTTCTCGCGCAGTTCGGCTTCGTCTCCAAGAGCAGCACGTCCTGGTCGCTGCTCAAAACGCTGTTCGACCGTGGACGCGAGGTGGCGGACGGGTGGCTCAAAAAAAACTATGTGAATCTCGGGCAAGCGTCTTCGCTCGACGTCAAGGATGCGCTGCTCGATCCGACGCTCAAGCAGGTCAGCGGATCACACACGTAGTAACGCGCGTGGCGTAATATTCGGACCTGGATCGGCTGGGCGGGGCGAGTACGCTGGCCCTGCTCGCCTCGAGGGAGCAGATCAATGCCGTTCGAATATATCGACGTCGAAACCGCAATGCAGCGCGACATCTTGCGTTGCCGCTATCGCTATAGGTGAACGGAGCGAAACCAGGTGAACACAGAATTTGCCCGCCTTCCTGTCTACTTCTATGGCTACGACGACATAGAAACGTTTTGCCTGTCCAAAAGAGAGCAGCTGGTTCAGGAAAACATCGGTTTGATACTCGGCATCATGCGCGGAGGCGCCATACCGGCCCTGATGCTTTCGCAGATGTTGGGCCTGCACGTCGACTTCGTACACTACGATCGTCGGGAAGCCAAGGCTGAAATCAACAACGAGAAAGTGTTTGATCTTGTCGATGCCTGCGTCAAGGAGGGCAAGAGAATCCTGCTGGTGGACGATGTTGCCGGCGTTGGATATACGCTGGCCAACTGCTACGCGTATCTGCTTTCGTTTGTTAAGGACGCGTCTTTGATCAGAGTGCTGACACTGGTGCACCACGTCGATAGCAGAACGGCGGCAGACCACTACAAAGACTGTTCTTCGGTGCGCGCAGTATTGCCATGGGAGCGGTATGTCACCAGCCGTCAGTGCCTCGATGATTTCGTGAAGACGGAAGCGGCGCTGCTGGAAGATCAAGGCTATAAAAAGACATTGGCCATCGACGATTCCGCCTATCCGTTGAACCTGAAACGGGAATGGAAGGTGGATTGCCGCCTGGAATTCGCGGGCGATCACCACTCGCTCTTGAAAACCATCGAGTCCGTTGGACCAGAGGAGATTTATTGCAACAACGAATCTCTGATAGAAGTCTTGCTTAAAGCATTTCCGTTTTCCATCATATATAAAACGATCAACAGCAAGCGGTACAGGATCAGCGCTTCTGATTAGCGATTGACTCTGCACTCGGCACCTCGGCGAGTACGGGTACCAGGCACGTTGTAAGCAAACGGAAGCTTGTGCGTACATCGGCGCACTGCGACTATCTCGTGCCGAACGGCTTGAAGGACGACCTTCAATACCTCGTATTCTCGATGAGAGACTGGTTCGCGATACAGTACGTGAAGACGGAGGTGAAAATGCCTGTCCCCTACGACCCGTCGCGCGACGCGCTCAACTCACCGCAACTCAGGCCGACGGTATTCACCGCGGGCGGCAACTACGATATCGACGGACTGTGTGCGGAGTTCGCGCGGCTTGCCTACATACGCTACGAGAATGGCGGCGCCGAACTCCAGCGGCTCGAACAGGCGCTCGCGCTGGTGGGTTTCGAAGGCGCGGTTCCCTTCAACAATGCCGACGACGACACGCACGGCTTCGGCGCAGTGAGGCGCTCCGATGGCCTCGCCGTCCTCGCCTTCCGGGGAACGGAACCGCAATCGCTCGCCGATATCGCAATCGACCTCGAAGGCAGCTTGACCGCCTGGACCGAAAGCGCCGGCCAGGTTCATGCTGGATTTGCACGTGCCGCCCGCGGCTTGCACGAAGCAGTCGGCAACTGGTTGAACGAGACCGCGCCGACGAGAAAACAACTCATCTTGACAGGCCATAGCCTCGGTGCGGCCATCGCGACGCTCTTTGCCAGCCTATGCACGCCAAACGCCCTCGTGACGTTCGGTTCGCCACGCGTAGGCGACGCGGCGTTCGTCGCCACGCTTGCCCCTGTCGGCATCAGGCGCTATGTCGACTGCTGCGATCTCGTCACCGATTTGCCGCCGCCCATTGGCGGATACGTTCACACGGGAGCGTCGGACTACATCACGCGCGAAGGCAAACTGGCACCGCATGCGGACGACGCATTCGTGCAGGCAGACCGCGCCGCCGCCCGGGAGGACTATCTGCTCCAATACGCCTGGCGCATCGGTGACGTCATGGTGCGTGACCTCGCGGATCACGCACCCATCAACTACGTGAGAAGTCTGGTTCCGTGAAACGACACGTCGCCGTCAATCAGACTAACCGAGCCCTTTCACCTGATTAGCCGCGTCTCCCTCGCGATGCACGGGCTGCGTCTCCTTCAGGCTCTTCGCGAGCCGCGACGCCTGCAGATAGCCGGGATTCGCGGGCCGCTTCAGATACCGCCCGGCACCGCGCCGCGCCCGCAGATCGCCGTTCGCCCACACGAGTTCGCCTTGCGAGACCGTATGCGTGGGCACGCCGCGCACCGTCATGCCTTCGAAGACGTTGAAGTCGACGTTCTGATGATGCGTCTTCACCGAGATCGTGCGCGTAGCCTGCGGATCCCAAACGACGAGATCGGCGTCGGCGCCGGCAGCCACCGTGCCCTTGCGCGGATACAGGTTGAAGATCTGCGCGGCGTTCGTGGAGGTTACCCGCACGAACTCGTTCGGCGTGAGCCGGCCCGTATTCACGCCCTGGTCCCACAGCACGGCCATGCGATCCTCCACGCCGCCGCATCCGTTCGGAATCCTCGTGAAATCGTTGCGGCCCATTGCCTTCTGCGATGCACAGAACACGCAGTGGTCGGTCGCCGTGGTGTGCAGCAGCCCGCCTTGCAGCCCGCGCCAAAGCGCGTCGCGATGCTCTTTCGTACGGAACGGCGGGCTCATCACATGGGCGGCGGCACGCGTCCAGTCCGGGTCGCGATACACGGACTCGTCGATCACCAGATGCCCGGCGAGCACCTCGCCGAACACGCGTTGCCCTTCGCTGCGCGCGCGGGCGATGGCTTCGAGCGCGTCTTTCGCCGAAACATGCACGATGTACACCGGCACGCCCAGCACCTGCGCAATGCGAATGGCGCGGTTCGCGGCCTCGCCTTCGACTTCGGGCGGCCTCGAAAGCGGATGCGCCTCGGGCCCCGTGAAGCCACGCGCGAGCAGTTGCCGCTGCAACTGGAAGACGAGTTCGCCATTTTCCGCATGCACAGTAGGCAGCGCGCCCAGTTCGAGCGAACGCGCGAAGCTATTCACGAGAATCTCGTCGTCGGCCATGATGGCGTTCTTGTACGCCATGAAGTGCTTGAAGCTCGACACGCCATGTTCGTTCACGAGCAGGCCCATGTCGCGATGCACGCTGTCGTCCCACCACGTGACCGCCACGTGGAAGCCATAGTCGGCGGCGGCTTTTTCGGCCCAGCCGCGCCACTCGCGAAACGCGTCCATCAGCGGCTGCTTCGGGTTCGGAATCACGAAATCGATGATCGACGTCGTGCCGCCCGCCAGGCCCGCCGCCGTGCCCGTATAGAAGTCGTCGCTCGCCGTCGTGCCCATGAACGGCAGCTCCATGTGCGTATGCGGGTCGATGCCGCCCGGCATCACATACTGGCCGCCCGCGTCGACCACGGTCGCGCCCGCGGGCGCGTCGAGGTTTTCGCCCACGGCCTGGATCACGCCGCTTTCGCAGAGCACGTCCGCGCGCCAGCTCTTGTCCGCATTGACGACGGTGCCGCCTCGAATCAGGATCGCCATGATGCCAAGTCTCCTTCAGTTGAACGAATTCGCGCTGCCACCACTCACGCGCTTGCCACACTCGGGCGCCGGCTCTTGCCTAGCTTCATCATCACGCCATAGACGAGCGCCGCAATCGCGAGCCCCACGAACCACGCATAGGTGTAGATGCTCTTGAACGCGTCGGGCACGGAGGAAAACACATTCGGGAACGCGGTGTTGAGAAAGCCCGGCAGATTGGGCAGCACGCCCAGCACCAGCGCGATCACGGCCGCCGGGTTCCAGCCGTTCGAGTAGGTATATTCGCCGTTCTCCTCGAATAGCTGAGCCGTATCGAGGCGCGTGCCGCGAACGAGGAAGTAATCGACGATGAGAATCCCCGCCACGGGTCCGAGCAGCGCCGAATAGCCGACGAGCCAGGTGAAAATGTAGCCCTGCGTGGTGGCGAGAATCTTCCACGGCATCATCACGATGGCGATACCCGCGGTAATGAGCCCACCGGCCTTGTACGAAATGGCCTTGGGCCAGAGGCTCGAAAAATCGTAGGCCGGGCCGACGAGATTGGCAGCGAGATTGCAGCACATCGTGTCGAGCGTGAGGATGACGAGCGCGATGCCCACGCCCACGCCTTCCATGCGGCTCGTGAGATCGATGGGGTCCCAGATCGCCTTGCCGTAGATCACCACCGTGGCCGACGTCACGACGACGGAGACCACCGAAAGCAGCGCCATCGGAATTGGCAGGCCGATGGCCTGCCCCACGAACTGGTCCTTCTGCGTTTTCGCGAAGCGCGTGAAGTCGGGAATATTCAGCGCGAGCGTGGCCCAGAAGCCCACCATGGCCGTGAGGCTCGGCCAGAACGTCGCCCAGAAGAGCCCCGCCTTCTTGCCGCCAGCGGCAAACTGGGAAGGCTGCGAGAGCATCGAACCCACGCCGCCCGCCTTCGAACAGGCCCACCACACGAGCACCACGCACATCACGACCTTGATCGGCGCTGACCAGCTCTCGAGCCAGCGGATCGAATCGGTGCCGTGCAGGATGAAGTAGAGCTGCAGCACCCAGAACACGAGGAAGCACGCGCCCTGGCCGATCGAGATGCCGAGAAACGGCAGCGCGTCGCCCACCAGCGCGTTGTGCGTGAGGATATTGGCGAGCGTATAGATGGCGCTGCCACCAAGCCAGGACTGGATGCCGTACCAGCCACACGCCACGATGGCGCGCAGCATGGCGGGCAGCTTCGCGCCCTGCGTGCCGAACGAGGAACGCACCAGCACCGCGTAGGGAATGCCGTATTTCGTGCCTGCGTGGCCGATCAGCAGCATCGGCACGAGCACGATGAGATTGCCGAGCAGCACCGTGAGCACGGACTGCCACGGCGACATGCCCTGCTCGGTGAGCCCGGCCGCAAGCATGTACGAGGCGATGTTCATCACCATGCCCACCCAGAGCGCCCCGAAGTGATACCAGCGCCACGTGCGCTGCGCTGCGCCGGTGGGCGCGAGATCGTCGTTGTATAGCTCGCTTTCGGCGCGGCGCGCGCTGGCGTCGCCTGTCAATGGCTGACTCATGGTTGCAGTTCTCCGTGGCTTGTCGTTGGTCTGGTTCGGTTCGGCTCAGTTCTGTTTCGATGCGTCAGGCGGCTTTCGGATCGGCCACGCGCGCCGGGTTGTTGGGATGCGTGGTCCAGTTCGCGTAGCTGCCCGAGTCGACGCGCTCCATCGTGATGCATTGGTCGACCGGGCAGACATGCATGCATAAATTGCACCCGACGCAGTTGGCGTCGACCACCTCGAAGTGACGCTTGCCGTCGCGCGTGGCGGTAATAGCTTGATGGGAGGTGTCCTCGCAGGCGATATGGCAGAGCCCGCACTGGATGCAGCGGTCCTGATCGATGCGCGCCTTGATGTCGTAGTTGAGGTTCAGGTACTGCCAGTCGGTGACGTTGGGCACGGCGCGGCCGCGAATGGCGTCGAGATTCGCGTAGCCCTTGTCGTCCATCCAGTTCGAGAGCCCGTCGATCATGTCGCTGACGATTCGGAATCCGTAGTGCATCGCGGCGGTGCAAACCTGCACGCTTCCCGCGCCCAGCACGATGAATTCGGCGGCGTCGCGCCAGTCGGAAATGCCGCCGATGCCGGAGATGGGCAAGCCGTGCGTTTGCGGGTCGCGCGCGATTTCCGCGACCATGTGCAGCGCAATGGGCTTCGCGGCGGGGCCGCAGTAGCCGCCGTGCGTGCCTTTTCCATCGACGGTCGGCAGCGGCGCCATCACGTCGAGATCGACGCCCACGATCGAGTTGATCGTATTGATGAGCGAGACGCCGTCCGCGCCGCCCTTCATCGCCGCGCGCGCGCCGTGGCGTATGTCGGTCACATTGGGCGTGAGTTTCACGAGGCAAGGCAGGCGCGTGCCCTCCTTCACCCAGCGGGTGACCATTTCGATGTATTCGGGCACCTGCCCCACGGCCGCGCCCATGCCGCGCTCGCT
The DNA here is from genome assembly GCF_040965595.1 of Paraburkholderia sp. EG287B. Classification (NCBI taxonomy): domain Bacteria; kingdom Pseudomonadati; phylum Pseudomonadota; class Betaproteobacteria; order Burkholderiales; family Burkholderiaceae; genus Paraburkholderia; species Paraburkholderia sp. EG287B. Next base: position 231,898 of record NZ_JBFRCG010000006.1, read on the forward strand.
CATGCCATGCGGGCAGCCGAAGTTGAGCTCCACCGCATCGGCGCCGGTATCTTCCACCTGCGGCAGGATCCACTTCCAGTCCTGCTCGGTGCACGGCACCATCAGCGAGACGATGAGCGCCCGGTCTGGCCAGTCGCGCTTCACCTGCGCGATTTCCTTGAGGTTCACGTCGAGCGGGCGGTCGGTAATGAGCTCGATGTTGTTCAACCCCGCCATGCGCTGGCCGCGCCATGTGGTGGCGCCATAGCGCGAGCTCACGTTCACCACGTGCGGGTCGAGGCCGAGTGTTTTCCAGACCACGCCGCCCCAGCCCGCCTCGAAGGCGCGGTTGACGTTGTAGGCCTTGTCGGTGGGTGGCGCGGAGGCGAGCCAGAACGGGTTCGGCGATTCAACGCCGGCAATCGTGCAGCGCAGGTCGGCCATGATGCGACTCCTTCGTATTGTCTGGATTCGGTGTGTTGCTCGCATGGATCGAGTTGCGCGACTCAAGCGGCTTTGGCGGACTGACTCGCGAGGTAGCGGTCGATCGCGCGCCCGGCGAGCTTGCCGTCCTGCACGGCCTGCACGGTGAGATCGGTTGCGCCATGGGCTGCGCAGTCGCCGCCGGCGAATACGCCTTCGATGGAGGTCGCACCATCGGCATCCACGGCAATGCGCGCGGCGCCCGCGGTAAGTCGCAAGGCGTCGAGGCCAACCAGGCCTTCGGGCAAGAGCTTTTGGCCAATGGCTTTCAGGACCATGTCGGCTTCCACACGCACGATCTCGCCGGTGCCGCGCAACGCGCCGCCCGCATCGAGCGCGGTGCGCTCGAACTCCACGGCCTGCACGCAGGTGTCGCCGGTAATGCGTAGCGGCTTCATCCACTCGACCAGCATCACGCCCTGCGCCCGTGCGAATTCCTGTTCGGCCCAGGTGGCGCTCATCTGCGCCGCACCGCGGCGATACGCAAGCGTCACCTGCTCGGCGCCCAGCTTGCGGCTTTGCACGGCGGCATCGATGGCCGTGTTGCCGCCGCCGATCACCACCACCTTGCGGCCCACCGCCAGCGTCGAAAGATCGTCGGTTTCGCGCAGGCGGGCGATAAATTCGACAGCATCGCGCACGCCATCGAGCGCTTCGCCTTCAATGGAAAGCGCTTGCGTGCCGCCGAGGCCCACGCCGACGAACACGGCGTCATAGGCGGCTCGCAGTTCCGTAAGCGTGACGTCACGACCAAGCCGCTGACCCTGACGTATTTCGATCCCGCCGACGGAAAGCAGCCATTGCACTTCGCGCTGCGCAAAATCGTCGACGACCTTGTACGCCGCGATGCCGTATTCGTTGAGCCCGCCCGGCTTCTCGCCCGCGTCGAACACGCTCACGCGATGCCCGGCGAGCGCCAGCGTATGCGCGCAGGCGAGTCCAGCCGGTCCGGCCCCGACCACGGCCACGCGCCGTCCCGTCTCGCTCGCGCGCTTGAAGAGCGCCGGCGCGCCGGCGGCTTCGCGCGCCATCTGAAAGTCGGTGGCATGGCGCTGCAGCGCGCCGATCCGAACTGGTTCGCCATCCTGATGATTCCGGACACACGCGCCTTCGCAGAGAATTTCGGTCGGGCACACGCGCGCGCACGTGCCGCCCAGCGGATTCGCGCTCAATATATCGCGCGCCGCGCCCTTGAGATTGCCGTTGCCGATCTTGCGGATAAAGCCCGGAATGTCGATACCGGTCGGGCAAGCCGCGACGCACGGCGCGTCGTAACAGTAGTGGCAGCGGTCGGCGGCGATGACGGCCGCATTGGCGGACAGTGGCGGCGCGACGTCGGCAAAGTTGCAGCCAAGCTGTTCGGCCGTGAGGCGGCCAGGCGCGATGCCGTCGGCGGCATTCGAGTTGGACTGGGACATCCGGATGCTCCTTGCGAGGCAAAACACGGGTCCGCCGGCTGTGCGCGACGCGCGCAGCCGGTACGTGGGGAAAGCGTGAAAGACAGCGCGGCTCTCAGGCCGCTTGCGTTGGCGTCAAAGGCGTCAGCCGGGTTCGCTCGCGCGTTCGAGCATGGCGTGCAGCAGCACGTTCGCGCCCGCCTCGATCCATTCGATCGTCGCGTCCTCGACCTCGTTGTGGCTGATGCCGTCGATGCATGGCACGAACACCATCGAAGTCGGCGCGACCGTCGCGAGATAGCACGCGTCGTGGCCCGCGCCCGAAACGATCTCGCGGTTCGAGTAGCCAAAGCGCTCCGCCGCCGCCCGCACGGAGTTCACGCAGGCCTTGTCGAACGGCACCGGTGCGTAATAGAAAATCTGCTCGAGCTGCGTTTCGAGCTTGCCTTGCTCGGCAATCCTTTCGATGCCTTCGCGCAGTTCGGCGTCCATCTGCGCGAGCACGTCGTCCCGGGGATGGCGGAAATCGATGGTAAAGAACACGCGGCCCGGAATCACGTTGCGCGAATTCGGATGCACCTGCATCATGCCGACCGTCGCGCAGGCCAGCGGCGCATGGCGCAGTCCGATTTCGTTGACGAGCTGCACGACACGCGAGGCGCCCAGCAGCGCGTCGCGGCGGCGTGGCATGGGCGTCGGGCCCGCGTGCGCTTCCTGTCCGGTGAGCACGACTTCGTACCAGCGCTGGCCCTGCGCGTCCGTGACGACGCCGATAGTCTTGTGTTCGGCTTCGAGTATCGGCCCCTGCTCGATATGCAGCTCGAACGCCGCGTGAATCTTGCGGCCGCCACACGGCAGTTCGCCCGCGTAGCCGATGCGCTGCAACTCCTCGCCAATGGTCTTGCCGTCGACATCCTTGCGCGAGAGGCCGTAGTCGAGCGTGAAGACGCCCGCGAACACGCCCGAGGCGACCATGGCCGGCGCGAAACGCGAGCCTTCCTCGTTGGTCCAGATCACGGTTTCGACGGGGCGCTCGGTTTGAATGCCGTGATCGTTGAGCGAGCGGATCACCTCGAGACCGCCCAGTACACCGTAGATGCCGTCGAAGCGCCCGCCCGTGGGCTGGGAATCGGCGTGCGAGCCGGTCATCACCGGCGGCAGGTCGTCGTTGCGCCCCGCGCGGCGCATGAACACGTTGCCCATCTGATCGACGCTCACCGTGCAGCCCGCCTCTTTCGCCCATTGCACGATGAGATCGCGCCCTGTCTTGTCGAGGTCCGTGAGCGCGAGGCGGCACACCCCGCCCTTGGGCGTGGCGCCGATCTTCGCCATCTCCATCAGGCTGTCCCACAAACGCTGGCCGTTCACGTGAATCGCGGTCGTCAGCGCGGCTTCGCTTACTGCGTTCATGCGTGTTCTCCTGTCCGTGTTCGTCAAACGTGCATTCGTGCCACCTTCTGGGGCGGGAAGATCCATGGCGGTGCACGCTCGAATGGCGCTTCACGACTCCCGAAACCTCGCCCCGCGAATCCTGTCCGATTGGACAGGTTGTAGACGATAAACTTTGCGAATTCAATGCGGTGTTACCAGCGAGAAGCGTGCCATCGATGCTGCAGTGCGCGAAAACGCCCCCGCGCTCCGCGCGTTTTCCCCGAGGGCGGTGAATGCACGAGGCGCTTACATCGTGACTACAATGAAGCCGACATGGGCGCGGCAGCCGTGCGCCGCCTCTTCCCTTCTGAACGGACCGACCATCATGCGCGACGACGAACCCACCACGCGAGCCGCGAACCACGCGATGCGAGGCCCGGCGCACGAACGGGATGCCGCTGACGCAACGCACAAGCCGCGTCGGCGCAAAGCCGCCATTCGCGAGTCGAACGAAGCGCATCTGCTCGCCTGCGCGGAGGCCGTGTTCGCCGAGCGCGGCTTCGAAGGCGCGAGCACGGCGCTGATCGCGGAGCGCGCCGGCCTGCCGAAGGCCAATCTGCACTACTACTTCCCGACCAAGCTCGCGCTCTACTGGCGCGTGCTCGACGATCTGTTCGAGGAATGGAACGCGGCGGCCAACACCTTCGACGCGAGCGACGATCCGGTCGAGGCGATTGGCGGTTACGTGCGTGCGAAGATGGAACTCTCGCGGCGCAGGCCGCTGGGGTCGAAAGTGTGGGCGAACGAGATCATCAGCGGCGCGACGCATATGCAGGACATCCTGCTCAAGCGTGTGAAGCCGTGGATGGAAACGCGCGTGAAGCTGATCGATCGCTGGATCGCGGAGGGATTGCTCGCACCCGTCGATCCGAAAACGCTGCTTTTCATGATCTGGGCGACCACGCAGCACTACGCCGATTTCGAGGCGCAAATACGCGCGCTCTCGGGCAAGCGCGCGCTTTCATCGGCGGGTTTCGAGGCGAGCACCGAGGAAGTGGTGCGGCTGATTTTGCGCGCGAGCGGCGCGCGCTCGCCTGGGCATTGAGCGAAACACGATTGCCGCCCTTTTTCCGCCCCGTTCCAAAACAAACGATGGCGCGAAATACTAAAACCGTGGCGTCCAATCGCAAATGCGAGATCCGCGTTTGCCGTATCGTGCGACTTCAACCATGAACCCAGTACCGACGACGCTTCGTGTGAAGAATCACGCCATGACGGTCGGGCCGCGCCAGCATGCTGCGCCTCGCTACGCGAGGTGATCGTCTTCCCCGCACGGATCAACAAGACGGCTGAACGCGATCACCATTTCCTTAGGATCACGTATGAACGACATCGCAGGATACGACTTCGAAGACCTGGCACCCGGGATGAGCGCGAGCTTCGCCAAGACCATTACCGACGCGGATATCGTGCTGTTTGCCGGCGCCTCGGGCGACAACAATGCCGTGCACATCGATGAAGAGTTCTCGCGCAAGACGCCCTTCAAGGGACGCATTGCGCACGGCATGCTCAGTGCAAGCATTATTTCCGCGGCCATCGCCGGCCGGTTGCCGGGCCCCGGCACGATCTATCTCGGGCAGAACCTGCGCTTCAAGGCGCCGGTCAGGCCGGGCGATACCGTGCAGGCCACGGTGACGGTCCGCGAACTCATTCCGGGCAAGCGCCGGGTCGTGCTGGACACCATCTGCACCGTGCAAGGCAAGGTTGTCATCGACGGTGACGCGCTCGTCATGCCCACTTCGCGCGCGGATCGCGCCAGCGAAGCACGTTGCGAAGACGCTTCGACGCATACCGCAGTGGAACCGGCATGAGCAATCACTTCAATATGCCCGACGAAGTCGCGCACGGCTTTTCCCGCTCGGCAAAAGATTTCCTGAACGCATTGGCCGGTATTCCGGCGAGCGCAGCCGTTGCGCCGGCTGTCATGCATGAAGCCGGCACTCGCTACTGGGAACAGCAGTGGGCGCTGTGGACGACCGTGCTGAACCCGCAGGCGGCAGCCGGTCAGGCATCCCGCGACCCACGGTTTCGGGCCGACGAATGGACCAGCAACGCCTGGTACAACCTGCTCCGGCAGAGCTATCTGGCCAACGCGGGCCTGCTCGAAGACATGGTCGGCGCGACCGGCTATAACGAGAGCGAAAAGCACAGGCTGCGCTTTTTCATGCGCCAGTTCATCGATGCGGCGAGCCCCACCAACTATGCCGCGACCAATCCCGATGCGATCCGGATGGCCATCGAGTCGAACGGCGCCAGCCTTCGCACGGGCATGACCAATCTGGTTGGAGACCTCGCGCGCGGCACCATTACGATCACCGACGAAGCCGCCTTCGAGGTGGGTCACAACGTTGCCGTGTCCAAAGGCGCGGTGGTCTTCGAGAACGCCCTGTTTCAGCTGATCCAGTACGCCCCGCTCGGCACGCACGTAGCGAAGCGTCCCTTGCTGATCGTGCCGCCTTGCATCAACAAGTTCTATATTCTCGACCTTCAGCCTGAAAACTCGTTTGTTCGCTTCGCCGTCGAGCAGGGACAAACGGTCTTCATGGTGTCGTGGCGCAATCCCGATGCGGAAACTGCGCATACGACATGGGACGACTATCTGGAAACGGGCGTGATGCAGGCCATCGACGTCGCGCTTGCGATTACCGGCGCGGACAAGGTCAACACGGTAGGCTGGTGTGTGGGCGGCACGATCCTCTCTTCGGCGCTCGCGGTGATACGCGCGCGCGAAGAAGAAAAGGTTGCGAGCCTGACGCTTCTGACGACCATGCTCGACTTCACCGATCCGGGCGATCTCGGCGTGTTCATCGACGAGCAAACCGTGCTGCAGCGTGAGCATTCGATAGGCAGCGGCGGCATCTACCCGGGGCGCGAACTCGGCTTCGTGTTCCAGATGCTGCGCGCCAACGATCTGATCTGGCCAAATGTGATCAACCACTATCTGAAGGGAAAGAGCCCCGCGGCGTTCGACCTGCTCTACTGGAACGCCGACAGCACCAATCTGCCCGGCCCCATGTACACCTGGTACCTGCGCAACATGTACCTCGAAAACAACCTGCGCGAGCCCGGCAAGCTCACCATGTGCGGCGTGCCGGTCGACCTCGGCCGCGTCGACATGCCGGCCTACGTGCTGGCGACCCAGGAGGATCACATCGTGCCGTGGAAATCGGCATGGCGCAGCACCCGGCTCCTTGGCGGCGAAGCCCAGTTCGTGCTCGGGGCGAGTGGACACATCGCCGGCGTCATTAATCCGGCGACAAAGAACAAACGGAGCTATTGGGTCGACAGCGGCCCGAGCGGCAATCCTGAAAGCGACGCTGAAGAGTGGTTCGCTTCTGCGCAGCAGACTTCGGGCAGCTGGTGGAATCACTGGATCGCGTGGCTGCAGCCGCATGCGGGTGGTCAAGTCAAGGCGCGCACGAAGCTCGGAAGCACGAAGTTTCGGCCGATAGAGCCCGCGCCTGGCCGTTACGTCAAGGCGCGGGTGAATTGAGTCCACGTGCACGAGCAGTCATGGCACGTGCTACGTGCTCCTGATTGCCTCCGGGTGACCCAATTCACGCTGATGCGCACTGAATCATTCGCTGTGCATCCTTCATAAATCCATGGGCGGGTTGAAACGCCGAACGCGATTTTCTGACTACACTCCAGATACACGTGCTCACTGAGCACGACCTCCCGATTGCGGCGTGGCTTCACTATCGGTCACTTTATGCGCCGCGATTCATGCCATCGCGGCGCGATGTCTATGGGAAGCCCAGCGCATGTTCAAGAAGCGGATTCGCGCAGCATTGCTGGGGCTTTTCGTCGCCGCCATCGCGCCTGCCAGTCACGCGCAATACATGACCGACTGGCTCGCCAACACCTTCGGCACGCTCGCCGCACACGTCGGCAACGGCGCGCGCTCGATGTGGGTCGCGCCCGAAGGTGTCATCTATACGTCATCGCGCTGGGACGAAAACGCGGGTGGCGTCGCGCTCTACCAGAACGGCGCAACGCTCGGCACCATCGGTGCGCACGACGAGTTCCAGGGCAGTGCGATCACAGGCAACGCGACGTCGATCTTCGTCGCGCTCGGTTATAGCCGGGCGTACGGCAGCGGATCGGTGGGCCGTTACAGCCGAAGCTCGAAGACCCGTGACCTTCGCATTGCCGTGAGCACCTGGACCGGCATCCAGAACGCGGACGTGATCACCGGCCTCGCGACTGCGGGCACACTCCTCTATGCCAGCGACTATTACGGCAACCGCGTACGTGTGTACACGACCGACGGCGTCTGGCAACGCGACATCGGCGTCCAGCAACCCGGTGCACTCGCAATCGACGGTGCGGGCAACCTCTGGGTCGCACGCGCGAACGCCGGTGTGATTGCGCAGTTCAGCCCGGCTGGCGCGGCGATGAACACGATCCAGATGGCCGCGGGCGGCCGGCCATCGGCGCTCGATTTCGACGCACCGACGAACCAGCTGCTGGTTGGCGACGAAGGTCCCGACATGAACATCAAGTGTTATGCCCTGACCGGGGTGCCGGCGCTGGTCGGCACGTTCGGTGTACAGGGCGGCTATCTCGACACCACGACGGGCATCAAGGGGCAGGTCGGCGACAAGCGCTTCACGCGCGTCGCCGGTATCGGCAAGGATGCGGCGGGCAATCTGTACGTGCTCAACAACGCGTGGGGCGGCGACTGGGACCTCGGCCGCAACGGCAGTACCGACATTCATTCGTACAACTCAACGGGCACGCTGCAGTGGACTTTGCAAGCGCTCAATTTCGAGGCGGTCGCGGCACCCGACCCGGCAACCGATGGCGCGAACTTCTACAGCGGCAACACCATCTACACGGGTGCATCGGGCGGCACGTTCGTCGCAAACACGATCGATCCATTCAGCTGGCCGACTGACCCGCGCCTGAACATGAACGACTATCAGCGCGGCCAGCTTTTCGGACAACTCGTGGTGGTGGGCGGCAACCGCATTCTCGTCGCCTCCGGGCAGAATCCCGACACCTTCAACTTCTTTCATTTCCAGCCGTCGAGCGGGTACATTGCCATTCCCGACGGCTCGATCCCGGGCAAGGCGTTCAATACGAATACGAAGGTGACGGGTGGCTTCGCGATCGACGGCAATGGCAACGTCTGGGCCGGCCTCGACCGGACCAACCAGATCTACCATTACCCGCTGACCGGCTTCGACGCGAACGGCAAGCCATCATGGGGCGCCGCCAGCACGATCCAGATCCCGCGGACCGTGCGCCCGCTCACGCGCATCGTCTATCAGTCGGACAGCGACACGATGATCCTCGCGCAAGGCATTGCGGGGAGCTGGGACTGGACAGCCATGAACGGGCACATCGAGATCTATCGCGGCTGGAAAGCGGGCAACACGAGCGCGCCGGGCCCGGTGATCGATCTCACCAGCGCGAATCCGAAATCGATCGCGGCAGCGGGCCATTACCTGTTCGTGGGCTACGTGCATACGGTACCGAATATCGACGTGTTCGACCTGAACACCGGCAGTCTCGTCACGACATTGACGAACTCGAACCCGACGGCGATGGATGTCGGCAACGACGTGGATTCGATGTACGGCATCCGCGCGTACCTGCGCTCGACCGGCGAATACGTCGTCACGAAAGACAATTACAACGGATCGAGCGTCGTGGTTTATCGCTGGCACCCGTAACAGCTGACCTTGCTCGGCTCGCAACTCGTGCGGGTAGCGCGCGGCGAACTGGCGCTCGTGAATGCGATTGCCGGCTATGAAACGCAGATGCGCCGTTATGGCTTTCACGCGGTGGCCGAATCGCGCAAACAGTTCGACGAGCGCGACGCAATACATCGGCCCATTGTCGGAAGCTTTGCGCTCGGTGCGATGCGCACGGCAATGCGCGTCGTCAACAATGTGCCGCCACTGAAGCGGCGCATGATCGATTCGGAAAACCGCTTTCGCGGCAGCGAAGAAGAAGACGCAATGGCTTCGCATTAGGACACGCGGCCGGGCCTGACCCCGCCTACGCCCGGATGTCGCCGACTCCTCGCTTCATTAAAAGCGTTTGGTGAAAGCGCTTTGTTTGCCCGAACCCACGCCATTCGCTAGCATTTCTTCGCCAACCTGGCCCATCTCAGCTGCCAGCCCGGACAATCTACCTATAGGCTGCGTCGTTTACCGAGTCTGCAAATCATACGAATGGTATTGATTCGCAATGCGAATCAACTGAGCGAAGACGTGGCTTTCTAATCGCCGTATCCTGCAGCGATACATCATTGCGTTCCGCTTATGAGGGGCGGCGTCGCGATGAAGATAGTCCTTCTGAACCATGCCGACGACGCGCACCGGGGGAGCGCGTTGCGGCACATCGCTTGCGCGCCTGTTGGCCAACGCGCGGAGCGGTTTTGCGCGGGCAAGTCGGGCATTTGAAGCGGCTTGCGCGAAATAGGGGGAACGATGAACCGATCAACCAAGCAGACCGTGGTATGGGTGCTCGCTCTGGCCCTGTCGGGTGCCGCTTATGGTGCGGGCGGCGGTAACGGCGGAGGGAACGGCGGCGGTAATGGTGGGGGCAACGGCGGCGGTAACGGCGGCGGCAATGGCGGCGGCGCGGGTGCTGGTGCTGGTGCGGGTGGTGGTCACGGCTCAGGGTCGGGCTCAGGCTCTGGGTCGGGCGCAGGCTCTGGGTCGGGCTCAGGCTCAGGCTCGGGTTCGGGATCAAGCTCGGGCTCCGGTGCAGGTAGCTCCGGCGCAGGCAGTTCCGGCGCAGGCAGCTCCGGCGCAGGCAGCTCCGGCGCAGGCAGCTCCGGCGCAGGCAGCTCCGGTGCAGGTAGCTCCGGTGCAGGTAGCTCTGGCGCAGGCAGTTCCGGCGCGGGTAGCTCCGGTGCAGGTAGCTCTGGCGCAGGCAGTTCCGGCGCGGGCAGCTCCGGCGCAGGCAGTTCCGGTGCGGGTAGCGCCGGTGGAAGCAGCGCCGGTGGCAGTAGCGCTGGGGCAGGCGGTAGTTCGAGTGCGGGTAGCTCCTCAGGTAGCGCGAGTGCAGGCGGCCCCGGTGGACCTATGGGCCGCGGCGGCTCACCAGGTATGAGTGCACGGACGGCCATGGTCGAAATCGTGCCGCCTCCTCCACCTGCGCCGATCATCGACGCACCGGTTACAAACGCATATAGCCCACCGCCGCACTCGGATTATCGTCCGAATGCGTTGGTGATACCCACGCCAGCGGGGAGCGACAATGCCCCGCCGCCGAGCGCGACCACGTCGGTCCGGGGCACAACCACCGGGGCACCCACTGCGCCGGTGGCGAACTACGCGCCGCCGCCGGGCGTACCGCGTCCGCCCCCCGTTGCGGTCGCAAGACCAGCTGCCGAGCCGGTTGCGAACGACTACGGTCCGCCGGGCGTATCCGGTACGAGCAGCGGCGCGGGCCACGGCGCCGGTCCTGCACGGGCCGCGAACAACTCAGGCTCGCCTGGCGTGGGCGGCACGACCAAAGCGGGTTTCGCGGTGGACACGGGCGGGTACGAACCACCGATCCTGACCCCAACGAGCACGCCATAGACGCATTCGTGCTCTCGCGCGACACATCGCTTTGGATTCGGCACGGTGACGCATCGCCGTGCCGAAATCTTGTGTAGCAGCGCCGATGAGCGACCCGCAGCACGAGTACAAATTGATCAAGATCAATGCACTGTGAAATGCCGGGCGCATGGTGAATCAGCCGCGGCTGACCATGCTGAGTGTGGCCGATGGCATGGCGTCCGGCTCCGGGCCACGCAGCGCCATGCTGATGCGGGCAGTGCTCTACTACGTCAGCGAATTCCCCGAGCAGGTTCATCACCCCAAAGAGGAGCAATACCTGTTCGCGCGGCTTCGCAATCGCACCGAAGAATTCGACGCTGTCATCGGGGAACTCGCGCGCCAGCACGAGGGCAAGCTGCGCGTTCATGCACTCGAACGCGCACTCACACGCTATGAACTGGCCGGCGCCGACATGCTGCCGGCGTTGCGCGAGGGCGTGTATGGTTACGCGAACTTCTACGCCAGTCACCGGCACCTGGAAGAGTCCGTCATCCTGCCGGCGCGCAACCTTATTTGACGCTATCGGACTGGGTGGCGATCGACGAGGCGTTCGGCGCGAATCGCGATCCGTTCGAGAGTCTGGAGACCGAGGACAATCTTAACGATCTTTACAGATTGATCGTCCAGACGATGCCCGAAGCGTAAGCCTGAGCGACTTCACGCGATGTGCATCGTGGATCGCCGCCCGTCCGGACTTGCAGACGCTCGATCGAGCCCTGGGTCTAGCGCGAAAAAACATCTGCAAACGGACTACACGAATTCACGGCAACGTGGCAAGCCTGCGGCAAACAACCGCAGCCCAAACGCCAGATGAGCTTGGGCCGTGCAATCAGTCCGCGTCGTACACTGTGCGTTTCGACGCTCGTAGCCCGGAACGCCGTCGTGCCCATTCACTATCTGCGCAGCTTCACCTCTGTCGAACGCACCGAGCGGGCCAACCTGCGGCTTGGCCGTGCACTGGCGTGGGTCGCCGGTGCAATCAACGCCGGCGGGTTCCTCGCCGTTGGGCAATACACGTCGCATATGTCGGGCATCGTCTCGTCGCTTGCCGACAGCACCGCGCTCGGCGAGAGCGGCATCGCGTTGTCCGCTATCAGTTCGATCCTTGCTTTCGCGAGTGGCGCCGCGACGTCCGCCATTCTGATCAACTGGGGACGCCGCCGTTGCGCGCGCAGCGTCTACGCGCTGCCACTCCTGCTCGAAGCCGCCCTGCTCCTTTGCTTCGCCGCGCTCGGCGCGAATCCCGGCATCCATCGCGTTCTCTTCGTGCCGCTGACGGTGGCTGTGCTCTGTTACATCATGGGCGTGCAGAACGCCATGATCACGAAAATCTCGCAGGCCGAAATCCGCACGACGCATGTGACCGGCATCGTGACGGATCTGGGAATCGAACTTGGGAAGGCGCTCTACTGGAACTGGGGCGTGCCGCCTTCAGCGGCGCATCACGTGGCGGCCGACATGCAGCGCGTCCGCGTACTCGGCTCCCTGCTCGGAATGTTCCTGCTTGGCGGAACGCTGGGCGCCGTGGCTTTCCGGCATTTTGGATTTGCCGCGGGCGTGCCCTTGTCGATGCTGCTGGTGATCCTGGCGAGCGTGCCGGTGACCGACGATTTGCGTCGCCTGCCGCTGCGCGACCTGTTTTGACGAATACGTCGGTCGCCGGCGGCCAATACCCGCCAACTCATTCGCTTATCAGAAACCGGTCGCGATTCTTCGCGTCCTTGATCCAGTTCGGCGCGCGTCCCCTGCCGGACCAGGTCGCGCCGCTTGCGGGATCGCGATATTTCGGCGGCGCCGCGCTATGCGAAAGCCCGGACCTGCCGCGACGACTACCAAAGATGTCCTGCTGCGTGTACCCGAATTCGGCCACCTTGGCGCGGATATCCGCGAGAACCGTCTCGAACTCCTGTTGACGGGCGACGACCGCCTGACGCTCGAGTTCCGCGAGTTGCGCCTTCAGTTCCTTGTACGTTGCCACGAATCGTCTCCTGCGCGTGGACACCATTCGCCAATCATAGTGGCTTTCGCTCACACCCCCTTCCAACGTGATCACCCGACATGCGCAGCGGGCACAGCAAGCCCACGCGGCAGACCGTTCAGGCCGTGACGAAGACGATTGCCCCCGCATCGGCAACCTGGGCGAACAACCGTACGAAACGATAGCTTTGCGCCTGGATAGTCAGTTCGTTGAGCCCGGAGCGCGTGCCCTCCAGTATCGCCCGGGCCACGGGTTCCGGAATCGCGCCGAGGTGCGCCCAGTCTTCCGGCAACAGCGCGGGATCGCCCAGATAGACCTCGTTTTTCCCGCCAGGCGTGCGAACGAGAATCAGGCTTCCCCCCTTGTCGAGCGCAATCTCCAGGTACTCGGACAAGGTCGCCAACGCCTCTGTGTCGACATCGCGGGCTGCATGTGTGTTCGAAGTCATAGGGGGGCCACGCTGAGTAGTATGTCGATCACTATCGTACCCCCGCTCCTGCCTGTTCGGCGCATTTTGGCAGCGGGATGCGTTCAGGGATGTAGCCCGAACATACCGTGCCAGATCGTACTAAAGAGGTTGGCGTGACGACGATCGTCGGACTTTTGCGACTCCTCGTCGCCTGCGCCGTGCGACGAAGACGGCGGCACGGCCTGGTCCGGCTCTGCGGCATTGCGCGACGCGGCGCTGTCCGCCTGACGCGACAGGTGCAGCGCGATAGCGCCATCGGCAATGCGCCCGGCCAGTTGGGATTCGCAATCACTCGCGAGCAGTGCACCGAACACGACGTCGCGGTTGTAGCCCTGCTCCGCGAAGCGCATGGCCACGCTCACGTGCCGCGTATACGCCTCCTGACGCGCGGCCTCCTGCAAACGCGCCTCTTCTTCCCGCTCACGGGCCATACGCCCCATCTCCTTGGCATAGACCGCGTCGTAGACGCTGCGCTGCGCCGGATCGGAAAGAATCGCGTAAGCCTCCTTGATCTCCTGGAACTGCGCATGAGCAGCGGCTTCGCGTCCCATATTACGGTCGGGATGCGCTTTCATCGCGGCCCTGCGGTAGGCCCGCTTGATATCGGCGTCGCTCGCGTCGTCGCTTACGCCCAGCAAGTCATACAACGTCGCCATGGCTCGCACAAATGGAAGTGAGATGCGGTCGATCGTAGCATGTCGTCCGCAGATGCACCGCGCATGCGATGACGATCGCCAACCGGCAACCGGTCAATTGTCCTAAGCAAACAGGCCGCGGAAATCGAAATCCGCCTGCGCCACCAGCGCGCAGCACCCGGGTACTCAGCGTCGAACCCGTGTCCAGCGACACCAGTCGTGGTGATCGAGATTGCGCAGCAAATCGGCCCTGCGCCGTTCGCGCCGATAGTGAGCGGTGACACCAACTGCGGCTATTACGAGCACGATCGTGCCGGCAGCCATACCCAGCCAGGACTGGTCCACGTCAGCCTCCTCGGATCCATGCGGATCGCAACCCAATTGTGAGCAACGCACTCTGAATATAGCCTGTCCGTGTGACAGACTATGCGGTCTCGACCGCCAATCAGCGCACGCGGGCGACCGCTCTCAGGAGCGCATCGCCTTGAGGCGTCACGCGGGGCGTAGGGAAGCCGGATTCGGGCGTATCGACGATGACCAGGTGAAGATCGCGAAGCGCACCGAGTTCCTCCCGGTCCGGCTCGATCCGCCCCGGCGCATTCTTTATCAGCATCAACGTGGCAAGTTCGTGGGGGCTCAACATGTCATTTCCCTCCCGCTTGATCCTGTTTGATCACGCTTCTTCGCGGCTGCGAGCGCACTCGCGGCCCGAATGCGATGCGTGCTACCGCAGCTTCGCCGCAGTCTCCGCCGCGATGTCCATGCATGCGCGCGTGTACCCGGCCGCCTGCGAAGCAACCCACGGCAACATCTCGACCTGGTTGCGGACAAATTGCTCGGGCGTCTGCACGGACAACATGCCTTCGAAGTGCTGTTGCGAGCCAGCGAATATCGACCTGCAAGTCGCGAGATTCAGGCGTGAGAGTTCACAAAAGCCATCGAATAGATGACCGGTCAACGTAGTGAACTTTGCGGCCCACGATTCGCTTCCCGCCGCCGCGAATTTTTGATTAGACATACTAATTTACCCCCCCGTGCATTTCATCAATCGTTATGTCTGTATCGACCGCGTTTGATGTATGGCTTCTCAACGCGCGTAGCGTTGCTCATTCAGAAGCGAATGCCGGTGTCGATCTAGAGCCTTGATTCTAACTTTGTTAAATCCGCCTCATGAATGCTAGTTGAGTCAGGAGTTTCCCCAATTTATTACGCGGATGGATTCACCCCGAAGTATGGCGGCGGCAAGTGCAGAACAGGCTTGTGAAAAGTTGACTTGTCAGCCTGGATCTCAGCCAGTCAGACAAGAAAAGACGAATTACGGGTTTTGCGCTGTCTGGTGAGGCAAGAAGTCAAACAAGGTACCGCTTGCGATGAGGATTCATCGCAAGCGGATTGGGAGTGCAGCGCTGTTGCGCCCTCGAGCAAGGGTGAACGGGCCAATCAATGCGCGCTGACTTTCACCGCATTGCGTTGCGCAAGCAGCTCGCGTATGCGCGCCAGATGCAGATCGCCAACGGCCGTATGAACGGGCTCGACCTTGCGGGCCCGACGCGCAGCAGGCGGCCACGCGCCGAGGTATCGGCACAGCGCGGAAACGAACGGCCGCTTCCCTCCACCAGCAAGCCGCCGGGTCGCAGCGGCAACGCGATCCGCCCCTACATTTGCCACCAGCCATTCAAACGCCTGACGGTCTTCGTCATTCACAATGCGAATTAGCGATTCCATGCGACGCTCCTACTGGACATAAACACATACTGTGAATTTATACAGTATTCTGCGTCAGCGCAAGCCAGGTTTGAACTGGCTCCTGGGAGCGTTCGCCGGGGTAAGGAAAGATCGGGAGTCGCGTTCTGGCGGCGTTGCCTCGGATGGAAGCGCGGGCGAGACGCTACTCGCTGGCCGCGGCGTCCTCTTTCTGGGCTTTCAGCCGGTTTCTCACGGCCGTCACGCCCAGCACTGGCCTCGCCGCATTGCCCGCGCGCGAGATCTGCCAGGTCTCCGGGACGGTGCCCGAGAGCGTGACGACGCCATGGCTGACCCGAATGTGAATGTCCGAATCGTCGAGATCCGGAACGCGCCTGATGGCACGGCGAACGTCACGCACCACCGAGGTATCCGGCCGGCTTCCGGGTGTCGATGCCGAGACACGTTGCACGGCCACACCGGCCAGCTCGCTCACACCGGTTTGCGCGTTCGCATTGGCAGCGCAGCTCGCGATAGCCACGAACACCATCGCGCCGATCGTTCCATTCGCACCGTTTCTGTTCATGCTGCCTCCATCGGGTCGAGTCAACCGAGGAAAAGCGCCGCCTCTACGCGTATGTTCGCACAGGTATTCACGCGTCGCGTTCACGATGGCCTGCCCCGACCCGATGCCTGCCCGAGCGCACACGCAGATGCAGCGGATGACTTCGGCGCCGCACTGCGCTACCCTAACAACTCCGATACAAAAAGTCGTCGTATAACCATGTCACACATCAGCACCGGCGTCGAATACGGGCTGCATTGCCTGCTCTATCTTGCCGGCACGTCCGCCGGCGTGTGCGAGGCGAGCGTGCGCGACCTCGCGGAAATGCAGGGCGTGCCCGTCGATTACGCCGCCAAGCTCTTCACACGCCTCGCCAAAGCCGGCATCGTCGAGTCGACCGAAGGCATACGCGGTGGCTTCAGACTCGCGAAACCCGCACGCAATATTTCGGTGCTGGATGTCGTCGACGCCATCGACGGCGAAAAGGCGCTCTTCGACTGTCGCGAAGTGCGCCGGCAATGTGCCGTTTTCGACGACGAGCCGCCGGCATGGGCCACACGCGGCACCTGCTCGATCCATGCCGTGATGCAGGGCGCCGAGCGCGCCATGCGCGCGGAGCTCAAGCAACACTCGATTGCCGATCTCGGCACCCGCGCGTATTCCAAGGCGCCTGCCAGCTATCACCATCATGTGGTCGACTGGTTCACGGAGCGTGCCGCCAATCGGCGCGGGTAACATCCGTCGCTTTACAAGACCTTCCAGCATGCGAAAAAACGCGGAGCCTCCAACGAGGCTTCCGCGTCCAATCCGATCCGTCGTTATCCTGAAGGATCAGGCAACCACGATGCGCAGCGGATCTGCGGCGATGAGCGCTTGCTCGCGGTCCGCGCGAGGCGGATAGATCCATTCGGAGTTGATCTGGTGCTTGAGCCTCTTCGCCTCGGCGCCCTGCAACTTCACTTCGCGTTCCCAACCTTCGGTATAGACCGCGCCCCACGGGCCCAGATCCAGACAGGTCACGTACTTCGGCTGGCTATACGGAATCGGCGCGAGGCCGAGCAGATCGGCGGCCGCGTTGTGGCCTGCCGAGCGCCCCAGGTTCATCGCGTGCTGGCACGACATCATCGTGTGATTGCCTTCGTCGTCGGTGGCTGCACGGGCGACGTCGCCGGTCGCGTAGACACCGGGCACGCCCTCCACCGCGAGATTGCGATCGACATGCAGACGTCCCATGGCGTCGAGGCGGCCCGGAATCTGCGCGGTCAACGCGCTCGCGCGCAGCCCGGCCGTCCAGATCACCGTGTGCGATTCGATACGCTGGCCGTCCATTGTCGTGACGCCGCCGGCATCCACTGAAGCCACACCCGAGCCGAGCTTCCAGGTCACACCGAGCGAACCCAGCGCCTCTTCGATCACGGGACGCGGGCCCGCGCCCAGATCGGGGCCGATCGCATCGTTACGCTCGACGATGATCACCTTCACATTCGCTCGCTCGCCCAGCGCCGCGCGCAGGCGTGCCGGCATTTCCGTAGCGGTCTCGATGCCGGTGAATCCGCCGCCCGCCACCACCACGGTATTGCGCGCGGGCGAGTCCGGCTGGCTGGCCAGACTGCGGATGTGCGCTTCCAGTTCGACCGCTTCGTCGGTCTGGTCCACGCTGAAGGTGTGATCGGCCAGGCCCGGAATCGACGGGCGGAACAGCCGGCTGCCAGTGGCGAGCACGAGGCGGTCGTAGCCGAGCGTAGAGGACTGGCCGTCGACATCGGTCAGATCCACCGCGCGGCGCTCCACGTGGATGCGTTCGACCGTGCCCTGGATGAACTTGACGCCAGTCGCATCGAAGATCTCCGTGAGCGGCGCCCGGAAGTTCGCGGGGCCCTCTTCGTACAGACGCGGACGGACATGCAGATGCGGGTCCGGCGCGACCAGCGTGATCTCCACGTCCGTGCGCTCCTGCTCATCGAGCAGCCGCGCCGCGCTCAGCGCGCTCCACATGCCGGCGAAGCCGGCCCCAATAACAAGAATACGCTTCGACATGTGTGCTTCTCCAATGCAGGGATACGGGATATCGGTGGACTCGCGCCGCGCCTGAGCAACGCATAACTCGGATTCTATGAGTCGGAGTTTAAATGCGCAAGCCCCCTTTTGGGACGCACTGTTGACGAATCAGGCAACGATGTTGCGTGGCCGGGCGCTACATGCCCATGCCCGTCCCTGCTCCCGTGCTTGTGCCCGTACCCGTGCCCGTGGTCGTGACCGGGTTCGGCGTCGCATTCAGATCGATTCGTCCATACACGCCATCGGCTTCGTCGTTCGGTCCCGCGGCGAAGAACAGCGTATTGGAGGGCTGATTGCTGAGGTTGTTGCCGAACGCGATGCCCCACACGCCGGATTCGACGAGCGCATTGCCGTTCGACCCGTTGAGCGGCCCCATCGACTGGCCGTTCGATGCATTGAACGCGTTGATTGCGCCATTACCGAAATTGCCGATCAGTATCGCGCCGCTCATCGAGCCGAAGTTCGCGGGCGCTTGCGCAATGCCCCATGGCGCGTCGAGCGGACTGCCCGTCGCGAAGCGCTGCTTCAGGTTGCCGGCCGTGTCGTACACGTCGACCATGCCGAGCCCCGCGCCTGCAACGTCGTCGTGCTTCGCCGCGTCCTGCATCGCATACGTGACGAACAGATTCGAACCGATCGCCTGAATGCCGAACGGCGCGAAGCCGGCCGGCATCGTCGGGTCCGTGAAGCCGCCGGGCATCGTCACCTTGTTGAATGAGGTATTGAAAACGTCGATCTTGTTGTTATGGAAGTCGGTCGCGTAGAGGAAGTTCGCGTTGTTCATCGTCGCGAGCGCGAGCCCCTTGTACACGGCGCCGCCCGTGCCGTCGTCGTACATGACGAATGCGTTGGTCGGCCCGACCGCTGGCGCCCACGCGGTGATGGTGCCGCCCTCGCCCGCGAAGATGAACGCCGCGAGGCCGGACTTGCCGTTTTCCGTGACGGTGAAGCTTTGTGTGCCGTTGAAGACGATGCCCGTGGGCGATGCCGTGCCGTTCTTGCCGCTGGGTATCGCGACGATCAGCGATTGCGGCACGCCGTTGCCGTCATAGAGCGTGGCGACATTGGTGCCGTTGTCCGCGACCCAGGCAAACCCGTTCGGATTGAAGGCGACACCCCAGGGGTTTTTCAGATTCCCGTCGATGTGCGCGGCCGCCACCGCGCCATCGGAAACGAGCGCCGTCGCCGTGAACGACGACGGGGCGGGCACGCTCGCACTGCTGGAACCCGAGCTGGAACCGGAACTGCCGCCACACGACACGAGCGTCGCGATGGCCGCGCCACATGCTACGACGCCGAATACGGCGAGTAGAGACTTCATGACCGCACTCCTCGTTCAATCCAGGGGACTAACGGACAAAGAACGAGGAGGATGCAGCGTTTATTCCAGCGAAGAAACAGGGCTTGCTTCTCTGGCGATCGCAATGACTGAACTAGCTAGCGAAAAACACGTGGCGGGCAACGAGCGCTATGTGTGACTATCGGGCGCCTGCAGACTCGCCGATACCGGCGGCGATCTGCGCGGCGTACCGAGCAGGGCGAGCTGCTTCTCGTGCGGCGTCAGCGCGCCACTGTCGCGCTTGTCCGCTTCGGCATATTTTTGCGCTGCACGAGACAGATCGCCTTCGTCTTCCAGCGCCTGCCCCCACAGTTCATAAGAGGGCGCGAGATCGGGACGAAGCTCCACCGCGCGCGCCAGCTTGACGATCGCCGCCTCGTATTGTCCGTTGTCGATGAGCGCTTCTCCCCAGTCATGCAGGATGTTCACGTCGTCGTGGTGCATTTCATCGGCGCGGCGAAACGCGCCAAGCGCTTCGGCATACCGGTGCGCGTGCAACAGGACGTCGCCGAGCAAGCGCTGGTTCTCCGCAGTGCTCCACCGCTCGTGAGCGCCCGCGCGAAGCTCCTTGATCGCGGCGTCGATGCTGTGCTCCTGCTCGAGCGCGATACCGAGATTGGCGCGCAAGACGGCCGAGTGTGGATACAGCAACAGCGCGTCGCGCGATTGCTGTTCCGCCTCCTCGGCACGGTTTTGCCGCAGCAGCAGCCAGCCTTTTCCGGCGAGCGCCCATTGGCGTTGCGGTGAGCCAGGCCGGCTGAGGACATCGTCATAAATGGCTTCGACGTCGCTGTAGTCGCATTGGCCCGGCGAACACCGTGTCTTTTGCACCGTCGTGAACACATGGCTCGCAAGCGTATTCGGTTCGACGAGCCGCATGACCTCGATCGCGATGTCCCGCACCGACTGGTTGAAGTCCTTCCCGGTGAACGCGACGTCGTCGTGCATGGCGTTGAACGGGCCGTTTTCGATCTGGATATGCGCAACATACCCATCGGCGCCGCCGCTCACATGCGTAATGCCGATATGGACGACCACGTCCTGCTTGTTCCTGAACAGCGTCGATTTCAGAAAGCCGACGATCGAGGCATAGGACATGTCTTGACCCGGCAGCTTGATATCCGGGCTGTCGTTATCGGCCAGCGAGACATCGTGTGGAACCGCTTCGCTGTCGCTGCTGATTCCGCGCATCGCCGAAAGAATTCGTTCTGCCAGGAATTCCGGCGTATAGCCGGTCTCGGCCAGCGCTTTCGGTGTTTCCACCGGCGGCACCAGCACGTGCTGCGTGAGCGCGCCGGAGATGACGAGCCAGCAAAAGGGCACGGTCAGTACCGCGATGACCCAGGTGAGCACAAAGGGCCACAGCTCCCGTGGCGCGCGGCCGATCAGCCCGACCAGAAACAACACATGAGACAGACCCGCGGGCCTGCGATCCGGAACGCTCGACATGTTGCACCTCGACTCGGCTGCAGTTGGCTGGGCCCAACCGTCGGTCGGCATGAACGCATCGAGTGTGCCAGCGCCCGCAAAGGCTTGATTGACGGGCGTTTTGACCATGTTGCGAATTTCTGGCGTGGCGGGTGTTTTCTCCTGACCAACGCTTGAACGCGGCGAGTGCCGGTTCGCGGCACACACCTGCGAACGCGCGCTTACTTCACCGCCTCCACGTCTTCGACCTCGCCCGCCACCGGCACATTGCCCGAGGGGCTCATCATGCGCGGCTGCAGCATCAACGCGACGAGTCCGGTCCAGCCGGTCTGGTGCGATGCGCCGACGCCGCGCCCGTTGTCGCCATGGAAGTACTCATGGAACAGCACGAGATGGCGGCAGCGCGGATCGGCCTGCAGCAGCGGGTACGCGCCCATCACCGGGCGCTCGTTGTTGCGGTCGAGCAGAAAGAGCGTCGTGACGCGGCGCGCCAGCTCGTCGGCGATCTGCGCGAGCGAAAGCTTCTTGCCCGAGCCGGTCGGATACTCGACGCGAAAATCGTCGCCATAGTAGCGGTGAAATTCGTACAGCGACTCGATCAGCATATAGTTGACCGGCATCCACACCGGGCCGCGCCAGTTCGAATTGCCGCCGAATACGCGCGAGTCCGATTCGGCCGGCAGGTATCTGACGCGGAAGTCGCAGCTGTTGTGCCGGTAAACGAAAGGCTCGTCGAGATGGGCGCGAGAGAGCGCACGCACGCCGTGGTCCGAGAGAAATTCGGCTTCGTCGAGCATGCGCCGCAGCAGTGCCTTCATGCGGTGCCCGCGCAATAGCGAGAGCAGCAATGAATTGCCCTTGCCGGGTTCGTTCCAGCGCGACACGAGGCTGGCGAGGTCAGGCCGGTGCTGGAGGAAGAAGACCAGCCGCTCGCGCAGCCCCGGCAGGCCGCCGTGCACCCGCTCCTCCAGCACGCGCACCGCGAAGAAGGGAATCAGCCCGACGATCGAGCGCATGCGCAGCGGCACGCTGGTGCCGTCCGGCAGCCTCAGCTTGTCGTAGAAGAACTCGTCCACGCTGTCCCACAGGCCCGTCTCGCAGCCGTCGTCGCAGCTCACCGCGCCCGCGATATACAGGAAGTGCTCGAAGAACTTCACGCCGATATCGACGAACACATGGTTCGCGAACGCGAGTTCGAGCGCGATGCGCATCAGGTCGAGCGCGTAGGCCGCCATCCACGCGGTGCCGTCCGCCTGGTCGAGGTGCCCGCCTGTCGGCAGCGGCGACGAGCGGTCGAAGATGCCGACGTTGTCGAGCCCCAGGAAGCCGCCCTGGAAGATGTTGTGCCCGTCCGCATCCTTGCGGTTCACCCACCACGAAAAATTCAGCAGCAGCTTGTGGAAGACGAGTTCGAGAAAATCCCGGTCCGCCTTGCCGGTGATCGCGCGATCGATTTCATACACGCGCCACGCCGCCCACGCGTGCACGGGCGGATTCGCGTCGCCGAACGCCCATTCGTAGGCGGGCAACTGGCCGTTCGGATGCTGATAGCGGTCCTTCACGAGCAGCAGCATCTGCTTCTTTGCAAACATCGGATCGACCAGCGCGAACGCGACCGCCTGAAACGCGAGGTCCCACGATGCGTACCACGGGTACTCCCATTTGTCCGGCATCGAGAGGATGTCCGCGTTGCACAGATGCCGCCAGTCCGCATTGCGCCCGCGCTGCCGCGCGGCGGGCGGTGTCGGCTGCAGCGGGTCGCCTGCCATCCAGCGGTTCACGTCGTACTGGTAGTACTGCTTCGACCACAGCATCCCCGCCAGCGCCTGGCGCTGCACGAGCCGCGCGTCGGCGCTCTCGATGTCGCGCTGCAGCGCGTCGTAGAACGCGTCTGCTTCGGCAATGCGCTGCGCGAACAGGCCGTCGATGTCGAGCGCCACTTCATCCTTCGGCGCGGACAGCGGACGCCAGCGGAACGTGACGACCGCGCGGCCGTGCGCAGCGATCTCGATATGCACACGCGCGGCCACCTTCGTGCCCGCGTCGCGCCGGATCGCGTCGTTGTTGCCATGCACGACATAGTCGTCGAAACCGTCCTTGAATGGACCGGCGCCGTCCATGCCGAAGAGACGCTTCACGTTGGTGTCGTTCTCGCAAAACAGCCACTCGACGCGCTCGCCGCCTTGCGCGGCAGCCGTCACGACGAGCGGCTCGTGCGTGCCACAGTGCGCCACGACGTGCTCGCCGCCGGCCGACGAGACCAGTGCGAGCGACGGCTTGCTGCCTGCGGCCTTCCACGACCACGTGTTGCGCGCCCAGAACTGCGGCAACACATCGATCGACGCGTGCTGCCCGGCGCGGTTCTCGACTGTCACGCGCATGACGATGTCTTCCGGCGTGTGCTTTGCGTATTCGATCTGTACATCGAAATAGCGCTCGTCGTCGAATGCGCCCGTGTCGAGGATTTCATATTCGGGCGAGCCGGCGCCGCGCCGCGCGTTTTCATCGACCAGGTCCTGGTAGGGAAACGCCGCTTGCGGGTACTTGTAGAGCATGCGCATGTACGAATGCGTCGGCGTGCTGTCGAGGTAGAAGTACAGCTCCTTCACGTCCTCGCCATGATTGCCTTCCTGATTCGTGAGGCCGAACAGACGCTCCTTCAAAATCGGATCGAGGCCGTTCCACAGCGCGAGCGAGCAACACCAGTCCAGCCGCTCGTCGCCGAAACCGGCCAGTCCGTCCTCGCCCCAGCGATAGGCGCGCATGCGCGCGTGGTCGTGCGGGAAGTAGTCCCACGCGGTGCCGTGCTCGCTGTAATCCTCGCGTACCGTGCCCCATTGGCGCTCGCTGAGGTACGGTCCCCAGCGCTGCCAGCGGGCGTAATCGGCCGAGTAGAGGCGTTGGCCTTCAACCGTGTGGATGAGGCCGGCGGCGCGCTGCAGCATGGGCATCTCCTTGAATTGGGGCGCGGCGCAAGCGTCGCGAGTCTCCCATGCTAGCGCGGTTTGCCCGCCGGGCGTGCGCGCGGCGCTTCGGCTGCGGGCTAGCCGGCGTCGCCGAGCCGTTTCAGGACGCGCAGCAGTTCGCCGAGCGACCAAGCCTGGAACGGTGCGCCGCCAGGCCGGTGCGGCGCATCGCCATCGGCGACCTCGGGAAGGTGGTCGAGCCCGGCGCGGTCGAGATGCGCGAGCAGCGGCGCGACGAACCGCTCGCGAGCGAGCGCGCGCTGCGCCGCGGTATCGCCGTTCACGCGCAGCCAGGCGTCCACGAAGGGGCCGAGCAACCAGGGCCAGACGGTGCCCTGATGATAGGCGCCGTCGCGCTCGAGCACGCCGCCACGGTACTGCCCGCGATACGCGCGGTCAGACGGCGCGAGCGTGCGCAGCCCCATGGGCGTAAGCAGCCTGGCTTCGACCTGCGCGACGACCGGGCGCGCCGCGTCGCCTTCGAGCAGCGCGAACGGCAGACCGCCTGCCGCGAAGATCTGGTTCGGCCGGATCGAGCGATCGGCCGTGCCGTCTACGTGGTCGACGTCGACCACGTCGAATAGCGCCCCCGTCGACGGATCGACAAAGCGCCCCGCAAACGAGGCGCTGGCGCGCGCTTCGAGTTCGCGCCAGCGCGTATCCCATGCCGCGGCAATGCGCAGCGCGTTGATCCACAGCGCCTGAATTTCGACCGGCTTGCCGATACGCGGTGTGACCACCCAGTCGCCCGCCTTCGCATCCATCCAGGTAAGCTGCACGCCCGGCACGCCGGCTCGCAGCAGGCCATCGCGCGGATCGGCCGCGATCCGGTAGCGCGTGCCGCGCGCATAGCCTTCGAGGATGGCATCGACGGCGCCTTGCAGCGCATGCCGCGCTTCGGGCGGCACGTTCCCGGCCGCGAAGTACTCGTGCACCGCCACGACGAACCACAGCGATGCGTCGACGGAGTTGTATTCGGGCGCGCCGCCCGCATCGGGAAAGCGGTTCGGCAGCATGCCCTCTGATACGGTCGCCGCCCATTCGAGCAGGATCTCGCCCGCCTCCTCGTAGCGCTCGTTCGCGAGCAGCAGACCACGCATGGCGATGAACGTGTCGCGGCCCCAGTCGGTGAACCACGGATAGCCCGCGACGATCGTGCGGCCGTCGCCGCGCGCGACGACATAGGCGCTGGCCGACCGCTGCAGGCGCGAGCCGAACGACGCCCGGCGCACTTCTTCAAAGCCGGCGAGCAGCTGCGCGCGGCTCGCCGCGCTTTCGCCGCTGTCGAGCGAGGTATCCGGCGCAGGTGCACCGGACGATGGTTGCGCGCGCAACAGCATCACCGCGTCGCCCTCGCGCAGATCGAACGTGAACACGCCCGGCGTCGCGAGGTCCTCGGTGTAGTCGAGACCGCGCTCGCGTTCGCACGTGTAGCAGAAGTTGCGGTACCAGTCCGGCGCATGCGTATAGCCGCCGTTAGAGTGCGCGACGATGGCCGGTAGATCGCCGTACGGTTGCCAGCGCACGTGCTCGCCGTCGATCCGGGCGTTGAAGTCGAACGCGGGGTTCTCGTGGTGGAGCCCGTGATAGTCGCGGCCCGAGATCAGCGGGCGGACCTTCAGCACGGCACCGCCAGCCCCGGAGGGCGCATCGAGCCGCCAGCGCAGCACGGTCTCGCGGCTCGCCTTTGCCACGAACACTTCTGCCGTGAGCATGGCGCCGCCGTCCAGCCGGTAGCGCCACGTGGGCCACGGCGTGGAGTCGAAGCTCGCGATGCGCTCGGAGGTATCGGGATAGAGCAGATCGGGCGCGTAGCGCTGCATCGTCAGTGCGGTCTTGCGCTCCCCGTCCTCGAGCCAGGCTTCGATGCCGTTGACGAGCACCACGCGGTTCGTGGGCGGCTGCCTGGCCGTGAGCAGCAGCGCGTGATAGCGGCGCGTGCGCGCGGTGCCGACGGTGCCGGATGCGAATCCGCCAGCGCCGTCCGCTTCGAGCCATTCGTCGTCGAGGCGCTGCCCATCGATGGGGCTGTCAAGACGCGTCATCGGATGTCCTACCTCGTGGATCATCTGCGCAACGATACTCCCGTTCGCCTCGGGCTGCCGTGAGCGTCAAAGTCGGCGCAGTTGCACCGACCCGTCATTCGACGGTTCGCCCGCGCCGCTGCCGATAATGGATCTGCGCGGGCACCTGAACGGACTCTGGCGCGCCTTCGCCTTCGAGCAGCGAAAATACGCAACGCAGGCTATGTTCCGCGAGTTGCGCGCTGTCCTGCACGATCGCGTCGATGCGAAGCGGCAGGCAGTCGAGCAGCTGATGATCGTCGAAGGTCATCACGCAGCCCGGCGCCTGGGCGAGTTGGTGCGCTTCGTTCACGAACTCCAGCAAGCCCTCGAGCAGCGTGATCGAACCGGCGAACAGCGCCTCGGGATAGCGCCCATGCGCTTCGAACCAGGCCTTCATCAGCGCATAGCCCGACTCACGCTGGTAGTCGCGCTGAAACACCCAGTCGGCCTGCTCCGCAATGCCGTGGCGCTCGAGCGCGAGCCGATAGCCCGCCAGGCGGTCGCGGCTCGGTGACAGTTCGGGCTGGCCGCCGAAAAACACCACTTCCCGTGCGCCCTGCGCGATCGTCTCGCCCACCAGGGCCGCCACCGTTTCGGCGGCGTCGGTAATCACATAGGGAATCGCGCTCGTCGCCACGCGGCGGTCGGCGAAGACGATCGGCAGACGCTTGACCCACTTGTCGTAGCGCGGCGCATCGGCGGTGCACGGCACGACCACCACGCCATCTACCTGCTGCGCGACCAGATGCGCGAGGCCTTCGGTCTCACGCACCGGATCTTCGTCGCTCGTCACGATCACGAGCTGATAACGGTAGCGCTCGCGGCATTGCCATTCCATGGCCTGGGCGAGCGCGGCGTGCGCCGAGTTGGTCAGATCGGGAATCACGAGGCCGATCGTGTTGCTGCGCCGCGAGCGCAGCGCGCGCGCCGATTGCGACGGCGTGAAATGATGGTCCCTCGCCACCTGCAGCACGCGCTCGACCGTCGCCGCCGAAATGCGGTAGCGCTCGGCGTTGCCGTTGAGCACCATGCTGGCCGTGGTGCGCGAAACCTCCGCGAGGCGGGCAATGTCGTCGATAGTCAGACGCTCGAACTGGGACACGCGGCCTTCCTGCTGGATGTGGGTTGGGGATCGGATAAACGCGAGAGCGAAGAGCCGGCGACGCGGCTGGGAGCCCGGGCAAGCCCCAAAACGAAGCGCCCCGTGTGGCACGGGGCGCGCGGTCGCTCTCAAGCGCGCGCGGACGCGAAGATCTTCGCGTCCGATGGTACTACGCTCGCGCGCGCCTGAAAACGTGCTTACTGCTTGTACAGGTTCAGCGGCACCGGGATGAACTTGTCGACCGGCTGACCGTCGACCACCTTCTTCGCGGCCTGCACGCCATACTGGCCGATCAGTTCGGGCTGCTGCTGCACGGTCGCGGCCATCTGGCCGGCCTTGACCGCGGCGATCGCGTCGTCGGTGGCGTCGAAGCCTACCACGGCCACGTTCTTCAGGCCCGCAGCCTGCAGCGCCTTGACCGCGCCCAGCGCCATTTCGTCGTTCTGCGCGAACACACCCTGAATGTCCTTGTTGCTCTGGATGATGTTTTCCATCACCGAAAGGCCCTTGGCGCGATCGAAGTCGGCCGGCTGCTTCGTGACGATCTTCACGCCGCCCTTGGCCGCGATTTCGTCGTCGAAACCGGCGCCGCGCTCGTTGGCCGCCGACGAACCCGGAATGCCTTGCAGCTCGACGATGTTGCCCTTGCCGCCCAGCGTGTCGGCGAGGAAATCAGCAGCCATTTTGCCGCCCGCCTTGTTGTCCGAAGCGATATGCGAACTGACTTCCGCGCCGTTCACGCTGCGGTCGAGCGAAATCACCTTGATGCCCTTGCTCGTCGCTTCCTTCACGACGTTGGCCACCGCCGAAGAATCGGTCGGGTTGATGAGGATGACGTTGACCTTCTTCTCGATCAGGTCTTCCACGCTCGCCTGCTGCCTGGCCGGATCGTTCTGCGCGTCGACGGTGATGAGCGTCACGCCGTCCTTCTTCGCTTCGTCTTCGGCGCCCTTCTTGAGCGAGACGAAGAACGGATTGTTGAGCGTCGAGATCGACAGGCCGACCGTGACTGCGCCGCCCGAAGCCGGCGCCGCGGCCGATGCGCCGGCATCGGCGGTGCTGCCCGGACCTTCCTTCGAGCAGGCTGCGAGGCCCAGCACGAGCGAACCGGCGGCGAGCGCCGCAAACAGTTTCAAGATCGACGGCGAATTGTGCTTATGCATAGTCTTCCTCCTCGTTATATATGGAGTGTGTGGAGATAAAAAACGTCAGGATAACTATTGATGCAGAACTGCCGCGCCACGCGAATGAAGCGTGGCGCGCCGAGGTATTACGACGACTTCTTGTTGCCGCGGTCGATCAGCACGGCAAGCAGGATCACGATGCCCTTGATGACCTGCTGATAGAACGACGACACGTCGAGCAGGTTCAGGCCGTTGTTGAGCACGCCGATCAGCAGCGCGCCCACGAGCGTGCCGAAGATCCAGCCGCGGCCGCCCGTGAGGCTCGTGCCGCCCAGCACGACCGCCGCGATGGCGTCGAGCTCGTAGCCCGTGCCGGCGGTCGGCTGCGCGGAGTTCAGGCGCGAGGTCAGCACCACGCCCGCGAGCGCCGACATGACGCCCGCGATCGTGTACACCCACAACTGGATGCGATCGACCTTCACGCCGGACAGCTTCGCCGATTCGGCATTGCCGCCCGTTGCATAGATATGGCGGCCGAACACGGTCTTGCGCAGCAGGACCCAGAACACACCGAACATCACTAGCATCAGCACGACGGGAATCGGCACGAGGCGCGCGACATAGCCGCCGCCCAGCAACGAGAAGAAGTCGCTGTTGAAGCTGCTGATCGGGCTGCCGTTCGATCCGACGAGCGCGAGGCCGCGCAGCACCGTCATCGAACCGAGCGTGGCGATGAACGGCGCGACCTTGCCCTTGCTGATCACGAGACCATTCGCGAAGCCCATCAGGCCGCCGGCCACGAGGCCGGCGAGCGTCGCGACGACGGCGGGCGTACCCGCGCTCAGCAGCGTCGCGATGATCACCGAGGACAGCGCGAGCACCGAGCCCGCCGAGAGATCGATGCCGCCGAGCAGGATCACGAGCGTCATGCCGAACGCGATCAGCGCGTTGATCGACGCCTGCCGCATCACGTTGAGCAGGTTGTCGAGCGTGAGGAAATCGCGGCTCACGATCGAGAGCGCCACCGAAATGATCAGCAGTGCTACGAAGGGTCCGAGCTTTTGCAGCGTCGCCCGGCTGGCGGGGGTAAGGGTCACTTGCGACATGTCATGTCTCGCTAGTTTTCAGTGATTGGTAAGCGCCTTCGCTCAGGCCGCCACGGCTTGCGCGGCACTCGCCTGGCCGCCGGCTGCCGCCGTCATGATCCGTTCCTGGGTGGCCGCGGCCGCTTCGAAGATGCCGTTCTGGCGTCCCTGATGCATGACGAGAATGCGATCGCTCATGGCCAGCACTTCGGGCAGCTCGGACGACACCATCACGATGGCGACGCCCTGCTCCGCGAGCTGATTGATGATCGTGTAGATCTCGGCCTTGCCGCCCACGTCCACGCCGCGCGTGGGCTCGTCGAGCAGCAGCACCTTCGGCGGCTGCGCCAGCCACTTCGCGAACACGACCTTCTGCTGATTGCCGCCCGAAAGCGCCTTGACGTCCAGTTCGGCGTCGCGCGTGCGCACGCGCAACTGCTTGATGAGCCCGTCGACGGCGCTGCGCTCCGCGCGCTCGTTGACGAAGCCGAGCGTGGCGTACTGGTCCAGATGCACGAGCGTCGCGTTTTCGCGCACCGACATGCCGAGCACGAGCCCCTGTCGCTTGCGGTCTTCCGTGACGAAGCCAATGCCCGCCGCAATCGCGCTCGACGCATCGCGCACCTCGAGCGGCTTGCCGTCGAGCGTGACCGTGCCCGCGGTCTTGCGGTTCGCGCCGAACAGCGTGCGCAGAATCTCGCTGCGGCCTGCGCCCATGAGTCCGGCGATGCCCAGCACCTCGCCCGCGCGCACGTCGAACGTAATGCCTTCGATATGGCCGTCGTCCGCCAGACCGGACACGCTCATGCGCACGTCGCCCGGCGCATGGCTGCGCTTCGGGAATCGCTCGCCGATCTCGCGGCCCACCATCAGGCGCACGATCTCGTCGAAGCCGGTGTCGCGAATCGCGCGCTCGCCGACGAAATGGCCGTCGCGCAGCACGCTGATCTTGTCGCAAACACGGAAGATCTCTTCCATGCGGTGCGAGACGTAGACGATCGCCACGCCGCTCGCCTTGAGCGACTGCATGATCTCGAACAGCGTTTCGATCTCGCGGTTCGTGAGCGCGGCGGTCGGCTCGTCCATCACGAGGACTTGCGCGTTCAGCGACAGCGCCTTGGCGATTTCCACGAGTTGCTGCTGACCGATGGAGAGCAGCCCCGCCTCGGTCTGCGGATCGATACGCTGCGCGCCGACCTTGTCGAGCCACTTGCGCGCCTCTTTGCGCATCGTCGCGACGTCGACCATGCCGAAGCGGCTCGGCTCGCGGCCGAGGAACAGATTCTCCATCACCGTCAGTTGCGGGATGAGGTTCAATTCCTGGTGAATGATGGCAATGCCCGCGCGTTCGGCCTCGACGGTGCTGCGGATCTGCACCGCGCGCCCGTCCACGAGGATCTCGCCCGCATCGGCTTGATACACGCCGCTCAGGATCTTCATGAGCGTCGATTTGCCTGCGCCGTTCTCGCCCATCAGCGCGTGGATCTCGCCGGCCTCGATGCGGAAATCAACGCCTTCGAGCACCCGAACCGGACCGAACGCCTTGCCGATCCCCTGCATCATCACTTGCATCCTGGACCTCTCAGAAGATCACGCCCGAATGCAAAATCACATTCGCGTAGGGGCTGCATTCGCCGGTGCGGATCACCGCCTTCGCCTCGCGGCAGCGGTGCTTGAATTCTTCGTGCGGCACGTTTTCCACGGCGATGTGCGCGGCGGCCATCTCGCGGCTGCGCGCCACCACGGCCGCGTTGTGCGTCTGCGCCTCGCTCGCGAACACCGCGCGCTCGGCCTTGAAGTCGGCGAGCACGCTGTCGAGCACGGCGAAGAAGTCGGGCACGCCCACCGCGAGCGAAACGTCGATGCATTCCACACCGTCGGGAATGGGCAGGCCGCAGTCGGCGATCACGAGGCTGTCCGTGTGGCCCATGCGCGCGAGCACGCGTGCGATATCGCGATTCAGATGTCCGTGTTTTTTCACTGCGAATCTCAGGCTTGCGTGTTCAGGAAGGCTTCGAGTTCGGCGAGCGTGGGCATGCCGCCCTGCGCACCGGCGCGCGTCACCGAGAGCGCGCCCGCCGCGTTCGCGCGCCGCACGGCCTCGCCAATGCCGAGATGCCAGAACGCCGCGAGCGCGCCGTTGAAGGTGTCGCCGGCGCCGGTCGTATCGACGGCTTCGACGGTGAATCCCGGCTGATGCACGAGCGCGCCATCGGCGTCGGTGTAGTACGCGCCGTCTTTACCGTGCGTCATGGCAATGCGCACAGGCGAGCGCGCGATGACCTCGGCCCACGCGCCTTCCGGCGTTTGCAGCGCGGTCGCGAGCTCGTGCTCGTTGGGCGTGAGCAGCGTGGTCAGCTCGAGCAGCTCGCCGCTCAGTTCGACTGCGGGTGCGGGATTGAGGAAGAACGGCTTGCCGTGTTCGCGAGCGCGCCGCGCGGCATGGAGCACCGTTGCATAGGGCACTTCGAGTTGCGCGAGCACGACGTCGGCCTGGGCGATCGCGGCGCTTGCACGGTCGATGTCTTCGGGCGAAAGCTCGTGGTTCGCGCCCGGCACGACGATGATCGCGTTGTCGCCGCCCGAGAGCGTGATGGAGGCGATGCCGGTCGCCTCGCGACCCGTGCTCACATGCGCGATATCGACGCCTTCGCGCGCCAGCGTCGCTTTCATCTCGCCGCCGAACGCATCGGCGCCGACGCAGCCGATCATCGTCACCTCCGCGCCAAGACGCGCCGCCGCGACCGCCTGGTTCGCGCCCTTGCCGCCCGGATGGGTCGAAAAATGCGTGCCGAACAGCGTCTCGCCGAGCCGGGGAAACGTGTCGGTCGTGACGACCATGTCCATATTGATGCTGCCCACCACCACTACGCGCGCCATTGCACTCCCTTTCCACGGCTTGCCGCGCCTGCGGTTTTTTGCCGTGCTAAAACGTAATCAGCTTGGGAGCGCAGTTATACCAGAGTCCTCACGCGGGTGAAATAGACCCAGGGTATTACCGGATACGCATAGCAAATATGTCCCCGATTATTGGCAACCAGCCGAAGCGGGACGACGCCGCGTCATGCGAAGCGCTATGCTGTCGAACCCAATTGAAGAACAGCAAGGAGATGACGAAGCATGAACAGAACGGTGACGGTGGCGGGCGTGATCGGCACGGGATTGATGGGCGTCGGCATCGCGACGCAATGTGCGCTGCACGGCCTGCGCACGATCGTCCATGACGTTGATCCCGCGCGGCTCGACAGTGTGTCCGCGAAGGCCCAGGCCGTGCTCGACGAACTGACCGACGCAGGCCGCATCGACGCGGCAACAGGCGCGGCCGCGCTTGCGCGTATCGAAACGAGCGCGACACTCGAAGCCATGACCGAAGCCCAGTTCGTCTTCGAGGCCGTGCCCGAAGTGCTCGATCTCAAGCACGGGCTCTATACGCAACTCGGCGCGGTGCTCGCCCCCGACGCGATTCTCGCGAGCAACACGAGCGGCTTCGAGCCGGATCTGCTGGCAGAGCCGCTGGCCGCGCCCGAGCGCTTCGTGATCGCGCATTTCTGGAATCCGCCGCACATGATCCCGCTCGTCGAAGTCGTGCCGGGGCGCGCCACCACGCCCGACGTCACCGCGCGAACCGAGACGCTGATGCGCGCGATCGGCATGGAGCCCGTCGTGCTCGCCAAAGCGATCCCCGGCTTCGTCGGCAACCGGCTGCAATTCGCGGTGCTGCGCGAGGCGCTCAATATCGTGCGTTCGGGCGCGGCGAGCCCCGAGGTGGTGGACCGCGTGATGAAGGCGTCGCTCGGCCGCCGGTGGGGCATCGTCGGCCCGTTCGAGAGCGCGGACATGGGCGGCCTCGACACCTTCGTCGACATCTCCTCGCATCTCATGCCCGAACTGGCGAAGGACGAAGACGTGATAGATTTGTTGCGCGCGCAAGTCAAAGCGGGCCGTGTGGGTGTGCGCAGCGGCGCGGGCTTCTACGACTGGGATGAAGCACACGTGGCGCGCGTGAAGGCCGCGCGCAAAAAACTCATTGCGGGCGGGTGACTGCGCGGACTCACGGCATCAAACGTCGATACCCAGCGCAACGATGCGCCGGTACAGCGTCGCGCGCGCCATGCCGATCTGCGCGGCGGCTTTCGTCACCTGGCCGCCCGCCGCGCGCAACGCGTCGGTCAGGAAGCGGCGTTCGTAGTCGCGCATTGCTTCGTCGTACTGCTGATACTGCGGCGCGCCGGTGTCGTCCTGCGTATCGTGCTGAGCGCCCTCCTCCTCGTCCCGGCGCTGCCCGCGCCCGTCGCCGATGAAGCGCGCGAGCGAGCGCGCATCGATGCGCTCGCTATCCGATAGCAGCACCGCGCGCTCGAGCGTGTTGCGCAACTCGCGCACGTTGCCCGGCCAGCCATACGCACACAGCACCGCGAGCGCGTCCTTGTCGAGTTCGAGATGCCCCGCGCCGCTCTCCACCGCGAGCTTGTCGAGAATCGAATACGCCATCGCCTCGATGTCCGCCAGGCGCTCGCGCAGCGGCGGCACACGAATCATCAGTACGTTGAGCCGATAGTAGAGGTCCGCGCGAAACCGGCCCCGCGCCACGAGCGCGGGCAGATCCGCCGAGGTCGCCGCGATGATGCGCACGTCGGTGCGCACGATGCGATTCGAGCCGAGCGGCTCGAACTCCTGCTCCTGCAAGACCCGCAGCAATTTGCCCTGCAGCGCGAGCGGCATGTCGCCGATCTCGTCGAGAAAGAGTGTGCCGCCCTGGGCCAGCTCGAATTTGCCGATGCGCCCCTTGCGCTCCGCGCCCGTGTACGCGCCCGCCTCCGCACCGAAGAACTCGAGTTCCAGCAGCGTGTCGGGAATCGCCGCGACGTTCACCGTCACGAGCGGACTGTCCGCGCGTCCGGACGCGCCGTGGATGGCGTGTGCGAGCAATTCCTTGCCCGTGCCCGTTTCGCCGAGCAACAGCACCGGCGAGGCGAGACGCGCGGCCCGGCGCGCCTGGCGCTTCACTTCGAGGCTTGCGGCGCTGGTGCCGATCAGGCTAGAAAAGCTGTACTTCGCGCGCCGCACCTGCGCGAGCGACTGGCGCGTGCTGATCAGTTCGGCGCGCAGCCGCGCGTACTGGCTGAAGAGGGGCGACAGTCCCTTGAGTTCGTTGAACAGCACGAAGCCGACGGCGCCGATCGTTTCGCCGTTGTCGTCCTTGATCGGCAAACGCGTGACGACGATCGGATCGCGATCGGTCTCGAGAATGTCGAGCAGAATGGGCTCGCCCCCCTTCACGACGTCGCGCATCATGCTGTTCGGAATGACGGCTTCGCAATCGAGACCGATCACGGCTGTGGGGTCGTCAAAGCCGAAGCGCGCCGCGTAGTCCCGGTTGATCTAGACCACGCGCGCGTTGCGATCGACGATCACGGTGCCTTCGCTGAACTTGTCGAGCGATTGAAAGAGCGATTGCATCGCCAGCTTGCGCACGTGGTCGTAGTCGGCCAGCAGCGCGGTCGTTTCGATTTCCATTCGGTGCTTTTCCTGGATCGCGGCCCTGACGTAGCCCGTCACGACCAGTGGATTCTCATTTGCGGGACGCATTATCTCAGAAATGAGATTGCGCCACGTCCCCTGAAATTCCTGGCTTTGCGCGCGGGGTGGCAAGCGGCGGCGCGCTCTCTTCGCCTAACCCGTCTCAGTCTTGAGACGCACTGCCGCCGCAACCACCCCAGCTGTGCCCTCGCGCCCCATGCCGCCCGTTCGCGCGCCGCTTCGCGCAAGGCTCCCCGCCCGCTGGCACATATCGTGCTCTATTGCGCGGTCGCGCCGGCTTCGGCGCGCGCGAACAACAAACAGACCTGCACGAATAAACCAACTGGAGACAAGATGTCCTTTGTGATTGTGATCGCCGCTTTGGCGTTCCTGATGTTCGTGGCCTACCGCGGCTACAGCGTCATTCTCTTCGCGCCCATTGCCGCACTGGGCGCCGTGCTGCTGATCGATCCTTCCGCCGTCGCCCCCGTGTTTTCCGGCATCTTCATGGAAAAGATGGTCGGCTTCGTCAAGCTCTACTTCCCCGTCTTCCTGCTCGGTGCCGTGTTCGGTAAGGTCATCGAACTATCGGGCTTCTCCGAGGCGATCGTGGCCGCCGCGATCCGCTACATTGGCCGCTCGCGCGCCAATGCCGTGATCGTCGCGGTCTGCGCGCTGCTCACGTATGGCGGCGTCTCGCTCTTCGTCGTGGTGTTCGCGGTGTATCCGTTCGCCGCCGAACTCTATCGCCAGAGCAACATTCCGAAGCGCCTCATGCCTGGTGCGATCGCGCTCGGCGCGTTCACGTTCACGATGGATTCGCTGCCCGGTACGCCGCAGATCCAGAACATCATTCCCACCACGTTCTTCAAGACCACCGCGTGGGCCGCGCCCTGGCTCGGCGTGATCGGCTCGATCTTCATCATCGTGGTCGGTCTCACGTACCTCGAATGGCGCCGCCGCAGCGCCATGGCGAAGGGCGAAGGCTATGGCACGTCGCTCGTGAACGAACCGGAGCGCGTCGAGACCGGCAACCTGCCGCATCCGGCGCTGGCCATCGCGCCGCTCGCGCTCGTTGGCGTCGCCAACTTCCTGCTGACGAAGTGGATTCCGCAGTGGTACGGCGAAAGCTTCACCGTCGCGCCCGACGTGCTGCCCGGCATGCATGCGCCCGTAACGGTGGCCGTGAAGAGCGTCGTGGCCATCTGGGCCGTGCAGGGCGCACTGCTGCTCGGCATTCTGCTCGTCATCGTGACGGCGTTCGGCCGCGTGAAGGAACGCTTTGCGACCGGCACGAAGACCGCAGTGAGCGGCGCGCTGCTCGCCACGCTCAATACGGCATCCGAGTACGGCTTCGGCGGCGTGATCTCGGCGCTGCCCGGCTTCCTCGTGGTCGGCAATGCGCTCAAGGCCATCCCGAATCCGCTCGTGAATGCGGCCGTGTCGGTTTCGGCGCTCGCGGGTATCACGGGCTCTGCGTCGGGCGGCATGAGCATCGCGCTCGCCGCCATGTCGGACACCTTCATCAAGACCGCGCAGGCCATGCACATTCCGATGGAAGTGCTGCACCGCGTGGTGGCAATGGCGAGCGGCGGCATGGATACGCTGCCGCACAACGGCGCGGTCATCACGCTGCTCGCGGTCACGGGCCTCACGCACCGCGAATCGTATCGCGACATTTTCGCGGTCACCATCATCAAAACGCTTGCGGTCTTCTTCGTGATCGCCGTGTTCTACCTGACCGGCATCGTCTAACCGGCAACTACACCAGGCCCACCCATGCATCTCCCCAACACGCTCTCCCTCGCCGGAAAAACCGCCGTCGTCACCGGTTCGACCAGCGGCATCGGTCTCGGCATTGCGACGGCGCTGGCTCGCGCAGGCGCCAATATCGTCCTGAACGGTTTCGGCGATCCGGCGCCCGCGCTAGCGCAAATCGAGGCGGCCGGCGTGCGCGTCGCGCATCACAACGCGGATATGAGCCGTCCTGCCGAGATCGAAGCCCTCGTGGCCTTCGCGGCCAGCACGTTCGGCGGACTCGATATTCTCGTCAACAACGCGGGCATTCAGTATGTCGAAACGATCGAGAACTTTCCGGTGGAGCGCTGGGACCAGATCATCGCGATCAATCTGAGCGCGACGTTTCACGCGACGCGCGCGGCGCTTCCCATCATGCGCGCAGCGCGTTGGGGACGCGTGATCAATATCGCTTCGGTACACGGGCTCGTGGGCTCGGTCGGCAAGTCGGCCTATGTCGCGGCCAAGCATGGCGTGATCGGGCTCACCAAGGTCGCCGCACTGGAAACCGCGCGCAGCGGCGTGACCGTCAATGCGATCTGTCCGGGCTGGGTGCTCACGCCGCTCGTGCAGAAGCAGATCGACGATCTGGCCCACCGCGAGGCCATGTCCGTCGAAGACGCTACGCTGAAACTGCTCGGCGAAAAGCAACCGTCGGCAAGCTTTGCGACGGTCGAGCAGATTGGTGGCGTGGCGGCGTTCCTGTGCTCGGAAGCGGCGAACGAGATGCGTGGCGCCGAGTTCAAGGTGGATGGCGGCTGGCTCGCGCAGTAAAAGCGGCGGCGCGCGAGCGACGCACAACGCGTCAATCGCGCGCCATGCGCCGCAGCTTCATGGCGTGCAGCCGTTGGCTGAGCCCTTTGAAGACACTGTTTAGCGCAAGCCCCAAATGAAGTAAAGGTTACCCGGCTGCAACGTCACGACCTTCGCAGAAAGCCATGTCTGCACACGCGGTGAGCGCCAGATCCTCGCGAGCAGCTTTTCCACGATCGCCTTCTCGACGATATTGACGATTGCGAAGCGCCGCGCCTTGCGTAGATTCGGAAACATGACGAGATGGGCGGCCAGTTCGCCCGGGTCATTGGGAATCAGAATCGGCAGCAGGATCGATATGGCGTACGAGTCGTAGTGGAAATTGTTCGAGTGACGGATGCCCTGTTTTCCCGAAAGCACGCGCACCGTACAGAACGCCCGAACGCGTCGATTGATATGCTGGCTGATTACTTCGGGTCGCTTCACAATGAGTCGACGCGATGCTGCCGCATCGATTCGTTAGCGATCGCTTCGCTCCGGCTCGCCCGTCGCGCCTTCTGCGATCAACGGCCAGACCACCTGTTCGAACTGTTCGGGCTCGATCGGCCTGGAGTACAAATAGCCCTGCGCGAAATCACAGCCCATCGACTTCAGAAAATCCCGCTGTTCGACGGTTTCCACGCCTTCGGCGATGACCTGGATTCCGAGCTTGTGCGCGAGCACCACCATCGCCTCGCAGAGCACCTGATTGTTTTCGTCCACGCTCAGGTTCTGGACGAATGAGCGATCGATTTTCAGGTAATCGATGTCGAAGCGTTTGAGATAGGCCAGCGAGGAATAGCCCGTGCCGAAGTCGTCGATCGAAATGCCAATGCCTGCAAGACGGAAATCGAGCAGCCTCTCGTCGATATTCGATTCGGCCTGCAGCAGCAGCCCCTCGGTGATTTCCACCACCACGCTTTGCCCCGGCATGCCCTCGCGGTCGAGATAGTCGTGCCACCGCACGCCGACCGTGCTGTCCTGGCGGACCTGCACCGGCGACATGTTCACGCTGATCTGGAACGACGGATCGTATTGCTCACGCCAGATGCGCGCCTGTTGCACGGCT
Source organism: Paraburkholderia sp. EG287B (assembly GCF_040965595.1). Lineage (NCBI taxonomy): Bacteria > Pseudomonadati > Pseudomonadota > Betaproteobacteria > Burkholderiales > Burkholderiaceae > Paraburkholderia > Paraburkholderia sp. EG287B. The sequence goes on from NZ_JBFRCG010000006.1 coordinate 270,429, forward strand.
TGCCGGAACACCCAGTCGCCGATGGGAATGATCAGGCCGGTATCTTCGGCGAGCGGAATGAATTCGAGCGGACTGATCATGCCGCGCTCGGGATGCAGCCAGCGCAACAAGGCTTCCGCCTTGCAGACCCGGCCCGTCGCCAGGTCGACGACCGGCTGATAAACCAGCCGAAGCTGACCGCGCGGCAGCGCCGAACGCAGGTCGCTGGTCAGGCGCAAGCGCGTTTCCGCCTCCAGCTGCATATCGGGCGTGAAGTAACTGAAGCGGTTGCGTCCGGCATTCTTGGCCGCGTACATGGCCTGGTCGGCGTTCTTGAACAACGCGTCGAGTTCGACCGTGTCGTCGGGGAAAACGGTGACGCCGATGCTCGCCGAAATGTAGACCTCGTCCGCGCCGAGCTTGAACGGCTCAGTCAGTTTGCGATTGATATTGCGCACGGTCTGCTCGACCGCTTCCATGTCTTCGAGATCGGGCAAGATCACCGTGAACTCGTCGCCGCCCAGCCGCGCGACGGTATCCAGATTGCGCACGCAGGCGCTGATACGGCGCCCAGCCTCGATCAACAGCACGTCGCCGCGGTCGTGCCCCAGCGAGTCGTTGACCTCCTTGAAGCGATCGAGGTCGATCAACATCAGGGCCACGCGCCTTTGCGAACGGCGCGCGAGCGCGGCCTCCTCGGTGAGACGATCGTGGAATAACTGCCGGTTCGGCAGCCCCGTCAATGCATCGAAATTGGCCTGCTTCCAGATGGTCGCCTCGAACGCCATCCGGTCGGAGAGATCGCGACCGACCGCCAGCACGGAAGTGACATGGCCGGACCGATCGATCTCAGGCGTGATGCGAATGTGAGTACATTGCTCCTGCCCGTCCTTCCCTGCCCACCGCAGTTCGAACTGCGCGCTTTTTCCCGTCGCGATGACTTCGCCGATCTTCCTTTCGTAGACCAGCGCATTGGCCCCGCCGGGAAGCTCCGAAGGCCGCTTGCCGAGGACGGTGGCGAGATCGCATCCCGCCGACGTGCAAAAGGCCGGATTGGCGAAGGTGCGGCGCAGCTCGCGGTCATATCGCGTGATCGTATCGGGCGAATTCTCGATCAGCGTGCGCGCCTCCCGTTCGCGGGCGACGAGTTCCGCCGTCCGGTCGACGACAGTCTGTTCGAGCGACGCATTGATTTCGTTGATCTTGTGAATCTTCTGCCTGATCGCCGTGCGCATGCGCTCGAAACGCTGCGCCAGGCGGGCCAATTCGTCCGGTCCGCCAAGCGGCCCTTCCCCGTCCTTGCCATCGTCCTCGACGGCGCCGGCATCCTCGCCGGTGTCGTGCATGCGGCGCACCAGATCCTGCAGCGGCGCCGAAATGCTGTACGAAATAAAGTAGGCAAGGAAAATGGAAAGCAGAAACCCGGAGATGCCGACGACCACGATCTGGTTGCGTACGGCCTGGGCCTCCGCAGTGAGATTCTGTTCGGCGATCGTGCTGACCACGAACCAGCTCGTGCCGGGAATGCGCGCGTAGGCGGCAAGATAATGGCCGCCGCGCTTTGCTGCGAAATTGACGAACCGGCTCGACTCGCCCGATACGCGGTGGCGCGCGATATCCTCGATCAGGCCAGGCTCGGGGGCGGCGCCCGGGTTGGGCGACGACGCGTGATTCGGGACTACGATGATCTTGTTGTCGCTCGCATCGAATACGTAAATCTCTGTTCCGCTGCCCGTCGCGACGTCGTTGAAAATCGTCGAGAAGTATTCGGGGCGAACGACCAGAACCAGACTGCCGATCTTCGCGTTGTCGCTCTTGTTGTAGATGGCGCGCACCATCCCCAGGTTCTGCTGCCCGACGCCGTCGTCGTAGCTGCCCCAGTAGGTGCGTTCATGCGACTCTTCCGCGATGCCGACGAGCGCCGTCACACCCGAAGTCAACTGCGCAAATGCCTGCGTATCGAGAATCCGGTCTTTCTGGTCGAGCAAATATTTCTGGTTGATGAAATCGACCGACCCATAATGCTCGAGCAGCAAACGCGTCATGTCCTCGCGCGCCTCGCTCTGCTCCCTCGCGCTGCCGCTCGCCACTCTCGCGAGCGCGCCCTGGACCCGGTCCGAAAGCACGAGCAGATTGCTTTCCGTTTCGATCTCATGCATGCGCAGTTCGACATTTCTCGAAACCTGCCTCACCACCTCTTTCGAAAATATCTCCGCATTTTCCTTGATCGCAGCAACTGACTTCACATAGGAAATGCAGCCCGAAATGATAATGGGCAACAGCGCCAACAGAATGGAAGCGGCAATCAGTCGATAGCGAATCTCGACGCGTCGAAGCAAATCCTGGCAGAGGTAGTCGAAAGCGCGTCGCAGCAGTGCGGAGATTGCATTCATTTGTAGTGCATCTTCGCTTCAGTCTTGACCGAGATGTCCAGGCGCTGCGCAGCCTGCCTGGGTGTAATTTTCCTGAGCAGCACATCCTGCATCAATTCATGCACCAGCTCAATCGTATTGGAAGGAAGCGACGAATAATAGGGGCTTGCCGTGACGGGATAACGGCTGAGCGCGTTCGTGTAGTCGACGATCTCCACGTCGCTCACCACGGTCCCCATGCCTTTCTGGAACGGCGAAATGTTGTGGCGTTTCCGCTGAAGAATCGGAAACCCCTTGCCGGCGATGAATTCCAGAAAACGCATGGCCGCGGCCTTGTTGGGCGTTTCGCAAACGGCAAAGCCCGTTTCGCTGCCGAGCACCGGCACGACGCGTTCGCCGCGCGCGTTCCAGGGCGGCACGAACACGCCCACCGAGAAATCGTTTCCATGCAGCATGAGTCCGGCTGACCAGCTGCCCTGGAACGCCATCGCCACCTTGCCTTCCTTGAAAAGGCGAATGCCCTCGTCGTACCCCGTCGTCATGAACGACGGCTGCGCGTAACCGCGCTCCGGGATCAATGCGATTTTGGCGAAGATATCGGCCGCCTCCGGCGTATCGAGGTTCAGCGTGCCGTCCGCCATTTTCTCTTTCCAGTTGGGCTCGCGCGCGACCACATCATTGGCAAAGCCTGAAGCGAATGGCCCGTTGCCGAGCATGTTCGGAAACCCGCCGCTCCACATCACCGGAATCATGCCCGCCTGCTTGAGCCTCGCGCACACCGCCAGGAACTCATCGAAATTCGTCGGCAGCGTGTCGATGCCGGCCTTGGCGAACATGGCGCGGTTGTAATAGATCATCGTCGTCGCCACGCCGCCCGAAACGCCGAACCCCTTGCCGTCGCGACTGGTCCAGTCGGCCTCGAGCGGATCGAGCATGTTCTTCCATGCGGCGCTCTGGCGGACATCGGCGAGCACGCCCTGGTCGGCCAGCTCGGCGGCATAGGCGTTCGGATTGATGCTGACGAGGTCGGGCAGCGTGCCAGCCGCCACGCGCGGCTTGATGTTCTCCTCGATCGAGTTGCCGACCATGAACTGCACGTTCACGTGCAGATCGGGATTCAGTTTGTCGAACCCGGCGGCGATCTGGAGCATCTCCTCCGGCCAGTCCGGCGCCCAGATCAGCGCGGTGATGGTGGTCCGTGCCGGCGCGGCCTTGCTGCTCTGGGCGCCGTTCTGCTGATCGCAACCCAGGAGCAAAAGCATGCCGATCAGACCGGACCACAGCCAGGCAAACTTGATTCCGTGCACGTAACGCTCGCTTTCAGTTCGGGAATGGCGGACCCTGCGGAACGCAGGGGAACCACATTGCATATCGGCCGAAACCGGGCGTCACTTGAGGGGTTACGCGTGAGCGTGGCACGCGACAATTGGCGAGCCTTGCGGACGGACGATCATGCCCGTTCGCAAACGTTAGCGCAGTGCGCGATGCGCTAACGTGGTGCAATGAAATCAGGTCTCTTTGCGCAGACCCGGCGCGCGGCGCGGCAAGGTCGATGGCTCGCCGCCTTGTGTCGCTCCCGTTTCAATGGTTTCAATCGAGCGACGGGCTGCATTCGCATTCGAGCGCCGCGACCCGCGCCGGCCGCTCCATTGCCGCAAGCCGCTGCAGCGTCACGAGTCCGAACACGGCGAGCGCGCAGCCGAGCACCAGATCGGCACGGATGCCCGCACGGTCCACGATCGTGCCGCCCACCGACGAGCCAAGCGCAATCGCCACCTGGATCACGCTCACGAACATCGCCGAGCCCGCTTCGGCGAGATCGGCCGTGCCGCGCTGAATCCACACGGAGAAGCACAGCGGAATCGCGCCGAACGCCACGCCCCACATCAGCATCGCCGCGATCTCGCCGATTCGCACGTGGTCGAGCAGAATCATCGCCGAGAGCGCGCACAACAGCAGCGCCGTCATCGTCGCCACGGCGGACTTCAGTCGCGTGGCCACGACCGCCGAAGTCAGCGCGTTCGAGAAAAAGCCGATCACGCCGAATGCGAGCAGCAGCAGCGTGATCGCGCTCATCGAGAAGTCCTGCTGAAGCAGCGGCGCGATGAACGTATAGGTCGAAAAATGCGCGCCGAACACGAGCGCCACCATCAGCATGCTCAGACGCACATGCGGGCGGCGCAGCAGCGTGGCGAAATCGGCGAGACGCAATGCGGCTGCGGAAGGAAGCGTTGGCACCAGCAACGCCTGCGCAGCGAGCGCGAGCGCGACGAGGCCGCCCGTTACGAAAAACGACATGCGCCACGACGCGAAACCGGCGATAAAGGTACCGAGCGGCACGCCGATCACCGTCGCGAAGGTCACGCCGGTCAGGATGATGGCCGTTGCGCGTGCGGCGTCGCTCGTATGCACGAGGCGGCCCGCCGCTGCGGTTGCGAGGGTCCAGAAGCCGCCGAGCGCTGCGCCGAGCATCGCGCGGCCAACCAGCATGAGCGCGAAATTCGTCGCAAGCGCGGAGACGATATTCGATGCGAGCAGCACGGCCGTGAGCAGGAGAAATACCTGCCGCCGGTCCATGCGGCCGGCGAACATCATCAGGCCCGGCGCGAAGATCGCCGCCATGACGCCCGGCGTGGTCACCATGAGGCCGGCCGTGCCTGGCGTCACGCCGAGGTCGCGGGCGATCTCGGTGAGCAGACCGACCGGCAGGAATTCGGACGTCACGAACGCGAATGCGCTGATCGCCACGGCAAAGACAGACAACCACTGGCGCAGTGTCGTCTCTTCGAGCGGCGCGGGCGCGAGATTGGGAGAACGGTCGTTCATGTTTCTATGACTGTTTTGTGTGTGGCGAATAATAAAAGCCATTGTTCGGCAATTTCGCACCAAAAAATGGGGAAAATCGCCGTTTAAATGGCCAATCGGGAATGGGGTTTAAATTAACATCAAATAAAGAATGGCGTGCGGCCCTGCGATTAGCGGGGTCGTCAAAAGGGTTATGAATGGAATGTGACGCGGCCCGCCGCGCGCCGCGCCGGCGGGGCAGAGATTATGTCATTTCAGCGCCGGAAAAATAAACGATATTTTTCCGGGGACAAATTAGGCATCGAATCGATGCTTATGCCTGTCGCTGGCCAGGAGGCTAAGGGCGCCGGGAAAGCGCCCTGTGAGGCATTGCCGGAAACCGGTCTTTCTGGTCAGCGCGCGGCGCTCGCAAGCGACCCAGTTCAGAAGCGTGTCCGCACGCCCATGCGGGCGATGAACTGGTTAGGACCACTCGACGTACCGGCGCGATCGGGCAGGCCGCTCTCAAGACGCGGGTCGTTCGACCACCCCAACGGGCTCGCCAGGCGCCTTCTCGCGCTTGACGGCGTACATCGCGAGATCGGCGCGGCGCAAGACCTGATCGACGTCCAGGTCGTCTGCCGCCACCGTCGTGAAGCCCACGCTCGCCCCAACCTTCACCAGCAGCCCCGGCGCAAGCTCGAACGGCCGCTCGATCGCTTCGGTCACGAGGCTGGCCCAATCGCGCGGCGCCCGGTCCACCTGAGGATCGACGATGACGAATTCGTCGCCGCCCATGCGGGCCACCCATGCGCCCGCGCTAGCGAGCATGCGCAGACGGCTGGCGACCTGCACGAGCAGCATGTCGCCGGCCTTGTGGCCATGCGCATCGTTCACCAGCTTGAAGTCGTCGAGATCGACGAAAAACACCGTCATGCCGGCCTTGAGTGGCGTGGCGCTCGTGGGCCCGGCCGCGCTGAACAGACCATCGCGGTTCAGGAGTCCCGTGAGGGCGTCATGGCGCGCGCGATGGCTGTTTTCCCGTTCGGCCTTCATCGTCGAGATGAGCATGGCGTTCAGGTGGCGCGCGGCGGCGCTCATCGCGAACAGATAGAAGGGAATTTGCAGGAGCGAGAGCAGGAGAACTGGCTCGCCGCCCAGCAGCGCGCCAATGCAGCACGGGCCCAGCGAAAGGCAGATCATGACCGCCACCAGGCGCGGCGCCGCGAAATTGCGGAAGCAGATCCCGCCCACCATGGCGGCGGCGGAAAGAAAGGCGAGCGTAGCGGATACCCAATCCCGGCTCATGGCGCTGACGAGCGCGCCGTAGCCGACCGTCGCGCCCCACAACGGCGCGAGCAGAATATAGAAGTCGGTGGGCGTGCTCTTGCCCTCCCTCGCGCGGCGGCGCGACAGGGTGAGCGTGGCGAGGCGCACCGCGCAGACGAGGATTTCGGCGACGAGCCAGAACTTGAACGGCAGCGTGCCGTGCCGGCGCGCGAGCACCCACGCCACGGCCACGGTATTGGATACGCCGCCAAAGAAGATCGGCAACGTTCCAAACAAGGTGCCGACAAGGGCGACACGGATTTCGTGCGGCGTGTCCCGTCCGGGTTCGGTCAACCAACGGGCCAGCTTGCCGCGCGGCAAAGAGTAGATTTCGTTGCGGGAGCTCACATGCATCACCGTCGGTCGTACCGCGCGCCAGACGTTATCGCCTCTCGCGCCCTGTCAAGTCCGGGTCGTACGGCCGCGCGAAAGCAACAGGCGGCCACCCAACTGCGATAACGGCAGGCTGTAAGGGAAACTTTAGGAATGCGGGTGGATATCGTTGGTTGAGCTAGCAACCAATTGAAGATTTGGTATGCGATTTACATCAGGCGAAGCACGATTCTTTGTAGAAGCGCTTGCAGGTCGCGTCGCGTGTCGATCACGAGGTGAATAAAAACGGTGTCATCGCGGACCTGATAGATGATCCGGTTCTTGCCCGAAAGTATCTGTCGAAAAGTGTCGTCGACAAAGCCTTCGAGTTCGGCAGGCAAGTGGCCGCTCTCCGGGAACTGGCGGATCTGCGCAATGGCGTCCTGAAGTTGAGCCGACGTCTGGCGCCAGGTCTCCCATCCGAATGCGCGGACGATGTAGCTTCTCAACTCATCGATACCGATCCGCGCGGTCGGCAGGACGCGGTACTTCAGCAGCGGGGCCTGCATTAGCGAAGCTTTTCCTGGCGGTCGAGTTCGTTGAGTTCTGCAAAGAACTCGTCGCCATCCAGATGGTCCGCACGCTCGATCTGTTTTTGGCCGATGGCCAGGATCTTCAGCAATGCGAGCGTTTGTTGAGTCGATTCATAGGTTCGCACGTCCTGAACAACGAGCTTCGCTTCGCCGTTCTGCGTGATGATGAGCGGCTCCCCTGAATCGGTCAGATCCTTGACGATTTGCGCGGCTTCACTCTTGAGGTAGCTGATTGGCTTCACGTGATCGGCGAGATGCATGAGGTGCTCCCGTAGCAAGTTAAACAGGACCAAATATAGACTATTATCGGTCCGCTTGCACGCACCACCTTTTAGGGCCGGGTTTGACCGATCGCACCTCCGCGCCGATCGAGATCGGCGCCGCGTGCGAAACGCGTGCGTCCCCCAGCATGGCCGCTAACGGGCGACGATGATCGTCATCTCCGATTCGTACTTGATGCGCACGTGGCTATGGTGCTTGAGGGACTGCATTACTTCGATCAGGTCCGGGCGGCTGACCCGAATGGAACGGGCGGTGCCGGACTTGTCCACGACGGTCAGGAGGTTGAGCTTGCGGTCCACGCCGGTGACCTGCGCCACGCCGCTGAACTCGCGGAGCACCTGGAAGTTTTCCTGGTCGGCGCCGGAGGAATGCTGGGTCACCTTTGCCGTGTGGGTCAGGCGCGTGACCGCCGCGCCCTCGGCAGGCGTCAATCCGGTGACGTACGGCTCCATGTAGTGGGTCGTGAGCTTGTCGCCGACCCGGATGACCTTGAGCACGTCGGGATGATCTTTCACATTGAAGCTCAGGTCGTCGCGACCCGGCACGGTCACGACGATGAGTGCATTCTTCTGATCGATCAAACTGATGGTGCCGCTTTCCGTGTCGACGGAGGCCCCGGCTGGCATGGCCTCCGAGGCGGCGGAAGCTTCCGTGTCGGCCGCGCGGCACAGGGGCGCCGAGGCCGCAAAGAAGCCGCAAGCCGCGACTGAGAGCGCCAGGCCGCGCGCGAACGCAATGCACGTATTCGATCGATAGAGCATGGTAGTCCCCCTGGAACGATCAGGTGCCACGCTTGTTGCGCCGGTCAGGGACCATGGCGTGTGCTCTCGGAGCCTAACACCGCAGGACGCCCCGACCATCGGACTTTGGTCCTATAGGGTCAAGAGGGTCGAGGCCGGGGTCGAGGCTGCCTACCGTGCGAACGCCGCCGCGCAGTTCGCCGGCGCCTGCCCCGGCACCGGCGAGTGGAACGTGAACAAGCCGCCCGCCAGCGGCTGTTTCTCGCGCTCGGCAGCCGTGAGCCCCTTCCATGCGGTGGAAACGTACACGGTCTGCAGATCGTCCCCGCCGAACGCGAGCTTCGTGATGTTCGCGCAAGGAAACGCGATCCGACCGGCCAGTTCGCCCTCGGGTGAGTAACGGTCGATGCGCCAGCCGCCGAACAGCGCGACCCACACGTAGCCCTCGGCGTCCACCGCCATGCCGTCCGGGTGCCCGTCGCCGGCTATGGCGGTGAAGACGCGCTTGCCCGACAGCGTGCCATCAACGGCGACGTCGAACGCATACACGACGCGACGCATCGTGTCGTTGTGATAGAGCGTGCGGCCGTCCGGACTCATGGCCGGGCCGTTGGTGATCACGTAGCCGCTGTCCTGTGCGCTCAACACCGCGCCTGCGTCCACGCGATACAGCGTGCCGCTCGGCGCTTCCTCGGCGTCGTCCATCGAGCCGAACCACAGGCGCCCGCGCGCATCGGCGAAACCGTCGTTGAGGCGATTGCCCGGCAGATGCGGCTCGACATCCACCAGCTTGTCGAATTCCCCGCTCACGGCGTCGAAGCGATACAGGCCGTCAGGCAAGCCGCACACGAACACGCGGTCGCCCAGCGGCGCGATGAAGCCGACCTGGTCGGGCGCGTACCACGTCATGCGCTCCCCGGTCGTGACCTCGAAGCGATGAATCCGGCGACCCTTGATATCGACGAAATAGACCGCGTTTTCCGCGGCCTGCCAGAGCGGCCCTTCGGCCAGCTCGGCGCCGATCGGCCAGACGCACACGGGATGCGGCATCGTCATTCTCCGTACCATCCCGCGTCGACGAAGTAATCGCGTCCGGAGCAGCGCGAGGCGTCGTCGGATGCGAGGAACAAGGCCATGCGGGCCACGTGCTCGGGCTCGATGCGCAATTGCAGACACTGCCCCGCGACGACCTTCGCCTCGCTCTCCGCCGTTTGCCACAGATTCATCTGCCGCGGCGTTTTCACGGCGCCCGGGATAATGCAGTTCACGCGAATACCCGCGCCGCCCAGATCGCGCGCGAGGCCGCGCGTCATGCCTTCAATGCCGGCCTTCGCGGTCAGGTAGATCGGCAGGTTCGGCAAGGCGACGTGCCACGACACCGAACCGAAGTTAAGGATCACACCGCTTCCCGCCTGGCGCATGCCTCGCGCGGCGGCCTGCGCGCAGAAGAACTGATGGCGCAGGTTCACGGCGATACGCCCGTCCCAGTAGCTCGCGGTCAGCTCGCCGATCTCATGGCGATCGTCGTTGCCCGCGTTGTTCACGAGCACGTCGATCGGGCCCGCGGCATCGACGATCGATGCGAACACGCTTTCGATCGCCTCCACGCTGCACAGATCGCAACGCTTGAACAGCGGCGGATGCTTCGCACCGCGAAGCTTCTCCTGAAGAGCGAGCGAATCGTCTTCGGCCACGTCGAGGAAAAATACGCGCGCGCCCTGCTGCGCGAATGCCTCCACGACCGCGGCGCCGATCCCGCTGCCGCCGCCGGTGATAACGACGGTTTTGTCCGCCAGGCTCGGATAGATTGCGTACGACATCAGATATTCCAGTGTTGACTTGTCAGAACCCAAACAGGGCGGCGAGCCGCAGATGGCTCGCCGCCCTGACCTGCCGCTTCCCTTTCGCTTACGAGACGACCTCGACGGCGCTCAGCATGCGCCAGTCGCGCGGGAGCGTGCGCGTGGCATTGCCCACCACCGTGACCGTACCGCTCAGATGGATGTCGCGGCTCGAACTGCCCACCATCAGATCGAACTTGCCCGGTTCGACGATGCGCTCGCCGCGTGCGTCGGTGAAATTGAACAGATCGACGGGCAGCTTCACGTTCACGCGAGTGCGCGCGCCTGCCGCGAGCGGCACGCGTGCAAACGCCTTGAGTTCGCGCACCGGCCGCGCCGTCGACGCGTGCTGGTCGCGCACGTAGATCTGCACGACTTCCGTGCCGTCGCGCGAGCCGATGTTCTCGACCGTGAAGCTCAGTTCGACGGTGCCGTCTTCGAGCGGCACTTCGCCTTGCGCCACCGCGAGATCACCGTAACGGAACTGCGTGTAGCCGAGGCCGAAACCAAACGGATAGCGGCTGCCGAAGTGGTAGGCGATCGGCGTGCCCGCGCTCTTGAGGCGATGGTTGTACACATACGGCACCGCGCCTGCGCTCTTCGGCACGGAGAGCGGCAGACGGCCGCTGAACCCGGCGCGCCCCACCAGCAGATCGGCAAGCGCCTCGGCGCCGCGCTCGCCCGGCGCAAACGCCATGATCTGCGCGGCGATGCGATCTTCGAGGCCGCCCAGGTTGTACGGCCGGCCGCCCGTCATCACGACGACCGTCGGCGTGCCGCTCTCGACCACGGCCTTGAGCAATTCCAGTTGCACGCCCGGAAGTTCCAGGCTGTCCGTATCGGAGCCTTCGCCCACCGTACCGGACTGGAACAAGCCCGCCAGATCGCCGACGAACACGACAGCCACGTCCGCCTTGCGCGCGGCTTCGACCGCGTCGGGGATCGCTTCGGTATCCTTGCTGATCAGGTCGTCGCGGTTGGCAGCGGCGCTCAGGTCGAGCGACACGTCGCCCGGGAAAACCGGCGCGCCCGCACGGCGGGTCTTGATGATGTCGCAACCCTTGGCATGCAGCACGCGCGACTCGCCCAGCACCTCGCGCAATGCGCCCAGCGGCGTGGCGATCGAAGCGACCGACTGCTCGCCCGAGTTGATGAGGTGCACCGGGAAGCTGTAGCCGGCGAGCAGCGCGAGCGGGTCGTCGGCGGTCGGACCGATCACCGCGATTTTTTCCGCGCCGTTGGCGTTCAACGGCAGCACGCCGCCTTCATTGCGCAGCAGCACCGCCGATTCGAGCGCGACCTGATACGCGGTATCGGCCGCCGCCGTGCCCTTCACGTCCACGCGCTCGGGGTCCACATACGGATTCTCGAACAGGCCGAGGCGGAACTTGGTGCTCAACACGCGCGACACCGCGGTGTCGATCGTCGCTTCGGTGATCTCGCCGCGATCGAGCGCTTCTTTCAGATGGACCGCGCACTCGTGGCCCGGCAACTCGACGTCGAGTCCCGAATTGAACGCGAGCGCCGCCGCCGACGCGCTGTCGTGCGCTACCGCATGATGGCTGTAGAGCAGGTCGACAGCAGCATAGTCCGCAACGACGAGCCCCTCGAAACCCCACTTCTCGCGCAGCGTATCGTGCAGCAGCGTGCGGTCCGCATGGCAGGGCACGCCGTCGATATCGTGGTACGCGGGCATGATCGAGCCCGCGTGCGCGAGCTTGACCGCCATTTCGAACGGCAGCAGAAACACGTCGTTCAACTCGCGCGGTCCGACATGCACGGGCGCATGATTGCGGGCGCCTTCGCTCGCTGAGTGGCCGACGAAGTGCTTGAGCGTGGCGAGCACGTCACGCCGCTCGCCTTGCAGACCGTTCACGTAGTGACACGCGAGCACGCCCACCAGATACGGATCTTCGCCGAGCGTTTCCTCGGTGCGGCCCCAGCGCGGATCGCGCGACACATCGAGCACGGGAGCCAGGCCCTGGTGGCAGCCGATCGAGCGTGCCTGCTCGCCGATGATGCGCCCCACTTCGCCCACGAGATTCGGGTTCCACGTCGCCGCGTAGTTCAGCGGCGAGGGAAACAGCGTGGCGTCCTTGATCATCAGGCCCACGAGGCATTCCTCGTGCGACATGACGGGAATGCCCAGGCGCGTGTCTTCGACCATCTTGCGCTGCAGCTCGTTGAGCGCGCGCACGCCCTCTTTGGGATCGACCGTGTGGGTCCCGAGCGGACGCGTGATCTGCCCAAGACCGTGTTCGAGAATCTGGTTCACCGTGAGGCTGTTGGCGCTTTGCGCGAAGTCGATACTGCGCGCCTTGTGCTCGCCGTCGGCCGAAAGCACCAGCCACGCGGCGTGAAGCTGGGCAATCTTTTCATCGAGCGTCATGCGCGCGAGCAGGTCGGTCACGCGCTGCGCCGTCGGTGCGTCGGAGCGGCGGTAAAGCGGAATCTCGGTGGTGTGTTCAAGCGACATTGCTTCACTCCCTGGTATTGCACGAGACGGCGTTTTTTCTCGCCGTCCGTTTAGTTGTGCTTTTGAAAATGGCGTTGCGCGGTCGCGCGGCGAAAGCCGCGCCCGGCTTAGATGAGACGACGCAGCGCCATATCGTGATCGTCGAACACGTGGCATGCCTCGGCCGGCAGCGCGAGCTTGACCACTTCATCGTGCGTCAACGCGCTGTCGCCGGGCACCTTGGCGATCAATGTCGTCGCGCCGGGCCCCGTCTGCGCCGCGTGGATGTAGCTGTGCTCGCCCATGTGTTCGACGAGCTTCACGCGGCACGCCAGCGTCTGTTCGTTGCGCGCATCGCCGGCCACACGCAGATGCTCCGGCCGTACACCGAGCGTCACCTTCATGCCGGCGCGCGCACGCGCGCCGTCCACGCGCGCACGCACGCGCTCGCCGCTTTGCAGGTCGATGTCCACGCCGCCATCGTCGCCGCCCACCACCGTGCCCGCGAAGAAGTTCATCTTCGGCGAGCCGATGAAGCCCGCGACGAAGCGGCTCTTCGGATGGTGATACAGATCGAGTGGCGCCCCCACCTGCGCGACGCTGCCGTGGCGCTCCATGTGATCGCCGGCCTGCAGGAGCACGATGCGATCGGCCAGCGCCATGGCTTCGACCTGATCGTGCGTCACATACACGGCGCTCGCCTCGCTGAACTCGCGATGCAGACGCGCAATCTCGGTGCGCGTCTGCACGCGCAGCGCCGCATCGAGATTCGACAGCGGCTCGTCGAACAGGAACACGCCCGGCTCGCGCACGATCGCGCGCCCAATCGCCACGCGCTGGCGCTGGCCGCCGGAAAGCGCTGCGGGGCGGCGTTCGAGATAGCTATCGAGCTGCAGCGCCGCGGCGGCGCTGCGCACCTTCTTGTCGATGACGGCCTTGTCGATCTTCGCCTGACGCAGACCGAATGCCATGTTCTCGTACACGCTCATATGCGGATAGAGCGCGTAGTTCTGGAACACCATCGCGACCTTGCGCTTCGCGGGTTCGACCTCGTTCATCCGTTCGCCGTCGATGCGCAGTTCGCCGTCGGTGATCGATTCGAGTCCGGCGATCATGCGCAGCAGCGTGGACTTGCCGCAGCCCGACGGGCCGAGGAACACGCAGAACTCGTTCTTGCCGACTTCGAGGTTGGCGTCGCGGATCACGGCGTTGCCGCTCGCGTAGGCCTTCTGTACGTTATTGAGGGAAATGCTTGCCATATCGATTTATGCGAAGTTCGGTTAGCGGTGCGAATCAGACCTGAATCAGCCCTTCAGCGAGCCGGCCATCATCCCCTTGATCACGCGCTCCTGACCGAACGCGTAGGCGACGATCAACGGCAGCGACGTGAGCACGAGAACGGACAGCATCGAGGGTATGTTCGACGCGTATTGCCCCATGAAATCCCAGATCGCGAGGGGCAGCGTACGGTGCTCGGACGTCGACGTGAGCATGTACGCGAAGATGAACTCGTTCCAGAGACCAATGCCGTTGAAGATCGCCACCGTGGCGAGCCCCGGTCCCGAAAGCGGGAAGAAGATACGCCAGAAAATGCGGAACGGGCTGCAGCCGTCGAGCTGCGCGGCTTCTTCGAGCTCGCGCGGAATCTGCCGCATGAACTCGGTCAGGATGAAGATGGACACCGGCAGGCTGAGCGCCACATACGGGCCGAGCAGCGCGAACTGCGTGTCGTAGAGGCCGAGGTTGCGCGTGAGCAGATAGATCGGCACCAGTGTCGCATGCAGCGGCACGATCATGCCCGCGACCACGAGGCCGAAGAGCAGCTTGTTCAGCCTGAAGCGCATGCGTGCGAACACATAGGCCGCCATCGCGCTGATGACGACGATCAGCGCAACCGACACACCCACCGTGAACAGGCTGTTACGGAAATACGTGAAGAACGGCCCCTTCAGCACGGCCGCGTAATTGCCCCAGTAAATGTGGCTCGGCGGCGCCCACACTGAAGTCGTGAAGGTCTCTTCCTGGCTCTTGAAGCTCGACACCACCATGAAGATGAACGGCACCGTGGTGACGGCCAGCCAGATCAGCGCGAGGATCGGAATCGTCACGCGGGGAAAGCGAAATTTCTTGATCATGCTTCAGACCTCGGTTGCATAGCGGCGCGTGAAGTACATCGACACCGCCGCCACTGCGATGACGATCAGGAACATCGCCGAGCCGATGGTGCTGCCGTAGCCGAGCTGGAACGAACTGAACACCGTGCGATACATGTAGGTGGCCATCACCTCGGACGAGCCCTCGGGGCCGCCGCCGGTCATGACGAAGACGAGATCGAAGTAACGCAGCGAGCCGAGCACGGAAAGGATCACGGCCGTGCGCACCGTGCCTTGCAGGTGCGGCAGCTTGATGCGCCAGAAGATGGTCCACTCGGAAGCGCCGTCGAGCAGCGCCGCCTCGTTGACCTCGGCCGGCATCGACGAGAGGCCGGCGAGGAACAGAATCATGTAGAAAGGCGCGTTCTGCCAGATGATCACGGCGATGGTCGCGCCCAGCGAGAAGTGCGGGTCGCCCAGCCAGTCCTTCGCGAGGCCATCGAGCCCGAACGCCTGCAGCGCTACGTTCAGGGGTCCGAAGTTCGGATCGTAGATCTGCTTGAACAGCACGCCGATCGCCACGCTCGACATGAGCAGCGGCAGAAAATAGAGAACCTTGAGCACGCGCGAGCCACGGCCGGCCTTTTCCAGCAGCACGGCGAGCGCGAGCGCGACAGGAAGCTGAATGACGATCGAGGCGAGCGCGAGAATCACGTTGTTCTTGAGCGATTGCCAGAACACCGTGTCATGGGCGAGCCGCGCCCAGTTCGCGAGCCCCGTATAGCGGGCCGTATTGCCGAGACCATTCCAGTCGAGCAGCGACAGCCGCAAGCTGGAAACGAGCGGATAAAGCAGGAACACGGCCAGCAGCAGCAGCGCCGGCGCGAGGAACACGACCGTGACGAGCGTTTGCGAGGAGAGCTTCAGCCGGCGTTCGGGTGTAGCGGAAAGTGCAATATTCACGAGCTTGTCTGCCGGCCGGCGCCTTGCGGCGCCAGCCGGACTTTTCCTGAGTGCTGGAGATCAACCGCCCTTCTTCGAAGCGGCTTCCATTTGCTGCGCGGCCGCCTCAGGCGTCACCGACAGACCGAACAGCGCCTGCGTCGTGTCCTTGTGCAGTTCGCCCAACGCCGGCGGCAGAGCCTGGTCGTACCAGAGCTGCACGCTCGGCGCCGCCGCAAGCAGTTGCTGCAGACGCTGCGTGAACGGATCGTCGATCTTGACGTTGTTGACCGGCGGAAGCTTGTGGTCATCCGACGCGCGTGCCTGCATCGCCTGGTCGTCGGTCAGCGACTGGATCAGCTTGAATGCGGCTTCCGGCGTCTTGCACTCGGTCGAGATGCTCAGGAAGCCATCGCCCACCGTGCCGATCAGGTCGCGCGGGTCGCCCTTGCCGCCCGGCACGCTCGGGAACGGGAAGAAGTCGAGATCCTTCGAGAACGTCGGATTTTCGTTCGCGATCGTCGAAGCTTCCCAGGCGCCCATCAGTTCCATCGCGGCCTTGCCCGTATACAGCAGACGGCGCGACGCACCCGAGTCATAGTCGAGACCGTTGATGCCCGGCGCGAACGCGCCCGCCTTCACGAGCTCCTGAATGCGCTTGCCGGCTTCGATGAACGCCGGATCTTCAAAGCCCTTGCCCTTGCCTGCGATCGCGTCGCTCACCACTTGCGGACCGCCAATACGGTCGACGAGGTACATGTAGTACATCGAGCCCGTCCACTTGTTCTTGTTCGCAAGCGAGAACGCTGCCACGTTGTGCTGCTTCAGCACATCGACGACGTGCATCAGCTCATCCCACGTCTTGGGCGGCGTGATGCCGTACTTCTTGAAGACTTCCTTGTTGTAGAAGATCACCGCGGCCGCCGCGTTTTCGGCAGCGACACCGTAGGTCTTGCCGCCGAACGTCGTGACGCTCCACGACGACTGCATGAAGCGGTTGCGATACGCCGGGTCCTTGTTCAGGTACGGCGTGAGGTCGACGATCTGACCGGATTTCACATATTCCTGCAGGCCGCCGCCGCCCCAGTTCTCGAACACGCACGGCGGCTGGTTCGCGCCGAACGCCACCTTCAGCTTCGTCTTGTACGCCTCGTTAAGGACGTGCGAATTCTCGACCTTGTAGCCCGGATCGGTCTTCTCGAAGCGGTCCGAAGCGTCACGGATGATCTTGCTCGACGACGCATTGGTCTGCTGATCCCATACCGTGATGGTTTTCGATTCCGCCGCGACGGCGTTCGAAACGACTGCAGACAGTGAAAACAGCAGTGCCGTGGCGCCGACAATCGCCCGCGCCTTGGAGAAACCTGGGTACGCCATGTTTGTGTCCCCTCTTTAGGAATATTGAGAGCTACCTGAGTTATCTGCGGGTTTAACGTTAGCCTTAACGTTAGTGGATGTTAAGCCGGGAGCTGAACTACGGCTATGCGGGATTTTCCTGGTGAGCGCCCGTCCGAGCTTGCGCTCCGCGCCAGGTTGGTACGCGCGCCAACGGTTGAACAAGCCCGCATCTGCTAGAATAGCCGGCACATAAACGGTATCGCTAACGTGACGAGCGACCCATCCGCGGAGTAACCAGCGAGTCACGAGCGAGTCTTCGCAGACATGACCTCTCGTAAGCCCACACCACGCATGGCAAGGCAAACTCCAACGCTTGAGCACGTCGCCAAGCTTGCCGGGGTGTCGCAGATGACCGCGTCGCGCGCGCTCAACGGACGCCCGGGCGTGTCGCGCGAAACGCGCGACGAAGTACTGAGAATCGCTTCGGACATCGGCTATGTCGTGAACCGCACCGCCCAGAAACTCTCCGGCGGGCGCAACGGCATCATCGGCATCATCACGCCCACGCTCGACACGCAGTTCTCCAGCGAGCTGGTGCTCGGCGCGGGCCGCGCGGCACGCGGCGCGGGCATGGAAATGCTCGTGTACACCGTGTTCGACGAAGACCGCCATACGCATCACGACCTGCTCGGGTTGATCCAGCAATTTTCCGACGGCATTCTCGCCATCCTGCCGCGCGAATCGCTCTGCCTCGAAGCCCTCGCCACGGCCAAAGTGCCGGTGGTGGTGGTCGATCAGCGCGGCACGCTCACGGGCTTTCCTTCGGTATCCGTCGACAATTACGGTGGCGCCTGTCTCGCGGTCGAGCATCTCGCGGAACTCGGCCACAAGCGCATTGCGTTTCTCGCCGGCGACGAAACCATCGAAGGCGTACGCGACCGCCAGCGCGGCTATCGCGACACGCTCGCCAAGCTCGGCCTGCCGCGTGAAGACGCGCTGGTCGCCGCCGGCGATCTCTCGCAAATGATGGCGTTCGACGTCACGTTCGACCTGCTCAATCTCCCCGATCCGCCCACCGCGATCTTCACGGCCAACGACCAGAGCGCGTTCGGCGTGATCGCCGCGGTCAGGGAAGCGGGCTTGCGCGTGCCCGACGACATCTCCGTGATCGGGTTCGACGACATTCCCATGTCCGAGCAGTTTCATCCTGCCCTCACTACGATTCGCCAGCCGTTCCAGCAAATGGCGCGTTCGGCGGTCAATACGCTGCTCGCGCAGATCGCCGGCATCGACGCCGCTTCGCAGCGCATCACGCTGCCTGCCGAGCTGGTGGTGCGCGACTCGACCGGACCGGTGCGAGCGCGCCACCGCCGCTCGCGTCACCAGATCGTTTCGACGTAAGTCGAGGCGCGCACCTTCGCATCGGAGGTCACGAGCGCGCCGCCGTGCGTGCGGGCGGTCGCGACGATCAGCCTCTGATGCGAGGTGAGCGCGGGCGGCAGCGTCGCCGCCCGGAACGCAATTTCGGAATCGACCGGAATCAGGCGCACGCCATCCAGCTTCAGAAACGTGGAGAGCCAGCTACGGGCATCCATGGAAAGCCCCAGGCTGCCCGCCTTCACGAACTCCGCGATTTCCAGCGCGCTGATGGCTGAAATGAGGATCTCGCCGCCGTCCAGTTCACGGTCGATCGCATCGTGCGCGGCCTGACTCAGCGCTTTCTGCCTGCCGAGCCAGCACACGAGCGCAAGCGTGTCGAGCGTGATCATTAGTCTTCCTGCTCGGCGGGAACCGGTGCAAGCGCGTGCTTGAGATTGAAATGCGTGATCGACGCGCGCAGCAGCTCGAGCGGATTCTCCGTCTTGCTGCGATACGGCCGGATTTCAATGGTGGGTTGTCCCCGATCCGTCACGACGACGGTTTCGCCCAGCGTTTCGACCTGGCGGAACAACTCGCAGGCGCGGGACTTGAAAATGGCTTTGGATACTCGCTTTTCCATGACGCTCTCCACCCATCAAAATTCTATCGGATTTTTATTGCATCGGGTCGTTGCGCACGCAACGAAATTGCGCTTCGCACCCCAATGGCTCTTTATCGGCGTTGCCCAACCGTTTGCTACCTGAACTACGCCCTGCACCGGTATATCTCGCACCAACGGACTGCGGGTTTTTACCGGTAACATGTTTCGCCCGAATCCGCCCCGCGGCCCTTGCGCTTTCATATAATCGGTCTGTCTGATGAATGTCCGTCAAGCAGCCCGAGTTGTGATCGGGCGACCCGCGAGGCACGACAACAGGATGTGTTGCTTGCCGGCGGATATGCGCGAGTAGCGACGTACGCTTCGCTTGCCGATACGGACGCTGCCGCAGGAAAGCGGAGCGTTGAGGGAGGTGATTGCCCTTGCTGCAGACCGTCGATTAAGCAGAAACATAATAACGTTACCCTTAACGTTAATTCATGTTAAATGCCCGCTTCGGGCGCCGCCATGCGTGGTTTACCTGGGCTTGGCGAATTGACGCAGAGTCCGCGTAAACCCCGCCGGATCCCGGCCCAGCAAGGCATGAGCGCCCGGAAAGCTGGCCACAGGGTACTGCAAAAAAGTACCGTTCCGGCTAACGTTAAATGGGCGGTAAGAAAAGTCGTAACGCCGTTTCGCGACACTCATAATCATCCCTGCCCCCATATCGTCACACTCGCTGGTCCGGATCGTCCGGCGGCGGCTTCGACGAAGGCTCCGCGTCGAAATGGACGATGAACGCATGCAACGGCTCGCGCAATTTCTCCTGGCGGTTGCGTTGCGGCTCGCGTTCCCTGTCCGTCACGGCGCGCGTTTCGCCTGACGTCGCGGTCTGCCCGCTCCGCGCATTGGCAGCGGACGCGAAATCGTCCTTCGACCCTTTGTTCGTCATGGCACTCTTCCCCTACCCAAACCGGCACGTCAAACGACGGCTTGAACGTTCTCTCCCACCTGGGGGCGCTCTAACGCCACCGCGTCGCCCTTCGCATCGAACAGCGTGACCGCGGACGAGGCCACCTTGATGCCCACGCGCGCGCCCGGCTCGTATTGCGCGTCCTTCTTGTCGAGCTTGAGCGCAATGGCGTGCGCCATGCCGTCGAGGCGCGCGTGCAGGATCGACACGTCACCCAGATGTTCGACCAGCTCCACGCGCGCGGCGATGCCTTCGTCCGCGAAGCCGATGCTCAGATGCTCGGCGCGCACGCCCAGGGTCAATTCGCCGTTGAGTGCGCGATCCGGACGGCCCGACAACGCGATGCGGTGGCTCGCACCCGCAAGCGCGAGGACGGTTTGCACGCCGTTTTGCGACACGACGGTGGCGGCGAGCATGTTCATTTGCGGCGAGCCGATAAAACCGCCGACAAAACGGTTCGCGGGCCGGTCGTACAGATCGAGCGGCGCGCCCGTCTGCTCGATGTTCCCCTTGTTGAACACCACGATCTGCTCGCCGAGCGTCATCGCCTCGACCTGATCGTGGGTGACGTAAATCATCGTCGTGCCGAGTTCGCGGTGCAGCTTCGCGAGTTCGATGCGCATCTGCACGCGCAGCGTCGCATCGAGATTCGACAGCGGCTCGTCGAACAGAAACACGCGCGGCTTGCGCACGATCGCGCGGCCAATCGCAACGCGCTGCCGCTGGCCGCCCGAGAGCGCCTTGGGCTTGCGCTCGAGCAGGTGCGTGATCTGCAGGATTTCGGCAGCGCGGCCCACGACCTCGCGCACTTCGCGCTTCGACTTGCCCGAGAGCTTCAGCGAAAAGCCCATGTTCTCCGCAACCGTCATATGCGGATAGAGCGCATAGCTCTGGAACACCATCGACACGCCGCGATCCACCGGCTGCAGATCGTTCACGCGTATGCCGTCGATCAGAATGTCGCCACCGCTCACTTCCTCGAGCCCGGCGATCATGCGCAGCATGGTCGACTTCCCGCAACCCGACGGCCCAACGAATACCGTGAACTGTCCGTCGGGAATATGAAGATCGATGCCCTGAATGATCTGCGGACCTTCGCCATACGTCTTCACGACGTTGCGCAATACGAGTTCGCCCATTGTTACGTCCTCCTTGGTGCTCTTGCTTGCCGTCCCGCGCGAGACAGGCGTGTCTGCCCTCTTCGCGCGGGTTACGGTGCTGTCTGTGTGCCCGCGTTAGCGTGCGGCCTCGGCCGCGGCATGCTCCGCGATCACCTCGCTATACCAGTGCGCGCTGTCCTTCAGCGTGCGCTTCTGGGTCTCGTAGTCGACGTACACCATGCCGAAGCGCTTGTCGTAACCGGACGCCCACTCGAAGTTGTCCAGCATGCTCCATGCGAAATAGCCGGCCACGTCCACGCCCTGTCGTGCGGCTTCGGACAGTGCAGCCAGGTGCAGATCGAGGAAGCGGATGCGGTCGGTGTCCTGCACGCGGCCGTTTTCGAGCACGTCTTTCGACGCGCAGCCGTTCTCGGTGATGAAAATCGGCGGCAGCGTGTACTCGGCATTGAGTTTTGTGAGCAGTTCGGTCAGGCCTTCCGGATAGACTTCCCAGTCCATGTCCGTGAAGCCGTGCACGCCCGGCGGACGCTTGTTGCCTGAAGCGCTCGCGAAGATACGCGTGTAGTAGTTGATGCCGAGGAAGTCGAGCGGCGTGCCGATGATGTCGAAGTCGCCTTCGCGGATCACCTCTTGCGGGCCGTTCGCGCCATACCATTGCAGCGCTTCGGCCGGATATTCGCCCTTGAAGATCGGGTCCATGTACCAGAGCACGAACTTCGCGTATTCGAGCGAAGCGGCAGCGAGGTCTTCAGGCGCGTCGGTCGCGCCGTGTGCCGGCGACTGGTTGAGCACGATGCCGAGCGGCGCCTTCACGCCGTCGGCGCGCATGGCCTGAACGGCCAGGCCGTGCGAAAGCAGGAGATGATGCGCCACGTGCGCCGCCTTCTTCAGATCGGCGTTGCCCGGCGCGAAGTAGCCCGTCGCGTTGCCGAGCCATGCGGTGCACCAGGGCTCGTTGTGCGTGGCGATCGAAGCCACGCGGTCGCCCAGCAAGTTGCCGATCTTGCGCGCGTAGTCGGCGAAACGATACGCCGTATCGCGGCTTTCCCAGCCGTTCTGCGCCGTCTGCAATGCTTGCGGCAGGTCCCAGTGATACAGCGTCGCGAACGGCTGGATGCCGCGCTCGAGCAGGCCGTCGACCAGACGCTCGTAGAACGCGAGGCCCTTTTCGTTGTATGCGCCGCGACCATCCGGCTGCACGCGCGGCCACGCAATCGAAAAGCGATAGGCATTGACGCCCATTTGTGCCATCAGATCGAGATCCTCTTCGAGGCGATGGTAGTGATCGCAGGCCACGTCGCCGCTCTCGCCTTTCACGACCTTGCCGGGCACGCGGCAGAACGTGTCCCAGATCGACTCGCCACGGCCGTCCTCACGGGCCGCGCCTTCGATCTGATACGAGCTGGTGGCCACGCCCCAGACGAAGTTTTCCTTGAATTGAAACGTCGACATAACGGTAGGTATCCTGATTAGTCGTGTCCGCTCTTGTATGAGCGGGCATGAAATGAACGAAGCGAATCTCAGGCCTTGACGGCGCCGGTCGTCAAACCGTCGATCAAGCGCCGCGAGGTGAAAGCGAACAGCACCAGCAACGGCACCACGGCGACAGCCGAGCCCGCCATCACCGCGCCCCAGTCCGAATTGGTCGGGCTCTGCAAGATGCGCAGCGCGAGGGGCAGCGTGTACATCGAGGGCGAACGCAGCACCACGAGCGCCGAGAGAAAGTTGTTCCAGGCCTGAATGAAGCTGATGAGGCCGAGCGTGCCCAGTGCCGGCCCGAGCAGCGGCAGCACGATGCTCCAGTAGATGCGGAACTCGCCGCAGCCGTCGATGCGCGCCGCCTCGATCAGGTCGGACGGAATGGCCGAGGAGATGTACTGGCGCATGAGGAACACGCCGAGCGCGGCCGCCGCGCCGGGCACGTAGAGCGCACGCGGCTGATTGATCCAGCCGAGCAGGTTCATCGTCATGAAGGTCGGAATCATGCTGAGGAACGGCGGCACCAGCATGGCCGTGAGCGCAACGGCAAAGAGCGTCTTCTTGAAGCGGAACTCATACATCGCAAACGCGTAACCGGCCATCGAGGTGACGAGCAGCGTCAGCAAGGTCTGGATCGTGGCCGTGTAGAAGCTCCAGCCCAGATTGCGCCAGAACGGAATGTGACGCATGAGCGACGCCATGTTGTCGAGAAACGCATTGCCGAACCACAGCGGCGGCGGCATCGAGAAAATCTCGGAACTCGTGTGCGTGGCGAAAACGAACATGAACCAGAACGGCGAGAACATCAGCACCGCGCCCGCCAGCACGACGGCGTAGCCCGTATAGCGCGCCTTGTTTTTCGACAGTTTCATCGCTGTGCCTCTTCTTTCATGCCGCTGCGGTGGAAAATGCGCGTGTTGAGCCACATCAGCGCGGAAATCGTGATAAAGAGCAGCCACGCAATCGAACTGGCCGTGCCGAAGTCGCCGTCGTGGAATGCCGTGCGATACATGTAGACCGCCGTGGTCAGGCCTGACTGGCTCGTGCCCATGCCTTCGTTCGGGAGCAGGATGAACGGCTCTTCGAACAGTTGCAGCCCACCGATGATCGAAAGCGTGACGGCGAAGAAGATCATCGGTTTGAGAAGCGGAATCGTGATGCGCGTGAACTGTTGCCAGCCATTGGCACCGTCGATGCGTGCCGCCTCGTAAATGTCCTTCGGAATGGTTTGCAGCGCGGACAGATAAAGCACCGTATTCCAGCCCACGTAGCGCCAGAAGACGACAACCGAAACCGCCGGCTTCACGTTCGCGGGGTTGTACAGCCACTCGATCGGTTTCGAAGGCACGATCCAGTGCAGCCCCGGAATCTTGCCGATTTCGGCAATGGCGAGGTTGATCATGCCGAAGTCGGTCGAATACAGCGACGAGAAGATCAGCGCGATCGCCACGCTCGACGTGATGAAGGGCAGGAAATACAGCCCGACCACGAAATTGCGCCAGCGGCGAAACGCGGTTTGCAGAAAGAACGCCAGCGGCAGCGCAATGAGGTGCTGCGGCACGCCGGACATGACCGCCATCGAAGCCGTGTTGTAGAGCGATTTCCAGTACCACGGGTCCGTCAGCGTGAAAGTGAAGTTCGACAGACCCACCCACTTCATGCTCGCCAGACCCGCTGTCGCGTCCCAGCTCTGGAACGAGAGATACAGCGAAAACAGCAGCGGAAAGGCCAGGAACACGGCGAACAACAGGAAAAACGGCGCGAGAAACAGGTACGGCGCGATCTTGACCGGATTGAGCCGCGGTTTGCCACGAGCGTGGGCGAGCGTATCGCGCACGAGCCCTTCCCGGGAGACTTGTTCAGTTGTGGGCAGAGGAGAGTTCATCAATAGTTCCGTCCATTCGGGCGTGGCCGGCCGGGGCGACCGGCCACGCTGTTGCAGCGGGCTTCAAAGCGCGGCGATGCATGCCGCGCCGTTTCATCAGAACCGCTTAACGGCGGATCCGATGCGTGATCTCAGCCTGTGCTTCCTGCAGCGCCTGGTGGATGTCCTCGTTGCTGTCGACCACCTTGTCGAGCGCCGAGTGGACCGCCTCTTCGGCAACCTGGTCATACTTGCTGCGCTGGATCGCCGGGATATGCGAGGCCGCATCGCGCCAGATCAGGCGAGCCTTCTCGTTGCCGAGGAACGCAACGGGCTGCGCGAAGAAGTCGTCGTGCTGCGCCGAAAGCAGCGCCGGGAAGGCGTCGATCGAGCGGAACGAAGCGAGCTGCTCGTCCGGACGCGTCGTCAGGAACTTGATGAATTCCCACGACAGCTGCTTTTGCGAGGCCTTCACCGGAATCGACCAGAACGTGCCGCCGAACGATGCATAAGCACCGCCGGGCAGATTCGTCGCGCGCCACAGGCCCTTCGTATCGGGTGCGATCCACGACGAGAGGTGGCCGCCGAGCCATGCGCCCATCATTTGCGTGGCGACCGTGCCGCGCTTGAAGCTCTCGGCCCACTCGTTCGACCACGGCGTGATCTTCGCGTCGAGACCGAGATCGCGCGCCTTCTTCGCCAGCTCGAATGCCTTCACGAAGCGCGGCGACGTCACGACCGGATTGCCGGCCTTGTCGAAGTACACGCCATCGCCTTCCTTCAGGTCGGCGCGAATATAGATGTCTTCGATATCGCGCGACGACGCCATCAGGTACGCGCCGGTCGCGTTCTTGATCTTCTGCCCGGCCGCCAGATACGACTCCCACGACTTGGTCAGGTCGGCTTCGGTCACGCCTGCCTTGTCGAGAATGTCCTTGCGGTAGAACAGCGTGCCCGGGCCGATATCGCCCGGCATGCCGACGATCTGGCCCTCCTGGGTCGTGGCCTGCGCGAACGTGTAGTTGATGAACTGGCTCTTGTACTGACCTGCGTCATAGGGCGGCTTCGCCAGGTTCTCGAGACCGCCACCGGCTGCAAAGCGACCAATGAAGCCGACTTCGACCGCCATCACGTCGGGCAGGTCCGAGCTCGTTGCGAGCGCGGTGGTCATGGCGTTGTGGTGATCGGCGATCGCGAGCGACGAGACCTTGATGTCGACGTCCGGATGGAGCTTCTTCCACGCGGGAATCGCGTCCTTGATTTCCTGGTCGAGCTTCGGAAACACCGCGACGGTCAGCGTGGTGTTGGCATGCGCAGCCACGGTAGCCAGGCTGAGCAAAACGGCAGCGGCAGTGCCTGAAAAACGGAAATTCATTACATGTCTCCTGGTGATACGTTTGTGAGTGACGTTCAATTGCTCCCCTGCTGCTACGAACTACTTCCCCTGTTGTATTCATTCGCAACGCCTGACTCCCTGCTTGCAGCGCTCATCTGTTTGAAAGCGCTTTCACCGCAAGACCAAAAAAACGGCCGAAGTGGACGCGGACCTTATGCACCTTTGTCTACCGGGCTAAGCGACGGCCCGATGCGACGCGTCGTCTCGCGCGTCACCAGCGTGAGCGGAATGGGGCTCAGCGCGATGGGCTGCTTGCGGATCATCTGCACGATGCCTTGCGCGGCGAGACGGCCGATTTCATAGGTCGGCTGGCGCACTGTCGTCAGAGGCGGCGTCATGTACGAAGAAGTCGGCAGATCGTCGAAGCCGACCAGCGACACATCCTCGGGCACGCGCACGCCGCGGCGGAACATCGCGAGACGCGCGCCGTACGCGGTCTGGTCGTTCGCGCAGAACACCGCGCTCAACGACGGCCGGCGCACCAGCAGCCGCTCCATGGCCGCGAGGCCGCCTGTTTCGAGGTAATCGCCCTGCTCGACCAGATCGGCGTCGAAGCCGATTCCCGCGTCTTCCAGTGCGATGCGGTAACCGTCGAGACGCTCGATCGCGTCTTCGTGACTGCTCGGGCCGGCAATGAACGCGATCTCGCGGTGGCCCTGCTCGATCAGATGGCGGGTCGCGTCGCGTGCGCCCTGCAGGTTGTCGATCGGCAGGCCCGCGAGCGCCGTGCCGTTTTGCACCGAGCGCCCCAGCACCAGCATGGGCGCGTAGCGCGAGTATTCGGTAAGCGTCGGCTCGTCGAGTTGGGCATGCAACAGAATGATGCCGTCCACGCGGCGCGCGATGAACTCTTCGAGGCGTGCCTTTTCGTCGACGACATTCCAGCGGCTGCTCACGAAGATCGGCGTGAAGCCCGGCTCGGAAAGCGCCTCTTCAATACCGCGCAGCCACTCGGCGTAAAACGGGCTCGACACGGCTTGTGTCAGGACGCCGATGGTTTCGGTGCGGCCGCTCGCAAGACTGCGCGCCAGCACGTTCGGACGATAGTTGAACCGCGCGATCGCCTCTTCCACCGCGCGCTGCTTTTCGGGGAGAACACGCGCGGTGCCGTTCAGGATGCGCGACACCGTGCTCGGAGACACGCCGGCAGCGCGCGCAATTTCTTCCAGCGTCACGTTGGGACCCGGAGTGGGTCCGCTCTGGACACTGGGCGCGCCGGGTGCTTCGTTGGTGCCATCGGTCATGAGTTCCGCCTGAACATTTTCATGAAAGCGCTTTCAGACACTGAAAAAAGCGTTTCCAGATACGAATTCGAAGTGACTAAAAAACTCGGAAAAAGCAGCCGGTGCGACCAGGGTGGAGGAGAGATCGCACCGGCCTCTCTATGAAAGAGAATTAAGCAGTACCTAACACAAAGAGATCACAACAACTACAGGTCAAACGAAGTCAAATCAGAACATGTGCATGATGCCCGCGAACACGCCGGTCTGGCTGTGGCCGTAGTTCGGGTTGTCGTTCGACGACGTGCCCGTCGCCGCGTCGAAGTTGTTGTTGCCGTACGAACCGTTGCCGAGGTTGATGTTCGACGTCGAGCTGTTGTGCACGTAGCCGGCTTCCGCGTACAGGAACGTGCGCTTCGACAGGTTGTACGTCGTGCCGAGCGTGAACAGCGTGGCGTTGCCGTTGCCGTTGTTCGCGTTCGCATGGAACACCGCAGCCGTGATCGCCGACGCGTCGTTCACCTGCCAGCCAGCGCCGATCCACTCGTGGTCCACCGCCGTCGGTGCGCGTACGCCAGCCGGCTGCGACGCGTCGGTCACGCCCACGCTTGCGTTGGTGGCGCTCGGTGCGCTCAAGTGCTGGTAGCCCGCGTAGATCTTCACCGGACCGATCACATACGTGCCGCCAGCGAGAATCGAGCGCGAAGCCGAATACACGTTGTTGAACGAACCGTCCGCGCCGCGGACTTCGTCATAGATCACGCGGAAATCGCCGCTGCCCCACGTATAGATGCCTTCAATCGCGTTCGTACGGCCCTGGCCCGTCGGCACGCCTTGTGCGTTGACCGGCGCCGAGTTCCAGCTCGTGTTGTTGGTCAGCGAATACTGGCCCTTGAACACGAGACCGCCGAACAGCGTGGGCGAATCATATTCCGCGCCGTTGCTCGTGCTCGCCCAGTTGCGGCCGCGCACCAGCGTCGAGATCGCGTAACGCTGCATCAACTGCGGGTCCGCGCCCCAGCTGTCCTGCGAAAGTTCGCCGGCGCCGAGATTACCCATCTTGAACAGACCGAAGCGGTCGTTGCTGAAGCCCACCGTGGCGTGACGCCCGAACAGGTTGCCCGCCGAAGCGCCCGTCATCGTATTGAGCTGGCCTTCCAGCTGGAACACCGCCTTCGTGCCGCCGCCCAGATCTTCCGAGCCCAGCAGGCCGAACCAGGAGCAACCCCAGTCGCCGCTCTGTGCCGAGAACCTGCTACCGCCCGGCAGACCGGTTTCATACTGCACGCCGTTGTCGATACGGCCATACAGGGTGACGCTGCTCTGCGCGTGCGCCATCGTCGTCGCAGCAGCCATCACCGACAATGCAATAAGCTTCTTGTTCATTAGATATCCTATATATATTTTGGCGTCTCCAAACCGCGCAGGTCGCGTGCGCTCTACACGTTCCCTACCAGGCTGCCTCACTGAAATGTTCCGAATCACATTTCGAGGCGATTATAGGGACGCGCCTGCCCCGTGTATCGAACCGGCAGTCCAGGGAAAACGATGTTACCGATAACAGTTGCGCGCCGCGCGGCCCCGGAGTAGACCCCTGCTTTGTGACCATTCCGTTATGGTCACAAAGCTCGCAACTCCGTTTGCGGTCGTGCGGGAAAATATGCGCAGCGAGGGAAATACACCGAACACCCGTGCTACTTCGGCCAAATCGCGCTTGACAGCGCTTTCAAAAGCGACGCTCTGACGTTGTGAAGTTGCAACGACAACACGGAAATTTTTTGCCCGTTGTGTCCGCAGCGTTGCAGTTCTGCTGA
Organism: Paraburkholderia sp. EG287B; assembly: GCF_040965595.1. Lineage (NCBI taxonomy): Bacteria > Pseudomonadati > Pseudomonadota > Betaproteobacteria > Burkholderiales > Burkholderiaceae > Paraburkholderia > Paraburkholderia sp. EG287B. The sequence continues at coordinate 299,313 of NZ_JBFRCG010000006.1, forward strand.
GAGCGCTGTCACCAGCAGGCCTCGGCAATAGCGACTATGATCAAGGTATACCCTGCCGGGCAACGAGTTGAGATTCTCCGGTAAGCACACTCAGCGCGGGACGTCGAATCAATCCCGCGGGCTTTCCGGCTTCAGACCATCGCGCCACGCAATTCCCCGCGCCTCGACTCCCGCTGTTCCCCGCCACGTCGCGCGCGCGACGTCCCGTCCGAACGCAATGCACCAGCACGCACCAGCGCAACTTTCGCCGGGCGATGGCGCTACCGTTCCATGCCCGGCTGGCTGAACCCCCGACGCGTCCTTGCGGTGACCATTGCACCGCGCACTGCGCGGGCTGGTTTGCCCTCTGACTTCCGCGGCCCTGCGTTGAAGAAGGACCGGAAGACTTGCTGCCGGCTGTGACCGGCATTTTTGCCACACTGCAAGGAGGTATCGTGAAAGCCATCATCACTTCCACGCTCGCATTGCTGATTTCCAGCGCCATGGTGCCGGCCGTTCAGGCTCAAACCGACTCGGGCGCAAGCAACCCGCAACTCGCGCACAACGTCCGGGTCGCTTTTGCGCGTAATGGCGTCAACACTTCTCATATATTTGTCTTTGCTCGAGGAGGCACCGTCACGCTGCTCGGATGGGTAGACGCGCACGAACAGGTCGCGCTCGCCGAGCGCAGCGCGGCTTCGGTCGAAGGCGTGCAATCGGTGGACAGTTGGCTTGCGCGTGGACGCTGAGGTCAATGAGATCGAATGAATCGCGGCGCGCGGACGGCGCCTGTATTGTCCGCGCGCCGTGCTTTATTTATCGATCGCGCCGCGCAATGAGATGTCTGATCCGTTTGATCCAGCCGCCGCGCCCATAGTCGGTCTGCTGCAGAAACACGGCAATCACGATGATCAGTCCTTTGAGGACCAGTTGGGTATTGCTGTCGATATCGTTGAGCAACAGGATGTTGCCGAGGAAGCCGAATATGAGCACGCCCGCCACCGTGCCCGATATCCGCCCAACGCCGCCGGCAAGACTCGTCCCGCCAATCACCACGGCGGCAATCGCGTCGAGTTCCCAGCCGGACCCGGCATCGGCCTTACCCTGGCGGTACTGCGCCGCATAGAGCACGCCAACCAGCGCTGAGAGCAGGCCGGAAATGGCGTAGGCCATCAGCTTGTAGCGGTTGACATCGAGCCCTGAAACCACGGCGCATTTCTCGTTGCCGCCTATCGCGTACAGATATTTGCCGAACACCGTGCGATTCATCACGAAACTGAACACGAGCGCGATCACGAGAAAGAAAAGCGCAGGCACGGGAATCAGATTGAACAGCAGCGCGCGCAGATTCTCGATTTCGGCGGTCGCGTTCGTTCCGCTGTAAATCGAATAGACGGCGGTGTCCTGCCCGGCGATCAGCCGCGCAGCGCCGAGCACGCCGACCATCGCCGCGAGCGTGACGATGAACGGCTGCATGCGCCCGCGCGTGATGATCCAGCCGTTGATGCTGCCCACCGTGAAGCCCGCGAGCGGCACGATCCAGAGCACGCCTGCGAGCGGCATGCGGTGCGCCGCGTGCAACGCGATATACAGGCACGCCAGCGCCGCGCACAGCAGCGCAATGCCGCCGCGCACCGCGCGTGCGGCGCCCGCATGCGCGCCATGCGAACGTTGCGGCCTGCGCCATGCACCGAGCACGATGAACGCGATCGAGAACACGGCAATCGCGTTGAGCACGAGTGAAGCGTCAGTCGCCCGGTTCCATCCCTCCGTGGTCAGCAGCATGGCGGTCAGCACGCTGCCCAGTCCCATGATCGCGCCGACGGAAAGATCGATGCCCGCGGTGATGATCACGAGCGTCATGCCGATCGACATCACGCCGACGTTGGCAACCTCGCGAAACACGTCGGAAATATTGGCGCTGGAGAGAAAGATGTTGCTGCCATCGGTCGAGTGAGGCGAGGTGAATGCGCCCACCACGAGCAGCAGGATCAGCCCCAGGTAGTACTTCAGGTGCGTCATGAGCGTGCTGAGTTGACGCCTGCGCGTTGGCGCGTCCGGCTCGGCGACATGGTCCTGCACATGCAGCATGGTCAGTCTCCAGTCAGTATCGATTCAAGGCGAAGCGAGATTAATCAGCAGGTCGCCGGAAAAATCGCTGCGCGGCACGATCTGTTTCGCACGCCCTTCGCACAGCACGAGAATGCGGTCGCACAGCAAGGTCAATTCGTCGATTTCCGAGCTGGCGATCAGCACCGTCACGCCCGAGCGCGCCGCGTCGAGTATCTGGCGGTAAATCTCCGCTTTGGCGGCGACGTCCACGCCGCGCGTCGGTTCGTCGAGCAGCAGGATGCGCGGCTTCGTCATCAGCCATTTGCCGATGATGAGCTTTTGCTGATTGCCGCCCGACAGGCTATTGGCGCTTTGCGCGAGACTGCGATGCTTGACCCGCGAGGCTCGCGCCTGTTCGGCGGCCCAGCCGCACAGCCTGCGCCGCCGGTAGAACGGAAAGCCGGGCACGCGCGGCAACGACGGCAGCACGAAGTTCGCTTCGAGCGACTGATCGAGCACGAGGCCGTCCTTCTTGCGGTCTTCGGTCACGAAGGCGAGGCCCGATTCCGCGGCTTCATTTGGAGACCTGAATGACCGGTTCTGCCCCGCAATCGCGATGACACCCTCCTGCCGGTAGGCCGAGATCCCGTAGATGGCTTCGAGCACTTCGGTCTTGCCTGCGCCGAGCAGGCCAGAGAGGCCGAACACTTCGCCCTCGCGCACCGCAAACGACACGTCGCGCACCATCGCGCGCGCCGGCCCCCACAGCGAGAGATTGCGCACTTCCACACTCGTGCTGCGAGCGCGCGGCGCCTCGTCCGCACCGCGCTCGGGCGGCGCGAAGTCCTTGCCGATCATCATCGAGACGAGCGCCGTCGAGGACTCCACCTGCGCGACCGGCAGCGTCGAGATGCGCCGGCCGTCGCGCAGCACGGTCACGCGGTCGGCCACGGCGAAGACTTCGCCCAGCCGGTGGCTGATCAGCACGATGCCCATGCCGCGTTCGCGCAGTTGCCGCGTGAGCGTGAGGAGCGCGTGGGTCTCCGCATCGGAGAGCGCCGAGGTCGGCTCGTCCATGATCAGCACCCGGGCTTCGGCCACCAGCGATTTGGCGATTTCCACCAGTTGCTTTTCGCCCACCCGCAGCGCGCCGACCAGCGCGTCGGGACTCGCGCGAAAGCCCAGTTGTCCAAGCACGCTGCGCGCGGCCGTGCGCATGGCGCGCCGGTCAGGAAAGCCCCAGCGCGTGCGCGGCTCCTTGCCGAGGAATATGTTGTCGACAGCAGACAGCGTATCGACGAGGTTCAACTCCTGATGAATCACCGCGATCCCGGCATCGATCGCGTCGTTGACGCTCGCGAGGCGCGTGGGCACGCCCCGCACCCGTATCGTGCCGCTGTCGGGCGTATAGAGGCCGCCCAGCATCTTCATCAGGCTCGATTTGCCCGCGCCGTTCTCGCCAACGAGCGCATGCACCTCCCCCGCCACGACATCGAAGTCGACGCTCGATAACACGGCGCTGCCGTTGAAGGAAATCGACAGGCCTGCCGCCTCGATGAGCGGCGCGGTGGCAGTGGCATTCATTCAGGAGTGGCTAGCAATATACGCCTTGGCGTTGTCCGCAAAAATGCCCTGGGTCGGCAACGTGACCTTCTTCGGGATCTTTTCGCCATGCAGCAGCTTGAGCGCCTGGCGTATGCCTTCGGCGCCGGGCGTGGGGTACATGAACGTGCCGGCGAGCAGGCCTTGCGAGACCCAGGTCGCGCCCTCCTGCGGCAACCCGTCGATGCCCACGAACTTGATGCTCTTGTCGCGCCCCGCGTCCTTGGCCGCGAGATAGGCGCCGTAGGCCATGGGATCGTTGTGCCCATAGACCACATCGATTTTCGGATTCACGCGCAACACCGTCTTCATGTACTCGTACGCCTTGTCCTGCTTCCAGTCGCAGTCCACGCGTTCGCCCACGAGCTTGATGCCCGACTCCTTGCCGATCACGCTCGCCGCGCCGTCGTGGCGGTCGTGCGCCGGCTGCGCGCCGAAGCCGCCCCAGACCTCGACGAGATTGCCCTGCGCGTGACCCGGACCGCCCATCAGCTTGACGATGAATGCGCCGGCTTCGCGGCCGATCTGCACGTTGTCGCCGCCGATGAACTGCGTATAGGATTCGCCGTTCACCTCGCGGTCGAGCACGAACACGGGAATGCCTGCCTTATAGGCCTTTTCCACCACGCCGGTCAGCCCCGCCGACTCCTTGGGCGAAATGAAGATCGCATCCATCTTCTGGGCAATGAAATTCTCCATGTCGGCATTCTGCTTGTCGGTGCGGTCGCCGGCGTCGGCAATGATCAGATCGACCTCGGGATGCTTCGCGGCCTCGGCTTTCATGTCCTTGTTGAACTGCACGCGCCAGGGCTCGACCGTGGTCACCTGCGAGAAGCCGAAGCGGTATTTCTTCTGCTGCCCGAACGCGGGCGTGCTGAGCGTCCCGAGTAGACCCGCTGCGCCGGCGAGCGGCACGGCGACCAGACCCGCAATCAGAATGCGTCGTTGACTGTCCATTGCCCTGTCTCCTTTGTTGTCTGAACCGGGCGGCGCGTGCGGCCGGCCTCGGGTGCTGCGAAAAATAAAACGTTATAGCGGCGGCGCGGCAGAGGCACGCGCCGCTTCGCCCCATTCGTCATACCGCACCGGGCCCGTGCTGTCGCGCACGCGCAAGTCGGCACGCATGCGCAAGTGCACGATCTCCGCGTTCTCGCCCAGCAACTGCTTGTGCAGGAGATGCCAGATGCCGCGGGCAATCGCTTCGGCGGGCTGACGAATCGAACTGATGCCGGGACGCAGCACCGACATCCACGGCGCGTCGTCGAAGGAAAGCAGCGAGATGTCGTCCGGCAGTTGCAGGCCCGCGTCGCGGATCGCCCGCAGCGCACCGAGCGTCGCGACGTTCGCGCCCGTGAAGAGCGCCGTGGGGCGCTCGCGCGCGGCGAGCACGCCGAGCGTCGTCGCGTGGCTTTCGGTATCGCTCATGCCGCACACCACGACGTTGGCGTGCTGCGCCAGCCCGGCGCGCTGCATCGCGTCCTGGTAGCCCTGGGCACGCTCGCGGCTGTTCACGAGGTCGAGCGCATTGACGATGAACGTGATGCGGCGGTGGCCAAGCGCGATCAGATGCGCGGTGCCGTCCATCGCCGCGCGATGACTGTCGGTCGTGACCGTGTTGGCGGGAAAGCTGTTGTCCACGCGGTCGGCCATCACGAGCGGCACGTCGCATTCGCGCAGTTCGCTGATCGCGTGCTCGTAGCCGTGGCAGGGAATGATGATCATGCCCGCCACCTGGCGCGAGAGGACGAAGCGGATGCGCTCCGCTTCGCGCTCCGGGTCCTCCTGGGCGTGCGCCAGGATGAGCCGGTAACCGGATTCGAGTGCATGGTCTTCGAGCGCGCAGACCAGTTCGATGAAGAACGAATTGGTCAGGTCGGGCACGACAAAACCAATCGACGTGGAGCGGCAACTGCGCAGTTCGGCGGCCAGGCTGTTGCGCCGGTAGCCGAGCTTGCGGGCCGCTTCCCAGACCTGGCGCTGGCGCGCTTCGCTCACGTTTGCGGCTCCCGCGAGCACTTTGGACGCCGTGCCCAGCGAGACTCCCGCTGCGTTCGCGACGTCCTTGAGTGTACTGGCACTTTTCTTGCGGTCGTCCATACTGGTCTGTCCGCCCGAGGTGACGCGCTTGAGGTTATCCGCCCGAACTGAAACGTTTCATAGAGTAGGAAATGGATTTTCAGGCTTCAAGGGAGGGTTTTTCCGGGTCGCCGCAGAAAGGGAGGACTAGCGGTAGTTCACGAAGTTGATGATGTCGTTTAGGAACCACGGAAGAATCAGTTGCGTGTCGGGATCGCTGACGCCCACGGTTAGCCTCGGTGGCTTCGAGGCGGGCGCGCCGGGGTGCGCGCCATCGGGCGTATGCAGCATGTAGCTGTTGGTGTCGGCGGCGGGCGGCGGCGACGGCGAAGCACAGCCGGCAACGAGTAAGGCGAGGAACGCTGCGCAGCACAAGCGCTTCATGATCGGCAATCTCCAGCCATGTGATCTCGAGAAGCCCAAGCGTACCATCGGACCCGCCGCAATCGCGCGCACGCGTGCGCTCACCTTGCGAGCCCGGCAGCCAATTCATAGCCGGATTGAGTTCGGTGAGAACCAGAATATTTGTCGCACGCCATCCCACTGCTTTATGCAAAAGCCAATCAATCAAATGCGGCCGCGACTTGCAATCTTCGGCGTCGTTTTGACCTCCATTGATACGTATCAACGGGAACAACGCTTATTACCCTATCGACCTACGCGATCGAATGAGCACGAGATATTCTCTGCCGACTCATTCAGGCCACTACGGGAAACGTCTTCCATGAGAATCAATCGCATCGTTTTTATTCCCGCCGCAATGGTGATTGCGGGAACAGCACTTCCGGTCCTTGCGCAGCAAACCGTCGTGTACCCGTCGAAAGGCCAAAGCGCCCAGCAGCAAAGTTCCGATGAAGGTGCCTGCTATGCGTGGGCAAAACAGAAAACCGGCGTTGACCCTGCGGTCGTGGCAAACGCTGCACCGCAAGCTCAGGCGTCGAATGGCCAACGCGTCCGGGGCGCCGCCGGAGGCGCGGCCATTGGCGCCGCCGCGGGTGCGATCGGTGGCGATGCCGGCCACGGCGCGGCCATCGGCGCCGTGGCCGGCACGGTTGCCGGGGGCGTAGCGCACCGGCGCCAGGGGCGCGCCGCGGCGGCGCAGAACGCGCAGATGGAATCGGCGCAACAGCAGGCGCTCGCTAACTATCGCCAGGCGTGGGAGGCTTGCATGCAGGGCCGGGGCTACTCGCTGCGCTAGGTCCGGACGATATCGAAGAGACGCGCTTAGCGGAAGCCGTAAACGAGAACCTTCTTCCCCTCGAATTGTTCCTGCACACCTTGATCGCAATTCGGCGGGCACGTCGTGCCGTCGGCGGTGGGACCGGACGCGGGCGAATACGCTTTATAGACAACGGATTCGATGAGCGTCCCGTCGTCGGAAACAACGATCTGCAGGTCGGTCTCGACACCGGCCAGCACCGGCCCGCCGCTGCCATAAACCTGTTTCATGATGCCCGTGCAATCGGAATTCACGGTGTAGGTGCCGCTCTGGTACGGGTTGAAGGCAGTCTGCCCGCCTTTCGGCAAGCCGTTGATCATGCCGAAGTCGGTACGGGTGAATTTACCCGCGCCGTCGAACGTCACGATGGCGACATCATCGAGTGTCGACGGTGAGGCAAATGGGTGCAGCTTGTTGTTGCTATCCAGCAGGCCAAGAATTTCTCCATGCCCGTGAAATCCGTAAGCTCCCCTCAATGTTGCGTTCGAGCAAAGGCCACCGTCGGCGTGTGCGACGCCACTGAGCGAGAGCAGTGCAAAGGCTGTTGCCGACAACATTCTTGAATGCTTGATCTTCATGGTCATCTCCTTGTCACCATAGCAGGCGTCTGGCTTCATAACGCGCAGTGAGCCATAAGCAGTCGTAGAGGGAGGCCCCGGCTCGCGCCGGTGAGCGCTCCGCTTCCTAAGCCTATGGAACCGCGCACGCTTGCGCCTCCATCATTTGATGGAGAGAGCGGGTCAGCAGGAGATTTCGGGTGCAGAAAATTCGATGGGAAAGGCGTTACGGCTTCACGGCTTGAGGCATTACGACGGAAACGGCGTCGAGCGCGAAACTGGCCGGGGCGCCTGCCCCCGCCGCCAGCACGCCCACGACGCCGATCACTGCAGCGCGACAGACCGGCATCCTCATTGGCCCTGTTTCTGCAGATACTGCCGCACGTCGCTCATCGACACCCTCCCTGTATGTGCCGTGTCGATCTGATCGAAATGTTGCGCGATATACCCGAGCCCGCTGCTCTGCGCCTGCGCCTTCGTGATCGAAGCGCCGTTGCTCAACGCGGAAGTCGCGCCGAGGCGTGCTTCCACCCTCTGCTGCGCTTGCTGCTGCAATTGCGTTCCGGTGGAGGGTGTAAGCGGTGCTGGACGGTTCGACGGGAAGAATGGGCCATCCACGCCGTGGCCGCCCTTCGGCAGCTGAACCGGCGCCACCGCTTGCGTTGCCGCCTGCGCATGGCCTGTCGTGACCGCAGCCATCGCGCAAAGCATGAGCGGAGCAACGCACCACAGCTTTTTGAATGTAGACATGATCGCTCGCCTTCAATGAGTGAGGAGCGGGCCTCAATCGACTATCGATGATCGACGCTCGACGAAGCCCGCGGCCTGTGACGTTATTGGCCCGCTGCCGCGACTGCCGTGGAAGTCGGCGTACCCGCGGGACTCTCGTCGGGCCACGGCTGCGGAAGCGTCCAGAGCGAAAGCGCCAATGGGATGGGTTGACCACCATAGTAGCTCACGAGATCGGCCTTCATCTTCGGGCGCGCCACGTCGTCCAGATAAATCATGTGTCCGCCCTGGAAGAAGTTGACCTGCAGGTTCGGGCTCAATCCCGCCACCGTTTGCAGACGCGCGAGCTGCTTCTCCGTATTGAAGAACGGCGTGGCGAGATCGTGATAGCCGTTCTCCGCGAGCACCTTCAATTGCGGATTGAGCTGGATCGCGCCGAGCAGGTCGGGCAGCGTATCGGGCAGCGGCTGGCCGTCGTGCGAGAAGTCCCAGACCTCGATGATGTTGTCGTTCAGCGGCATGTACGTCGCATTCGGCGCCGTGTAGCCGAGATAATCCGGCATCTGCGTGGCGAGTGCGGTCGTGAACGGCTGCGAGATGAGAATGTCCGACGGGTCGCCGTCGCTCTGCAAACGCGGATCCGAATTCGGCAACGATACGCGCCCGTCGTAACGACCGATCGTCGTGCCCGGGATCAGTTCGTTATTGAACGGATTCACGTTGAAGTAGCCATTGAGTGCCTGCAATGTGAGGCTCGAAGGCCAGCGCCAAGAATCCAGCGTTTTCTCGGGCGGAAAGACCGGCTTGCCCAGCGCGTCGGGAATGCCGAGTTGACTCAGCACCCACGATTGCGCGTACTTGCGGAAATGCTTGTACTGGCCCGTCGCGAAGATCTCCGACTGCAACGCGAAGAGGCCCTGATCGATCAATGGCGGCGAAACCAGATTGAAATAGGCGGCCACCTCCGCATAGCCGGGGTAATAACCCGCGAGTGTATCGGTATCGAGCACCAGGCCCGCCGTCGAATCCGTAATGGCCGTCGCCTCGATCGCATCGGCAAAGTAGTTCAGGATGGACGACTGCAGCACGATGCCGGTCAACGGCACGCCCGCCGCTTCGAGCGCGAGCGCAAGCATGTCGGTGCGCGGCGTGCCATACGATTCGCCGTAGAGATAGATCGGCGAGCTGCTGCGGTTATTCACGGCCAGATAGCGCTTGATGAAATCGCGCATCACGTTCACATCGGGATCGCAGCCCCAGAACTTCTGGTTCGTGTTCGGCAGAATGGCCTCCGAAAGCCCCGTGCCCGGCGGGTCGATGAACACCATGTCCGTCGTATCGATCAGGCTCTCGGCGTTGTTGACGAGCGGAAAGTTCGGCCAGTTGGTGAGCAGCGGGTCGGGCGTGGCGACACGCGTTGGCGCAAACGAGCCGAGACGCAGCCAGATCGACGAAGAACCGGGTCCGCCGTTATAGATGAACGTCACCGGCCGCGGCGAGCCGTTCGTGGCCGGCGCGGTATAGGCGACATACGACATCGTCGCCTCCGGATTGCCGTTTGCGTCCGAAGCGGTCAGATGGCCGGTGGTCGTCGTGTAGTTGATCGTCGTCCTGCCCGAGGTCCACTGGTAATGCATGATCGCGGCTTTTTCAGCAACCTGCGACGCGGCAAGGCCATCGGTAGCGTTCGGCGAGTAGGCGATCGGGTCCGTATAGGGCTGGTTTGCGTTTGGCGAGTTCGACGTTTGCGCGGCAGCTTTCTCGCTTGCCGAAACCTGGTTCATTGCGCTTGCGGCAGACGTGGACGGGCTATCGCCACCGCCGCAACCCGCCAGCATCAGCACGCCGATGGCGATTGCGCCTGCATGGCGCAGCTGGCACCAACTGCGGCTCGAGCCCACGCGGGATTTACTGTCCGGATGCATTGTTATACCCCTTCGAATGATGACGTCACACTACGCGGGGGCCGCGTTCGCCGGCAAAAATTCCTTGAATAAAGGCATCAAAATTCAACTGCAATTACCGGCAGGAAGCGGCTGACATTTAACTTTCCATTCCTGACAAAGTCGATTCAACTTAAGCGTTATTTATTTACTATGGATTGCCAAATAATCCATAGCGCATCGGGCGAAACCATTGAGTTTCGCCGACGGGATTGCGCTGGAAATAATTGGTAATGAAAGGTGGCAGAGGAAAAATAGGAGGCGCCGCAGTACTTTGTCAAGGGCTAGTTTCGGGACCTATGCGCACTGATTCGTTGCGCACGCAGCAATTGCGTCGAGCATGAAACAGCCGCGTGCATGCAGGTCGGCAATGCGGGATCACGTTGCAACGCGACCGCGAGCGAAGGGCGAATGGATACTCGACAATGCCCCACGGGTTGTCTGAACGATTGCAATCCGTGGCTTGCGTGCGCCGGCCGACACACCCAATTGGGGTCACCCTTCCCGCTCGGTGCGTGACGGTTAGCCCGTCCGCTCATTTAGCTACTCTTATAAATAAAACGCCCGCACGGTAAAAAATTCCGCAACGCGATCTTCACCAGAACGCAGCCATCAAGCATATGTGCGCTGGGCAACAACGGAGATTGACGCGCTGTGCGAAATCAACCATATTTTGACCAGACGGCTGCGCTCGGTCCGGCCCCGTCGCTTTCCTGCGCATGCAGATCGTGAGTTCCGCGAGGCCTTGCCCATCGCTTCAACGACGATTCTGAGCATGCCGAAATGGCATTGCCATAACGGTGGGACGACATCATGTCCGCTCAGATTGGTCGCGACCAGAATTTCCCCGCGGCGTGCAAGCGTTGCGGCGGACTGCTGTACGAGAACTTCGAATTCTGTCCTTACTGCGGCACGGATTGCCCACTCGACAAAGTCGCGCTGGGCACCCATCCGAAAGCCACGTTGCCCCCCCTCTGCGCCACGGCGGCGGCGCCCCCTGCCCCCGCGGCCGCAAAGCTCGCGCAGGCGGTCGTGCCCGCGACCGACGGGCCGTCGCTGGACACCGGCTACCCGCACGCCGCACAGCACGCCGCAGCGCTTACGCATGGGTTGCACTTCTCGCACATGTCGCAATGGATCTTTCCCAGGGGCCTGTTCGTGATCGCTCTGATTCTTGCGTTCGCGTACGGCACGTATCTGCTGCTCGGTGCGAACCGCCAGCGGGAGGGTACCGCCAGCGAAGAGACCCTGCACTCTTCGGGCGGTTCGGTTTCAACCGATGCCTCTGCGCGACAGACCGATGAGATGCCCCCTGGCGCCGCCAGGCAGATCAGCGAGCAGCCGCAATCGCCCCCGCGCAATGCGCACCCCGCGCCGCAATTCGCGGACGTGGCCGACGGTCTGCGCATCGCACGGAACAGCCTTGCAGAAAACAACCTGTTCGACGCGAAGGCCGTGGCGAACGCCGTGCTCGCGCGCGACGGGGACAACGAGGAGGCGCGCGCGCTACAAGGCGATATCGCGGCGCGCGAGCAACGGCGCGATAGCGCGTTGCAGAACGCGGACCGCTGCGTCGCGCAGCGTGCCTGGGCCTGCGTGCAGCAACAGGCTTCGGAAGCGCTCGCGATCGATTCGAGCAGTCAGGCTGCGCAATCGTTGATGGAGCGCGCCATCGTATCGACGGCCTGGAAGCCGCTCAGTCCACCCAATGGCGCCCCGCAAACGAACGCGGCAGCGGCGTTGCCGCGCGGCGCGGACACCGTGCGGCTGCCGTCGTCGCAGGATTGGAACACGAGCGCCTCGCCGCCGCCACTGCCCGGCGCCCTGAACACTGCGAACGTGACGAACGCCACGCACGCGGCAAACGTCGCGACCGCCGCCAGCCCCACCGGCGGCGACAACAGCGTCGACGCCCAGCAGCGTGCGATCGTGCAAAACGGCTGGAAGCACGCCGCGCCGCCTGGCGCCGCGCATTGAACAGGATTCCATAACATATCGAAGTCTGCCGTACATCGCAAACAAGGCGGGAGAGAGACCATGCTGAAAACGACTCTAGCGGGAGTGGCGGCGCTGATCGCCCTGCTTTTCCCGGTGCTCGCCGTCGCCGCCGAGGTCGACGCGCACTACCGCATCGTGACCGGCCCGGAGCGCGGCACCTACATTCAGATCGGCCAGGACCTCGCGAAATGGGTCGCGCAGCCGGCGGGCATCGACCTCGAAGTGATCCCATCGAAAGGCTCGGCCGAAAACGTGCAGCGCATGCGTTTCGAGCCCGGCGTGAAGCTCGCGCTCGTGCAGTCCGATGTCTACCAGGCCTACGTCGACATGGCCAATTCCGGCAACGAAGAGGCCGGCACGCTGATACGGCCGCTGCGGCTCATCATGCCGCTCTACGATGAAGAGATTTATTTCGTGGTGCGTAACGACTCGCCGATGAAGACGATCAACGAGATCAAGGACAAGGTGATCAGCGTCGGCCTGATCGGCAGCGGCACCGCGCAGTCGGCGACGACGCTGTACCGCCTCATGTTCGGCCAGCCGATTCCGGAGCAGAACGCGCAGCACCTGAGCAACGAAGACGCGCTGGCCGCGCTCATCGTCAAGAAGATCGATGTGGCCATCATCGTTGCCGGGCAGCCCGCCAAGCTCTTCACCGACATGAACCCCGAATTGCTGCAGCAGATCCGCTTCCTGCGCGTCGATGCGAACGCGCCGGAAACGGCGCGCGCAAAGCAGACCTACTATCCCGCGACGATCCACGTGTCGAGCTACCCGAACTGGCTCAAGGAAGACGTGCCGACGTGGACGGTCAAGGCCTTTCTCGTCACCTATGACTACAACCTGCGCGATACGGTCGGCAACCTGAAGCGTTTTGCCGATTCGCTCTGCGCGAACTTCGACAACCTGCAGGAGCACGGCCATCCGAAGTGGAAGCAGGTAAAGCTCGATCTACCGGGCCTCGGCAAAGGCTGGCAATACTATCCGCCCGTTGAGCGACGCCTGAAGGCGTGTTTCGCGCACCGCGCCGCGGTGCAGGCCGCCACGGGGTCGACCGCGGCGCAAGGCGCTCCCGCCGCGCAAAAAGTCGATGGGCGGCCATGCTCGGATCAGGAGCGCCTGCTCCTGCTCTGCAAATAATCCCGCAGGGAATCCTCCGAGGGAACGCGGTTCCCATCGCGCGTGAACAGCCAGCAAGGGGACCCTTCCAACGCCAGCACGGCGTGGAAGGCGATCCCCTTGCGCCCGCATGCAATCTCTCCTGGTATCTGCTTTCAGGATGTCCTAATGTCCATGGGTGCCGTCATGCCGGCACGTCGAAACGGTCTTCCCGATGCAGTGCGTCCTAGCCTAACAACAAACAAGGAGACACCCATGAGAGATACCCCGTTCACAGTCCGGCGTATAACGGCACGCCTGTGTGCCGCGATCGCCATTGCAGGCGCGGCGCTCGTGCCCGGCGCACACGCTGCCGGGAACAATGCCAGTCACCCGGCATTCAACCGACTGCCGTCGTTCGTGGTGGCGAGCAGTCTGCAAACCACCAGCTACGATGGCGTCAGCGACGATCTGTTGACCGCCGGGCTCGGCAAAACCGGGCTTGCCGGGGCGCAACCGGCCATCGCGAACCCCGCGGCCCCGACGGCGGCGGAACTGCGCCGGCTCGCGATCTGGTCGAACTATCGCGCGCTCGTCGATATCAGCGCGAACGGCGGTTATGGCCGCTTCTGGGGGCCCAACGTCGATGTATACGGCAACGACACACTGGGTGAAGGCAAAATTGCCGGCACCGAATATCTCGCGTTCGCCGACGACGGCAGCGGCCGCCAGAACGTCAGCCTGCTCGTGCAGGTGCCGACCAGCTTCGATCCGGCGAACCCGTGCATCGTGACCGCCACGTCGTCGGGCTCGCGCGGCGTGTACGGCGCGATCTCGGCGGCCGGCGAGTGGGGACTCAAGCGCGGCTGCGCGGTCGCCTATACCGACAAGGGCTCGGGCAACGGCGCAGAAGAACTGATGAGCGGCCTCGTGACGTTGATCGATGGCGTCACGGCCAACGCCGCAACGGCTGGACGCACGAGCATTTTCACCGCGAACGTGCCCGCGGGCGCGCTCGCCGCCTACAACCAGAAGTTTCCGAACCGTTATGCGTTCAAGCACGCGCATTCGCAGTTGAACCCCGAAGCGGACTGGGGCCGCGACACGCTCGAAGCAGTCCAGTTCGCGTACTGGGTGCTCAACCAGCAGTTCGCGCCGCGCGTCGACGCATCGAATCACGGCGTACGCTACGCGCCCGGCGACATTACGACGATCGCAGCTTCCGTGAGCAACGGCGGCGGTGCGTCGCTCGCGGCAGCCGAAGAGGACACGGGCAAGTGGATCACGGCGGTGGTGGTCGGCGAACCGCAGATCAACGTGCGCCTGCCCGGCGACGCGCAAGTCAGGGAAGGCGGTCAGCGGATTGCCGCGGCCGGCAAACCGCTGGCCGACTACATGACGCTCGCGAACCTGCTGCAACCGTGCGCCGCGCTCGCGGACGCCGCCGCCGGCGCGCCCTACCTCACCGCGCTGCCCCTGGCGACCACGACCGCGATTCGCCAGGCGCGCTGCACCTCGCTCGCGGCGGCAGGCTACATCCACGGCGGCGACACGCAGGCGCAGGCGAACGACGCGCTCGCCCGCCTGCATGAGGCCGGCTATGAAGCAGACTCCGATCTGCTGCAGGCGCCGATGTGGGATTCACAGGCCGTGCCGGCGGTTGCGGTGACCTACGCCAACGCCTACACGCGCTCGAGCGTGCTCGACAACCTGTGCGGATTCAGCTTCGGTACGACGAATGCTGCGACGGGTGCCGCGGGCGTTGCGCCCGCCGTCTCGCCGATGCTGACCATCTTTGGCGTGGGCAACGGCGTGCCGCCGACCAATGGCGTCAACCTCGTCTACGACGTCACGCCGCCTGGCGGCGCCGACCATCGGCTCGCCACGCCCGATGCCAGCTTCGCGGGCGCGGCATGTCTGCGCGCGTTGTGGACGAAGGGCGATCCGCGCATGCGCCAGAGCGTCCAGGCGATCAGCGTGAATGCGAACCTGCACGGCAAGCCCGCGATCATCGTGCAAGGCCGCAGCGACGCGCTCGTGCCGATCAATCATGCCTCGCGCGCGTATCTCGCGGCAAACAGCGAACGCGAAGGTTCGCGCAGCCACCTGTCGCTCTACGAGGTGTTGAACGGGCAGCACTTCGATGCGTTCCTCGCGGTGCCGGGCTTCGACACGCACTTCGTGCCGGTGCACTACTACAACATCGCGGCGCTCAATCTGATGTGGAGTCATCTGAAGAATGGCACGCCGCTGCCGCCTTCCCAGGTCATCCGCACGATCCCGCGCGGCGGCAACCCGGGCGCCGCGCCGGCGCTGGGCCTCGCGAACCTGCCGGCCATCGTGGAGAACCCGGGCAGCAATGCAATCCGCGCGAACGACGGGGTCGTGAACGTGCCGCATTGACGCGCGAAGGACGCTGTCGCGGCGGTCGCCTCACACCAGCAGTTGCCGCGACAGCACTTCCCTCGCCTGTGTCACGGTGTCCCCTTCGCCGGGATGCGGCGGCAGGAGCGAGAACACGGCATCGGGCAACGGCGGCAGCCGGTGCCTCGGGCCGAGCCGCATGAGGCCCTCCCCGATTGCCGATGCGCACAGACAGCCCACGCCCAGGCCGGCTGCCAGCATGGACTGCAGCCCGGCCACGCCCGACGCGCTGTGAACGAGCACGTACGGAATGTCGTTTTCTTCGAGCGAGCGCACCGCGACCTGGTGCATCATGCAGTCGCCCGGCAGCAGCACGAGCGGCAACGCCTGCGGCAACTGCTCGGCGAGCGCCGGCGACGCGACCCAGTAGAGCGGCTCGCGCAGCAACTCCCAGCGCGCGTCCGCGTCGGTGGCGGCGGGCCGGAACGGGCCATGCGACAGATGCATGACCACGCCGAGATCGATTTGCCGCTTCGCATAGGCGAGCTCGATATCGGCGCTCTTCATCGCGCTCACATGCAAGCTCAGCTGCGGATAGCAGTCGCGCAGCCGCACGAGCAAACCGGCCACTTCGTTGGTGCGGAAGTACTCGGTGATCGCGACGCGCAGCTCGCCCTTGATGGCCTGGCCGCGCACGTCGTCGAAGGCGGCTTCGTTGAGCGCCACGAGGCGCCGCGCATGGTCGAGCAGACGCGTGCCCGCGGGCGTGAGTTCCACCCCGCGCTTGCTGCGCACGAAAAGCGGCATGCCCGCGCGCACCTCGAGCTTGCGCACCTGCTCGCTGATCGTGGATTGCGAAAGATGCAGCAGCGGTACCGCCGCCGAAAGGCTGCCCACGTTCGCCACCGCCGCGAACGTCTTCAACTGGTCGAATTCGAAGCCACGCATGACATTCCACATTCATCGAATAACTCGATGGATACTACCACCAATTCCCGCTTTTCCGTCAGATCGAGATTGACCAGAATGTCGACTGGACGCTCACGCTGCGCGCGTGCCGGATAGCGCAGCGTGACGAAATCCGGCCCTTTATCGCTGAGCACACTCATGTCTGACAATACGTACGCCGCCTGCGCCGTAGCGCCGCGCACCGCCGACGCCAGCCACGGCCATCACGGCTGGGCGCTGGTCGTTTTGCTGGTGGGCGCGATTCTGCCGCCGCTCGACTACTTCATCGTGAATCTCGCGCTGCCCGCCATCCGCGACGGACTCGGCGCGAACGCGTCCGAACTCCAGCTGGTCGTCTCGGCCTACGCATGCGCGAATGCCGTCATGCTGATCACAGGCGGCCGCCTCGGCGACCTGTACGGCCGCAAGCGCATTTTCATGGTGGGCATGGCGGGCTTCGTCGTCGCCTCCACGTTCTGCGGCCTCGCCACCAGCGGCACGGCGCTCGTCGCCGGACGCATCCTGCAAGGCCTGTTCGCCGCGACCCTCGCGCCGCAGGTGCTCGCCACGATCCGCAGCGTATTCACGCCGCACGAGCAGGTGCGCGTGATGGGGCTCTACGCCTTCGTTTTCGGTGTTGCCGCGGTGATCGGCCAGCTTGGCGGCGGCGCGCTCATCAGCCTGCACCCGTTCGGCCTGGGCTGGCGCGCGATCTTTCTCGTCAACCTGCCCATCGGCGTGTTCGCGCTCATCGGCAGCTGGCGCTTCATCCCGGAAAGCCGGCCGCCGCGCGGCAAGCGCATCGACGTGCCGGGCACCCTGCTGCTGTCGCTGTTTCTGCTGATGTTCGTCTATCCGCTCACGCGCGGACGCGAGTCGGGCTGGCCGCTGTGGATGCTCGCCTGCCTGGCCGGCTCGCTGCCCATGCTCGGCCTGCTGCTGCGCGTGGAGTGGCGCAGCCTCGTCAACGGCAAGGATCCCCTGCTCGACGTGCGCCTCTTCCGCAATCCGGTCATCGCGCTCGGCCTCGTGCTGGCGTTCCTCTTCTATACGATGAGTGCGTTCTTCCTGACCTATGGCATTTATCTGCAAGGCGGCCTGCACTGGACGCCGCTCGCTTCGGGACTCGCAATCCTGCCGTTCGGCATCGGCTTTCTGTCCAGCCCGCTGCTGATGCCGCGCCTCGTGCACCGGTTCGGCGGTTATCGCGTGCTGACGCTGGGCTTCGCGATGCTCGCGGGTGGACTCGCGATTGCGGCTGCGCTCGCGGGCGTGGCGCAGCCCGGCGCGGGGTTCTACCTGGGACTCGCGGCGATCGGCATCGGCCAGGGGCTCGTGTTGCCTTCCGTCGTGCGCATCGTGCTGGCCGAAGTGGAACCCGAGCGCGCGGGCATCGCCTCGGGCATGGTCACGGCGACGTTGCAGATCGGCGCCGCCGTCGGCGCGGCCACGCTGGGCGGCCTGTTCTTCTCGACGCTCGGCGCGGCGCCCGGCGTCATCGACTACGCTCATGCGTTCAGGACCACGATGTTCGCACTCGTCGCGATCCTGCTGCCCTGCGCGCTGCTGTCCACTGCGCTGGGACCGCTGCATCGGCGTACGCATGCGAACGGTCCCGCTACGTAAACGAATCCGCAGAGATTTGCTGCGGAATCCTCGCTATCAGAAGTCGATCTGCGCGGACAGCAGCACGGTGCGCGACGCGGAGGTCGTGAGGCAGGTGCCCTGCTGGATCCAGTAGCGGCTGCCGAACAGGTTCTCCACGTTCGCGCGGAACACCACGTCTTTCTGGGCGATCCGCGTGCTGGGGGAAGTTGTGTGGACAATGGCGCGCTGACTCGCATGCCGCTTTCACGACCTGGGCCACGAGACATCGAAGTATGGCGGCAAGGAAACGCCGGCGAGAGGCCGGCGATCCTTCAGCGCACCTGCGATTAAATTGGATGCCTAACGATATTTCCCGCCTCACTGGGCCTGGTCGCTCACGGGAGGAAATACATTCCAGTAACCGTCGTCGTGCTGAAAGAAGAACAGCGCGTGAAATCCCGTTGTCTGACGCGTCTCCACGCACACGTAGCGCGCCCTGCCCGAAGGGGTATGACCAAACGCGGTGACATGCACCGGCGAGGTCGGTGCGAGCCATTTTTCGACCTGGTAACGCAGTGACTGCGTCTTCGTGCGTCTCATCTGGTCCTCCCAGAGATCGGTTAGTTTTGCAGCCCTTTTCGCCGGCAACCGCGAAACACCCTGCACAAACCGAACGTTCTTGATGCAAAGCGCAATTCTTACCGCGTTGCATCAAGTGTTTGAGAAAGCACTTTAACTATAGCCAGAAAAGCCCTTTGCAACATCGATTTCAGCAAGATAGCAACAAAACAACGGAAATCGGGAAACGTGCGGCCGGCCACATCGGGCAAGCCTGGCTGATGCGCCGCACCAGGCGGTGAAATGAATGGAAACGTATGCGATGTGTGAGGCACGCGGTCCCGGCGTATCCTGATTCGATGGCAGCGAGCCACCGGGATCTTTTCACTGGCGATCGAAATGATGAGACACGTGTACGTTGCGACTTACATCTTGTTGTTGATAGCCGTTATCGTCGGCGTGGATATTATTTTCCTCAAGAATCTTTTCTGGCTGCGGCTGGCCGTGAACATCGGCATCGTCGTGGTGTTCGCCGCCGTCTACTACGCACTATTAAAGAATCTGTAAGCCAGCGATGGCGAGTGAAGGACGCAAACCCTGCAGCGCGCCCCACGCACCCGCGGCACACACGACCGCGCCCACGAAAACCACGAGCCACAAGTAAGACCCGCGCGGCCGATACCGTTGCGGGAGCGTGGTGACGCTAAGGGCGACGAGCAACCCCAACACGAGCGGCAGCATCAACGTGTTGACCACTTGCGCCGCAACGTTCAGGGAAACGAGGTCGGGCGCGAGCCAGACAGCCCAGGCACTGCCTGCAACGGCCAACGCATACGCGCCGTAGAACCAGGGCGCGCGGTCGGGACGGACCTCGAGCGAGGCGCGGTAGCCGAACACATCGCCGAGCCCCCAGGCCAACGCGAGAGAACTCACGATGGCGGCCACCAATGCCGCACCGAGCACGCCCGCGCCGAAGAGCAGGCGCCCCGCAAACGGGCCCGTGACGGCAACGAGCGCATTGCTGATTTCGCCGATGCTGTCGAGGGAGCGCGGCTCGCCATGCGCCGACAGCGTTGCCGCCGCCGCGACGAGCACCGCTGCCGTCAGCAATTGCGTGAGGACGGCGCCGACCGCCGTCTCGACTCTGGCCGACGTGAAGTCTTTCGCCGTGAGGCTGTCCGCGACCGCCGCCTGCTGATAGAACACCATCCACGGATTGAATGTCGCGCCAATGAGCGCCGCCGCCAGATAGCCGGCCTCACGGCCGCCCGCTGCAAGGTGGGTCATCTGCGGGACCATGACCTGGAGTTCGTGGCGCGCGCTCCATGCGACGGCGAAGAACGTCAGGTCGAATGCACCGATGGCAATCGCGATCCGGTCGACGCGCTTGTGCGAGCCCGTGAGCACGATGCCGGTCAACAGGACGACGGCGAGCGGCAGCGTGACGGCACGCGATACGCCGTACATTTCCCCCACGCCGGCAACGCCGGTGAACTCCGTCACGAGCGACCCGAGCACGGCCACGACCAGTCCCGCCGCGGCCAGCGCCGCCCAAACCGGTCCGAAGCGCGAGCGGATGAGTTCGCCATAACCGCGCCCGGTGAAGATGCCGAGGCGCACGGTCAGTTCCTGAACCATGTAGAGCAGCGGAACCAGCCCAAGCAGCACGGGCAGGAGCCGCAGCCCCGTTTGCGCGCCGGCCTGCGCGGCCGTCACGACGTTGCCGGCGTCGCAGTCGGCCAGCATCACGAGCAGCCCCGGGCCCCACAGGGCGAGCCGGCGCAGTCCTCGCGAAACGGTTTGCTTGAGCGTCGGGAGAGGGGTCATGCGTTCTGAAAGATTGCGCCTGTAGTATCTGTCGCGCGATTGTAGCGTGCGGGTCCGGACCCGCTGTCCCCCGGCACAGCCTGCCCGCGAACCGGGATGTCGAGATGGCTGGACAGATCAACCTCTGAGGCACAATCCGGCGATCACTGGAGAAAAACGACGCATGGCGAATGACGACCGCACCACGATAATTGCCAGACGAACGCCGGAATCCGCGGCCATGACGGCCAACCTCAAACGGGCGATGGCGATCACCGCCAGGATCAACCGCTTGACCTTCGACGATGCCGATGAAGTCCGGGCCTTGTTCAGCGAACTCATCGGCAAGCCGGTCGACGACAGCTTTCTGTTGATCCCGCCGTTCTACACGACGGGCGGCGTCGAGATCCGCGTGGGCCACAATGTCTTCGTCAACCAGAACTGCACGTTCTATGATCTGGGCGGCCTCGAGATCGCCGACGACGTGATGATCGGCCCGAACGTCAGCCTCATCACGTCCGGCCATCCCATCGAACCCTCCCGGCGGCGCGACGGCGTCGTCGCAAAGCCCATCGCGATCGAAAGGAACGTCTGGATCGCCGCCAGCGCGACCATTATCGGCGGAGTAACCGTCGGCGAGAACTCGGTGGTGGCGGCGGGATCGGTGGTCACCAAAGACGTTCCGCCGAATACGCTCGTCGGCGGCAATCCGGCGCGCGTCATCCGGTCGATTGCGGAGTCAGGAACGGCCCCCGAGGATTGAAATTCCGCCGTAGCAGCGGAATCGACGCGAACTCACTCGCGCTACTATCAATAGCTCAATTGCTTGTTTGTGGTGAGATAACCGATCGGCAAGAATGGCCCTGCCAAACTTTGGTCAGGACCACGATATGTCGAACGCGCCCAGCCTTCAACTCGATTCCGCCACGCTCGTCGAAGCATACGACCGGCTTGGCATTCGCCAGTTTCATCACGGTCTGCAACTGCTCGACGTGCTCGGCTTGCGCGAAGGCGAACGCGTGCTCGACGTGGGTTGCGGCACGGGCCGCCTCACCGAATCGGCGGCGCAGCGCGTAGGCCAGCACGGTGAAGTGCTCGGGCTCGATCCGTTGCCGCTGCGCGTGCAGCGCGCGCTCGAACGCGCGCAGGGCCGCTTCGCCGTGCGCGTCGGCCGCGCCGAAGCGCTGGACACGGTGCCCGATGCGCACTACGACGTGGTGTATTTCAACAGCGTGATTCACTGGATCCCCGATCAGGCGCAGGCGCTGCGCGAAGCGTGGCGCGTGCTCAAGCCGGGTGGCCGGATCGGCTACACGACCATGCCCGAAGAAGCGCCACACGACCTGCATGTCGTGCTGCGAGCGCTGTTTGCTGGCGAGCCCGAATGGCAGCGCGCTGGAATCGGTGCGCCGAACAAGCTCACGCGCGAGCGCTCGGCAACCCTGCTCCAGGGCGCCGGCTTCGAAGTGACGCACAACGAGATTCGCGCCTTCGGCGACAGCTTCGACAACGTCGACGATGTGCTCGCCTTCAGCCGGTCGAGTTCGTTCGGCAATTTCCTCTCCTCGCTCACGCCCGGGGACGTTGTACGCGTGCGCGCACGGCTCGCGAGCGCGCTCGAACCGCATCGCGGCGTTCGCGGCTATGCGCTCACGCGGCGCATGATCATCGCCACGGCGCACAAGCCGCTCGCACACTGAATCCCTGCCTTCCATTCCGCAGCGAACACCGACCGCAATCGAGGAGCACACATGAGCGCAGCACCGCGACGCCAGGGACAATTGAGCCTCGGCGCCTTCCTGATGGAGACGGGCCACCATATCGCCGCGTGGCGCCACCCCGATGCGCACGCCGCCGGCGGCCTCGATTTCGCGCACTACGCGGAACTCGCGCAAACGGCCGAGCGGGCCAAATTCGACGCCGTCTTTTTCGCCGACAGCGTGAGCGTGCGCGACACGCATGTGCCCTCGCTCTCGCGCACCGCGCGCGCCGATCATTTCGAGCCGATCACGCTGCTCTCCGCGCTATCGGTGGTCACGAAGCACATCGGGCTCATCGCTACCGTGTCGACGTCGTTCAACGAGCCCTATAACGTAGCCCGCAAATTTGCTTCGCTCGACTATCTGAGCGGCGGCCGTTCGGGCTGGAATCTCGTGACGTCGAGCACCGAAACCGAAGCGCACAACTTCAGCCTCGACAAGCATCTCGATCACGCCGTGCGCTACGAGCGCGCGAAAGAGTTCTACGACGTGGTTTCCGGGCTTTGGGACAGCTGGGAAGACGACGCCTTCATTCGCGACAAGGCGAGCGGCATCTACTTCGACCCCGAGAAGCTGCACACGCTGGACTATCGCGGCAAGCACTTCAAGGTGCGCGGTCCGCTCAACGTCGCGCGTTCGCCGCAAGGCTGGCCCGTCGTGGTGCAGGCCGGCGCCTCGGAGGCCGGCAGGGAACTCGCGGCGCAAACGGCCGAAGTGATTTTCGTCGCGCATCAAACGCTCGATGAAGCGAAGCAGTTCTATCGCGACGTGAAGGGGCGCCTCGCACGTTACGGCCGCCGCCCCGAGCATCTCAAGATCATGCCGGGCATTTTCCCCGTGATCGGCAGCACACAGGAAGAAGCACAGGAGAAGTTCGACGCGCTGCAGGCACTGATCCATCCGAGCGTGGGACTGCAGCTGCTCGCGAACATGTCGGGCGGCCTCGACCTCTCGCACTATCCCGTGGACGGCCCCGTGCCCGACCTGCCGGAGACCAACGGCGGCAAGAGCCGGCAACGCCTGCTGCTCGATCTCGCGCGGCGCGACAACCTCACGATACGCGATCTTTATCTGCGCATTGCAGGAGCGCGCGGGCATCAACAGGTGATCGGCACGCCGCAGAGCATTGCCGACCAGCTACAGCAATGGTACGAGGAAGAAGGCGCCGACGGCTTCAATATCATGTCGCCGTGGCTGCCTGGCGGCCTCGACGAATTCGCGCAGCACGTCGTGCCCGAATTGCAGCGACGCGGACTCTTTCGCACGGAATATACGGGGCGCACGCTGCGCGAGCATCTTGGGTTGCCTCGTCCCGCGAACCGCTTCGCCACGCAGCGGGAAGACGCATTGCGCGTCGCTTCCTGACTCCGTTGATCGACAATCCACATTTCATTCCAGGCCGAAATAATCGTCCCCAACATGCCCTCATACTCTAGATACGCGCTTTATCCCTGGCGCGTAGCCCCGTAATATTTCACCTCGTCTGCGTGAGTTCAATCGCCCAGCATGCAAGCCACGACTGCGAGCAAATCGACCGGACTCGAGCTGCTTTTGCTCCTCGCACTTTCCACCCTTTGGGGCGCCTCCTATACGTTCATTCGAGTCGGCGTGGCGACCATCCCGCCGCTTACCCTCATCGCCGCGAGAACGTCGATTGCCGGAGCGCTTCTTCTGCTCTGGATGCTGTGGCAGCGCACGCCCATACCGCGAGACCCGGCCGTGTGGCATCGCTTCGCCGTGCAGGCGCTGCTCAATAGCGTGATTCCCTTTACCCTGATTGCGTGGGCCGAGCGCTCGGTGGAAGCCGGCCTGGCGACCATCCTCAATTCGACCTCGCCGGTCATGGCGTTCCTCGGCACGTGGCTGATTACCCGCCACGAACAGGTCACCGCGCGCAAGCTGTTCGGCGTCGCCGCGGGCCTCGCCGGTATATGCCTCGTGGTCGGCGTGAGCGCATTCGAAGGACTCGGCCAGCAAATCGTTGCGCAACTGGCGATCGTCGCCGCGACGGTCTGCTACGCCGGCGCGGCGATCTACGGGCGATCGTTCAAGGGACTCTCGCCGGTCGCGCCCGCTGCGGGATCGCTAGTCGTGGGGGCGGTCCTGCTGGTCCCCGTGAGTCTGGCCGTCGACCGCCCGTGGACGCTTCATCCGTCACCGCAATCGATCACAGCGCTGATCGCGCTCGCCGTTTTCTCCACGGCGATCGCGTTCGTCATCTACTTTCGGCTCGTCCAGACGCTCGGCTCGGTTGGCACGACCGCGCAGGCCTATTTGCGTGTGCCGATCGGCGTGGCGATCGGCATGGCGTGGCTCGGTGAATCGCTCTCGACCTCGGCGTGGCTGGGACTCGGCTGCGTCGTTGCCGGCGTCGTCGCGATGACGCTGCCATCGGCCAGCCAACGCCGCGCGAGCGGCCACAGGCTGCGCTCGAACCGCGAGTGAAAATACGCGAAGTGCCCGATGCTGCGCTCGCCGAGTGAGGCGGGCGCGATGCGTACATGTGTCGACTGGCTGTGGGTGAAATAACGCAGCGTGCGTTCGATCGCGCGGATTGTGCCGAACGGGTCATCGGGGAAGCTGACGGCGAGGATCGGCGCACGCATGTTGCCAAAGCGCGCGACGATGTCCGCGCGCTGCTCGGGCGTGCGCGCCAGCGACCCTTTACTGAGCGTGTCTTCGAAGCGGGCGCGGCCCCGGCTCCAGATCTTCGCGACGCCGCGCGGCGTGTCCTCCATCCATCCGAACCACGACGCGGGGAAATAGCCCATCAGCCCCGTCAAAACCGGCATGACGACATGCCATTTCCAGAGCATGAGCGGCATGCTGCGCGGCGCGTAGTCTCGCCAGTACGCGTACTGCGTGCCGACGGTGAAGACGCGCCGAATCAGATGATTCGACGGCGCGAGCCCGATCAGGAAGCCGCCGATGCTATGCCCCACGACGTCGATCGGCTGCCCCGGGAACAGGCTTCGCGCGTAGCGCAGCACCGCTTCGAAATCGCGTTCGCCCCATTCCAGCCAGCTCGCGTCGAGCGTTGCGAGCGCGACGGGCTGCGAGCCGCCAATGCCACGGTAGTCGTAGACCAGCACATCGAAACCCTGCTGGTGCAGCCATGCGCCAAAGCGGAAATAGTAGTGGCAGCGCACCGACGTCGCCGAATTGACGATGACCACCGGCCGCGAAGCGTCCGTGTTCGGCGGCGCGTGACGACGCCATACATAAGCGCGAAGCACAAAGCCATCGGCGGCGGTGATGGCGACGGCGAGAGGACGCGCCTCGCCCGGGTCGGCTGAACGCATGAACGTGCTCCATGAAGAAACGGAGTATCGATTTCACTTGACCTCGCCCGCCGCTTCAATCAATCTTTGCGCAGCTTTCGCATGAGGAAAACGCATGTCTGTGCCGCTCGTGAAACTCCCTCCTCTCGACCTCGTTCGCGGTTTTGTCGCGGTGGGCCGGCGCATGAGCATCACGCTCGCCGCCGACGACCTGTGCGTGACCCAGTCCGCCGTTAGCCGCCAGATCGCCGCGCTCGAAGAGGCGCTAGGCGTGCGCCTCTTCGAGCGCGGCTATCGTTCGATCTCGCTCACGCCGGAGGGCGAGCGCCTGCTGCGCGTTGCGGACAGCGCCGTGCAGCAGATGCAGGAAATCGTCGGCGCGCTGGCCGCGCCCCAGATGCGCCAGCCGGTGACGATCACGGCCAGCATCGGCATTGCCGGCCTGTGGCTGCTGCCGCGCATCGGCGAATTGCAGCGCCTGCTTCCCGATATCGATCTGCGCCTTGCAACCTCCGAGAAGGTGCTCGACCTGCGCGCCGAAGGCATCGATCTCGCCTTGCGCTACGCGCCGGCCCGCATCGCGCCGGAGTCAGCGAATCGCGCGGTGCATCTGTACGACGAATATATATTGCCGGTCGCGCATCCTTCGTTGAACGTGAAAAAGCTCGACGCGGCCACGCTCGCGCGCCACGTGCTGCTCGAATTCGAAGGCGTGCGCCGCCCGATGCTGCGCTGGGCAGATCATCTGGGCGCGCGCGGCCTCGACGGCGCACCGCTTCGCGGGGTGCTGCGTTTCAACCAGTACGACCAGGTCATTCAGGCCGCCACCGCCGGCCGCGGCATCGCGCTCGGGCGCCTCGCCCTCGTGCAGCCGCTGCTTGCCGACGGCAGGCTCGCCTCCGTCGGCAACGCGCGCGCGGCGGGCCCGACCGGCTACGCCTACTGGCTGCATCGGGCCGACGAAGCGCCGCGCGACGACGTGCGCGCCGTCATCGACTGGATCGTCGAGCAGGCTCGCCAAAGCCAGATCACATGATCGCCACGCATGCGAAGCGTGCCAAAAACTCGCTTGAGCGCACGCGCCTTCCCGCGCTCTACTAGGCGCAACGCGGCGCAACTGCGAAGCGCCCGGTGCGAGGAGGCGAACGATGACCGAAATGGACGAGGCATGCCGCCGCCGCTGGCTGCTCGTGATCGTGGGTGGCGTGGTGATGGGCGCGGCGCTCGGCGTGCGCAACGTGCAAGGGCTTTTTCTGTTGCCCGTCACGCTCGAGCGCGGCTGGTCGCGCGAGACGTTCGGCCTCGCGCTTGCGCTGCAAAACCTGCTGTGGGGCGTTGCACAGCCGCTCACGGGCATGATCTCCGACCGCTTCGGCTCCGCGCGCGTGATCTTCGCGGGCGCCCTGCTCTACGCGCTCGGACTCGCGATGATGGCGCTCAGCGCGACGCCTGGCATCTACACGTTTGGCGTGGGCGTGGTGCTCGGCGTGGCATTGTCCGGAACCGCCTTCGGCGCCGTTTATGGCGCGCTCTCGCGACTTTTTGCAGCCGATCAACGCAGTTGGGCGCTGAGCGTGGCGGGCATGTTCGGCGGCCTGGGCCAGTTCTGCGTCGTGCCGCTCACGCAAGGGATGATCGGCAGATTCGGCTGGGTCACGGCCATTCTCGTGCTCGCCGCCATGATGCTCGCCAGTGCGCCGCTCGCGGCATGGCTGCGCGATCGTCCGCTACCGCGCAGCGGCGCGATCGATACGCACGACACCCTGCGCCGTGCGATCGGCAAGGCGTTCGCGCATCGCGGGTTCTGGCTGCTCAATCTGGGCTTTTTGTCGTGTGGCTTCCAGCTTGCGTTCATCGGCGCACACCTGCCGGCGTATTTGCTCGACAAGGGCATGAGCGCGCGCGAAGCGAGTCTGGCGCTCGCGCTGATCGCGCTGGCCAACACGGCAGGCACGTTTCTCTGCGGTTACGCTGGGGGATTTCTGCGGCGCAAGTATCTGCTCTCGGCGATCTACTTCGCTCGTGCGGGTGTGATGGCGCTGTTCCTCGCCTTGCCGCTCTCGCCTTTCACGCTTTATGTGTTCGCGTTCGCGATGGGATTCATGTGGCTCGGCACCGTGCCGCTGACGAGCGGGATTGTCTCGCAGATGTTCGGCGTGCGCTATATCTCGACGCTGTTCGGCTTCGTGTTTCTCGGGCATCAGATCGGCAGTTTCTTCGGCGTCTGGCTGGGCGGCGTGGTGTTCGACGCGACGCATAGCTATGGGCTGCTCTGGCAAGGCTCAATCGCGCTCGGCATCGTCGCGGGATTGATGCACCTGCCGATCGACGACGAGCGGGTCGCGCAGCGCGCCATGATCGCGGGCCAGCCTTCATGAGCGAGTTGTTGGCCGTGCGCGTCAAGCAGGTCATGCTGGCCATTTCATTCGGAGCGCTTATTGTCTGGACGTTCGCGGAGTATCTCGCACCGTCGACAATGATTGCCTTGCTCTCTGGCGCCGCATTTTGCAAATGATCGTGCCGCTGCAGCCGGCTTACCTGATCAACTGCAGCATGTCGCGGAAGCGCGGATGCTGGCTCGAGCGCAGCCATTCGAACGCGACCATCTCGACCGTCGCCATTTCGGCGCCCGCTCTGTTCAACCGCGCAATGGCCGCCTCTTTGTCGACGACTTTGCGCGAACCCATCGCATCGACAACGACAGTGACCGGCAGGCCGCGATGCAGCAAACCCATCGCCGTCTGCAATACGCAGACATGCGCCTCGCATCCCGCGACGATGACTCGGGTTCGCCCTTCAGGCAGCGCTTCCAACAGACCATCGGCGGCAGCGTCGAAATGGTGCTTTGCAACAGTCGTCGAGCACAAATCCTTTATTTCCTGTGTGTTTTCGCCGAGGGCGCCCGGATTCTGTTCTGTCCCGATGACCGGAACATCGAGACCCCGAGCAATCCGCCCGAGCCTGAGGGCTTGAGCGACAACGGATGCGCCGTCGTGAATTGCCGGCATCAGTCTCGTTTGCAAGTCGATCAGAACTACGATCGATTCGGAAAGGCTATGCAGCATCGCGAATCCTTTTCGCAGATTGCAGTGCGCAAAAATGGCACCTGTCAGGGATATTACTAAGTATGCGACAAATGGTCGCCATGCGACTCTATCTCCCAATGCCATTCCCTATGGAGCCAGGCATGCAAGCAGAGACGCTAAAGAAAGCAAGAGCCGCCACCTTTCTCACCCGGTCGGCGCTGTGTCTGATGCTGTTGCCAGTTGCCTGTCTTGTCTGGGCACTCCAGGCGTATCCGCCACAGGAAGCAATCTGGGTTTGCTTCTCGCTGGCAATCTATATCTGGCCTTTCGCCGGAGTCCTGTTTGTGATTTCAGCGGGATTCCACGTCGGCAACCACGCTCGCCGACTCGAGAAGGACGCCGGATTCCGCGAGGCGCATGGGCACTAACTAGCCCGCGTGCCGTTCTGCCAAACGGTCTGCTGTCGTTGTTCGAATAGAAGCCTGCCGGCAACAGCAGGATTCTGAGGCGCGGCTTGCCGTTTGTCAGGACTGCCGATATGACTGGTTAGCAAACCTTAGCGGCGCACCATCCTTCGCCATCAGCGCGGGGTACAACAACGCACGCATCGACGGCGCGGGTGACGCGGCGCCTTGCGTGCGCGCCTGCACACTCCAATCCGTTCGACATCCTTAACGCGTGTCCATTCGTCGGCGCCAGCGGCTCCGCGCGCCCTGGCGACATCAGGCGCGCAGTGTGCTCCGACCCGGTGTGCTGGGTGAAAGCTCGTTGATCGCTCTTTCCCCAATGGTGTTGTTTGCACTGCACCAAGGCCGAAATCACAAGGAGAAGAACGATGACCCTGCTCATCTATCTGATCGGATGGATCATTTTCATTGGCGGCGTGGCGTGGGCATTGATGGCGCTGCATGTTGCGCTGCACATCATCGAGATCGTGGCGGTGATACTGCTCGGCATCGCGGTGATCACGGGCGCCACGCGCGCGCGCAATCGCGACCGGTCGATGTAGCCATAACAGGACGAGTCACGCATGTGTGCAGACCGACTGCGCCTCACACGGCCATACCAAGATCGGCAAAACTCGTGGCTTTTGCCTCACAAGCCTGCGCAAGCCGCAAATCGTGACTCGAAAAGAAGACCGCACTGTCTTTAGCCAGATCCCTGAACAGATCGATGAGAACCGCGCGCGCGGCGGCGTCGAGCCCGTTGCCCGGTTCGTCCGCGATGACGACGGCGGGCTCGCCCAGCATCGTCGCCGTCAGGAATAGCTTCTTGCGGGTGCCGAGCGACATCTGCTCGAAGCGCTTATCGAGGTGCGGTGCGAGGCCGAAGCGATCCGCGAGATCGAGCGTGCGGGCGTCGACGGTGGTCTTCTTCGTCGACGCCACGAGTTCGAGAAACGCCCGACCGGTCTGGAACGGATACGCCATGCAGTCGTCGGGCACGTAGGCCAGCGCAGATTTCGCCTTGAGCGGATCGGCACGCAGCGAATGGCCGTCGAGCCAGACCTCCCCTTCGTCGGCCTCGATCGCACCGGCAAGGATGCCGAGCAACGTGGATTTGCCACTGCCGTTTTCATCGCAGAGTGCCACGCATCCGGCGCCGCTGGCGTAATGCAATCCGTGGAAGATGACGCGCTCGCCAAAGCGTTTGCCCAGGTTTTCGAATCGAAGCATGGTGGAATCAATCAAGTGAACAATGGCCAGACGGCAGCGACCCAGATCGCGGCCGACATCGTGCCGGGCAGGACGGATTGCCGGGGCGCGTAACGCTGCGGGAGATACAGCAAGGCAACGAGCGGCGCGCCCAAGCACAGGAGCGCCGCTGCCGACCACCACGGCAAAACGCCATGTGCGACCAGCAGCAGCGGCGCAACGCAGGCGAACGGCAGCGCCAGCGCGGCGACCGTCAGCATATCGGCACGCGGTTGCACCGCCGCAGCAATCGGCAGCGATCGCGTGAACTGCCCCGCGCGAAGGTGCGCCGCGCGCAAATCGCGATAGGTCGTCGCGGCGACCAGCGCAGTCACGGCCTGCGATATCAACGTCAGGGGCACGGCGCGTGCGTCGAAGTTCCAGAGGCCAAGCAGCAAGCAGGTGGAGGCCGTGACGGAGCCCATCACCAGGTAGCGTGCAAAGGCGCCTGCGGCGCGATTCCACACGATGCCGATCTGCAGCCTCGTCACAGGCGAAAGGCCCTGCCCAACGTTAGCGCGCACGCAGCCCATGAGGCGGCGTGCGAGCGCGCCAAGCGGTCCAGGCCGTGAAATCGAAGCAGCCGGTGTATGGGCGATCGCAAACGCTGCGAGCAGCAGGGGGATGAGCAGCAGCGCCGGCCTGATCGAGTCGCCCGTCTGCAGCGCGCCGACGAGGATGAGATTGGCGGCAACCAAAGGAACCGCGTTGCGCGCGCTGCGCGACAACGCAGTCAATTGCCATCCAAGCGTAATCAGCAGCAGATCGAGAACGAACAGATAGTTGCCTGCCTTCTGCGGCAGGAAGGCCAGCGCGACCGCGGCGGCGAGCACGGGCAGAAACAGCGGCGTACTCGCGACGAGCACGACAGCAATATCGACGGCGCGGCGGCGGCCATGGGAAGTGGGCAACGAATCGAGGAAGGCGGCAAACGCGCCGCCGGTGATAGCGCTACGTTGCGCGAGCACCCACAGCATGCCGACGGCTTCGAGCAGGTGCACCCACACGAACCGCCATTGCATGCCATGCGAAGGCGCGAGCGCCGCGAGGACCGGCGCACCGAGAATCCGCGTCTGGGCGAACACCGGCATCGCCGGCAGCAACAGCAGGATTGAAAGCGTCAGCGCCTGCCAATGTCTGCGCAACAAGCGAGACGTCGCGAGGGCGTACCAGCGCAGTCGGCAGGACAACATCATGTTTTCGAGTTCCCTTAACGCAGTCGCGAAATCGTGCACGAGGCGGACTCGATATCGTGCCACGCCGGCTGCGGTGCAACAACCGCACCCACCTTTCGTCGGCACTCCCGCTTCTATTATTTAAAATAACCGACAAATAACTTTCATATTTATTTCTTTATCGACTTTCGATTTTTATCCAGTTCACTCTGGCGGGATTGAAATGCAATGTTATATCATTGCATTTCAATCCCGCGACAAGCCGAGGCTTTGTGAGGTGCGCGCGGAAAACAATAACGCTTCCAGACCGCATCATGATCCACCGCACACTCATCGCCCGCGCGGCGCTAGTCTCGTTCGCCATGATCACGGCCAGTCAGGCGCAGGCTGCCGACGCCGACGCCACACTCAACGGCACAGTGAAGGACACGACCGGCAAGCCGGTGGACCATGCCGCTGTCGTGCTCCAGGACGCGAGCGGCACTCAGGCAGGACAAACCACGACCGACGCGACTGGACACTTCGAACTCCTCCACATTGCCACGGGCACTTACGCGGTGACCGTCACGGCGCCCGGTTTCGCCGCCGCCTCGCAGATCGCGACCACGGCGCCGGCGAATCCAGCCAGCGTGGCCGTGGTTCTGAACAAGGGCGACACGCTCGACGTGCAGGTCAATGCCAGGCGGCTCAACGAGGCGCGCAACGGCCTGCTGCCGGAGACGGGCAGCAGCATCTACCGGATCACCCAGGCCGACATCCAGGCCATGCCGCAGGGCCAAAACACGCCGCTGAACCAGGTGCTGCTGCAGGCCCCCGGCGTCGCGGACGACTCATACGGCCAGGTCCACGTGCGGGGCGACCACGCCGACCTGCAATACCGGATCAACGGCATTCTGATTCCCGAGCCGATTAGCGGGTTCGGGCAATCGCTCGATACGCGCATCATCGACCAGCTCAATCTCCTGACCGGCGCGCTGCCGGCCGAATACGGCTACCGCACGGCCGGCATCGTGGATATCCGCACCAAATCGGGCGATCTCGGCAACGGCGGCTCGATCGATGTCTATGGCGGCAGTCACCAGACCATCCAGACGAGCGCCGATGTGTTCGGCAGCAAGGGCGATTTCAGCTACTACTTCAGCGGCTCGCTGGGCGAAAACAACCTGGGCATCGAGGCGCCCACCGCGTCGCCGAGCCCGATCCACGATCACACGCGCCAGGGCAATGCCTTCGGGTATATGTCGTACATCATCAACCCGCTCACGCGGGTGAGCGTGATGTTCGGCACGGCATCCAACCGGTTTGAGATTCCCAATACGCCCGGCCTCACGCCGAACTTCATGCTCGCCGGCGTGCCGACGTTCGATTCCGCCAACCTGAACGAAACCCAGTCGGAGCTGAACAACTTCGCGGTCGTCGCGCTGCAGGGAACCAACGGCGGGGCGCTCGACTATCAGGTTGCGCTTTTCACGCGCTATACGCGCACCCAGTTCAACCCGGACCCGGTCGGCGACCTGATCTTCAACGGCGTCGCCTCGCAGGACTTCCACAGCGATACCGCCAACGGCCTGCAGGCCGATACCACGTACCGGCTGAACGACCACCACACGCTGCGCGCCGGTGTGCTCTTTCAGCAGGAGCATGCGAACTTCTCGGACAACGTGACCGTTTTCCCTGCAGACGCCAATGGCAATCAGACCTCGGATGTGCCCTTTACGCTCTCAGATTCGAGCAGCAAGACGGGTTACCTGTACAGCGCGTATATCCAGGACGAGTGGAAGATCAGCGACAGGCTCACCCTGAACTACGGTCTGCGCTATGACGGCATGGACGAATACGTGCAGGCGAACCAGTTGAGTCCGCGCATTGGCGCGGTGTTCAAGCTGACGCCCACCACGACGTTTCATGCCGGCTACGCCCGCTACTTCACGCCGCCTTCGTTCGAGCTCGTATCCAGCTCCACCATCAGCCGCTTCAATGGCACGACCAATCAGCGCGAGGTCACGCAGAACGATCCGGTGCAGCCCGAGCGCGCCGATTACTTCGACCTTGGGGTGACCCAGCAAATCGGCGCGGATCTCACGCTGGGGCTGGACGCGTACTACAAGAAGGCGCACAACCTGCTGGACCTCGGCCAGTTTGGCGCGGCGCTCATCTATACGCCGTTCAACTACCAGTACGGGCGTGTTTATGGCGTCGAATTCACCGCCAACTACAAGCATGAAAACGTGTCGGCCTATCTGAACCTCGCCTACAGCCGTGCAATGGGCAAGAACGTCACTTCCGCCCAGTTCAATTTCGGCGCGGACGAACTGGCCTATATCAGCAACAACTGGGTATTCCTCGATCACGACCAGCGCGTGACGGCGTCGTTCGGCGGCGCCTATAACTGGCATCGCACCACCTTCACGATGGACGGCACGGCAGGCAGCGGCCTGCGCAACGGCTTCGCCAACACCGGCAAGATGCCCTTCTATGCGCAGATCAATCTGGCCGTCATCGAGCATTTCAACCTGCCCGTGGTCGGCAAGATGGATGGGCGTGTCGTGGTGATCAACGCATTCGGCAGAACTTATGCGCTGCGCGACGGTTCCGGCATTGGCGTGTTCGCGCCTCAGTACGGTCCCTACCGCGCGTTCTATGCAGGCCTGACCAAATACTTTTGACAGAACCAGATAACCGGGTGCTTCCATGCAAGACTGGACAGGAATCGTGCAAGCCGCGCGGGTTGGCGGATGGGTCGTTTATCCGCTCACGCTGCTCGCCATCGTTGCGCTCGTCATCATGCTCGATCGCGCGTGGGTGTTCTGGCGCTTCGCGGCCATTCCCGCCGCCCCGCAGCCGCAAGCCCATGCAGCGGACGAGCCCGATCGCACCGCTGCGCTACTGCGACTGCCCCCGCAGCACGCATTGCGCAGGCTGCTCGAACCGTTGATCGGTCACGCGGCAAAACCCGCATGGTGGATCGAAGCGAGGGCCGGCGCGCTCGCACTCGACGTGCAGCGCGACATGTCGAGAGGCCTGTGGGTGCTCGAAACGATCGTGACAGCCGCACCGCTGCTCGGCCTGCTGGGGACGATCGTCGGCATGATGCATGCGTTCCGGTTGCTCGGAAATAACGGCCTCGTCAATCCCGGCGGGGTGACCGGTGGCGTGGCGCAGGCGCTGGTGGCGACCGCCATCGGCCTCGTGATCGCACTGGTCTCGCTGTTCGCCTTCAACTATTTTTCGAGGCGCATCGACAGGCTCATGGACGAACTCGAAGCGATCGCGAGCACGTGGCTCAGCAACGTGAGACTCGCGCAGGAACACGAGGCGCAAAGGTCATGAAGCTGCGCCGTTCCCGGGCATCGAAGCGCGGTCGCATCGAGATCATTCCGATGATCGATGTGATGTTCTTCCTGCTCGCCACCTTCATGCTCGCGTCGCTCACGATGCAGCGGCTCGACGCGGTCAAACTCGATCTGCCGCGCGGCGCGGCGCAACCGCTTGCCGCGCAGCAGCCCCTCACACTCAGCGTAAGCCGCGGCGGACAGATCGCGGTGAACCGCCAGGACGTGCCGCTCGATGAAGTGGCGGGAACGGTAAAGCGGCAGCTCGCTGCCGATGGAAACGTGGTGGTGGCCGCGGACGCCGGCGCTCCGAACGGGCTGGTCGTGCAGGCCATGCTTCAGGCCCGTCTGGGCGGAGCCGGCCATTTCCTCATTGCGGTCCACCGTGACCAGCCGTAGCATCGCGCGCTTCGTCAGGCTGCTGGACGCACGCGGCCCGAGAGCCCTGGCCGGATGCGTCGTGGCGCTCGCGGTGTGGGCCGCATTCGTCAATATGTTCGTGGCCGGTCTTGCGGAAAATTCGCAACCCGCCCGTTCGTTGACGCTCGATGCGCGCGTGGTAGAAATCACAACGCCAGCGCCGCCCCAACCGCAGGCCGCAGTCGCACGCCCTGCGCCGAGCATCGCAGCGCCATCCCGCCCTGCACACGTGGCTCGGCCGATGAATCGGCCTGCGGCGCCGGCTCCCACGCGCTTGACTGCGCATACCGAATCCCCGTTGCCGGCGCCTGTGCCCGCGCCGCCGGCCGCCACGACAGCCCATGCCAACGCCGAAAGCGCATCGGCTACCTCCGCCCCGTCTGGCGCCGCTTCCGCAGCGTCCGGCGATACCACCGCGCATCCGCTCATCCAGCCGTTGCCCGTGCTTCCCGATGATCTGCGCGAGTCTGCATATCGGGCCATCGCGCTAGCTCGCTTCACGATCCATCCCGACGGTTCGGTCGACGTCGCGCTCGTCAAACCCACCCAGAACCCGCGCCTGAACCAGTTGCTGCTGGAGACGCTTCGAAACTGGCATTTTTTCCCCGCAATGAAGCAAGGGCATCCGGTCGAAAGCGAGCAGGACATCCGCGTCCATTTCAATATCGAGTAAGGCCGGCAGCGCGGCTGCTGACATATACTCGTCGTGCCGCGCCGGAAAAAGCCTCGAGTGCCTCGACACTCGCGTCTGGTGCGGCCCCTTAAATCTGCCGCAAGAGTGACTACGTGATTTGAAATGAGCGATGGCGTGGAGTACGAACGGCTCGTCGATCTTCCGGGACTGGTTCTTGGCACTGGGCGTTTCAAGGCGTTCAATTTCGGCCGGCATTACCATCTTGACTATCACGTCGGGCTCGTGACCGAAGGGATTCAGCGCCAATGCGCGAACGGCGAGGCAGTACTGCTCGGGCCGGGTCGCATTTCCTTGATGCCGCCCGGCGAGATCCATGACGGCGCTGGAGAAAGCGGCAATGCGTATACGCTGAGGACCTTCAGGCTGTCCCGGGACCTGCTGCAAGACGTCACGACCGAGGTAACGGACTCGGCTCGCGAGCCCGATCTGAAAGCCATGATGATCGAGAATCCGACACTGGCTGCGCACTTGTTGCAGCTCCACGACGCGATGCGATCGTCGCCGGGTGCTTCCTCGCTATCCGTGCAGTCGGAATGGCTTTCCCTGCTGTATTGCCTGTTTAGCCAGTCGGGAGCCATCAAGCCGATGGCCATTCAAGGCACGCTCTCGCCCATGCACTGGCAACGGCTCAAAGACTATTGCCTGTTTCATCTGGCCGAGAAAATCACGCTCGATGAACTGGCTAGCTTGTGCGGCCTCGGGCGCTTTCATTTTTTGCGCCGCTTCAAGCAGACGGTTGGCATGACGCCACACGCCTGGCTGCTGCGTCTGCGACTGGAACAAGCGTGCACCTTGCTCGCACGCGGCAAGCAAACCATCGCCGAAGTCGCCCAGGGCGTCGGGTTTTACGATCAAAGCCATTTCAACAAGGCATTCCGTCACGCGTTTGGCGTGGCCCCGTCCGCCTACTGAGCCGATGGGCCTTCACTCGCCGCGCGCGTCAATTTTTTACAAGCCAGACTCCCCCTTCCTCTTTAGGATCAGCAGAAGAACGGTTGGTCCGATCGCAAACCTGGAAGCCCATCGCAATGAATCTGCACTTTGAAACCCCTTTGGTGGAGTCGCGCGCCTTGAGCGTCCCTGGTGAACAATCCGTGTGGCTCAAGCTCGACGCCTTGCAGCCATGTGGATCGTTCAAGATCCGGGGCATCGGCCATGCTTGCTCTGTCCACCAAAGTCGTGGCGCGCAGCGTTTCGTTTCCTCGTCCGGGGGGAATGCGGGTCTTGCCGTGGCGTATGCGGGCCGGCGCCTGGGCGTTCCCGTACTAGTCGTGGTGCCGGAAACGACGACGGAACGCGCCAAGGAGTTGCTCCGCCTGGAAGCTGCCGAGGTCGTGGTGCACGGCAGTTCCTGGCAGGAGGCCAACCAGTTCGCGCAGACTTTGCTGGGCGCGACGGACGCGTTTCTGCATCCCTTCGACGATCCGCTGCTGTGGCACGGCCATGCCTCGATGATCGATGAAGTTGCCCAGGCCCGCTTCAAGCCGGATGCCGTCGTGCTTTCCGTCGGCGGCGGCGGTCTGCTTGCTGGCGTGGTGGAAGGCCTGCAGCGCAATCATTGGCACGACGTGCCGGTGTTGGCCGTCGAAACCGATGGCGCCGCTTCACTCCATGCCGCTATCGAGGCGGGTCACACGGTGGCGTTGCCGTGTATCTCCAGCGTCGCCACGTCACTCGGCGCCAAGCGCGTGTGCGAGCAGGCATTGCGCTGCGTGCACGAGCACCCTGTCCACAGCCTCGTCGTGTCGGACTCCAGCGCACTCGCTGCCTGCGAGCGTTTTCTCGCGGATCACCGCATTCTGGTCGAGCCGGCTTGCGGCGCAGCGCTGTCCGTCGCCTACGAGAGGCATCCGGCCTTGACCCGATACAGGAAGATTCTGGTTGTCGTATGCGGCGGCGCTACGGCCACCATCGACCAGATACGCGCGTGGGCTAGCGAGGCAGATAGCCGATGACCTTGTGCCCGCGACGGCGGAAACGATAGAATCTTCTCCGCCGAAAATAGAGTGGCAGGTTGGTATCTCCTGCGCCCAGTTGCTGGGTTCTAATTCCGCCGCGGCGTCAACCTTACTTTCACCAAGTTGAGGGGACGCGCTGTGGAGAAGACGCTGCGCATCCCTCAGTATGAGGAGTCTGCACAGATGCGCAGCAACACAAAAGACCCGTCAACCGGAGCAGGCGCGCTGTTCAGCGGTTTGACTTTCGACCGCGAAGCGCTGACCCGCCTGCTGCGAGAATGCGGCGACGAACCGACGTTCGAGCACTGCAGTTTCGACGGCGAAGATCTTTCGAATCTCGATCTCCGCGCCGCCCGATTCACACAGTGCAGCTTCGAGCACACCCTGCTCGAGCACTGCGAACTCTCGAGAAGCCGCTGGCTGGCGTGCAAGGGCGCAGCCGCGAGATTTCGCTACGCCAATCTGGGCGACGCGCGTTTCTACCGCAGTGATCTGAACAATACCGACTGGACAGGCTCGAAACTCGCGTCGGCGGCTTTTACCGAGGTGAAGCTC
Organism: Paraburkholderia sp. EG287B; assembly: GCF_040965595.1. NCBI lineage: Bacteria > Pseudomonadati > Pseudomonadota > Betaproteobacteria > Burkholderiales > Burkholderiaceae > Paraburkholderia > Paraburkholderia sp. EG287B. The sequence goes on from NZ_JBFRCG010000006.1 coordinate 337,724, forward strand.
ACGGGCGCCCGCTTTGTCGACGCCCGCACCCTGGGGCTCAGCTTTCACGATTCACTGCTGGTTGGCGCAGACCTGAAGGGACTCTCCTTCCGGAAACAAACCCTCGAGGCACTGAACTTCACCGACGCGGATCTGTCCGATTGCGACTTTCGCGACGCCGTATTCGAAGGCGGCAGCCTGCGCAACGCACAGCTGCGCGACAGCCGCTTTGACGGTGCGGACCTACGCTCTGTAGACCTAAGCGGGTTTCGACTCTCCGATGTGCTGCAGCATCTCAAAGGCACGATACTCTCCGTCGATCAAGCCGTGATGCTGGTTGGAGACTGCGGCGTGCGCGTGGTGTAGTTCGGCGAGGGCCAGCACACGCTGGCCCTCGCTTGCGATCGCCGCGGCAACGCCAGCCGGGAACTCCCATTGCGCTACGAGGAAACGCAACTTACAGGAGCCCGACATGCACTGGCGTCATCTAGCGCCTGGTTCGCTCTTAGCCGCGGCATTCTCATTACCCATTGCGTGGGGCGCGAATGACGACCAGCACATGAATCGGCCGAACGACCTTCATACTGCCACCCCGATCAAGCACCTGGTCGTGATCTATGGCGAGAACGTCTCGTTCGATCACTACTTTGCAACCTATCCGCATGCGGCGAATCCCTCAGACGAACCGGCGTTCAACGCACTGCCCGGTACGCCCAGGGTCAATGGTCTCTCAGGGCCGCTCCTCTCCAGAAATCCGAATGCCACGAATCCGGCCAATGGCACGGGCGCAGCGAACCCGTACCGCATCGACCGTACGCAGGCGGCCACCGCCGACCAGGATCACGCCTATGCGGCAGAACAGCAAGCCTACGACAACGGCGCCGTCGACCTGTTCCCGAAGTACACGGGCAAAGGGCCGAACGACAGCGCCAGTGAGTCTGGAAGCCGTCGCCAGGTGATGGGCTATTACGACGGCAACACGGTCACTGCGCTGTGGAACTACGCGCAGCGCTTCGCGATGAGCGACAACGCATGGACATCGACCTATGGCCCCTCGACGCCGGGTGCCCTGGAGGTGGTCTCGGGTCAAACCAACGGCGTGAAGCCCGTGCGCACGACGAAACAGCCGTCGGCCCCGGGCTCCTACTACGTGAACGACGGACAGGGCGGCTTCACGCTGATCGACGACGTCGACCCTGCCTTCGACCAATGCTCGAGCCAGCGCGACACCGTCCTCATGACGGGCCGAAATATCGGCGACCTCCTGAATGCCCGCAATATCTCGTGGGGCGGCTTCATGGGCGGCTTCAATCTCGAGACCGTGAACAGCAACGGCACGACCGGGTGCAGGCGCAGCACGCTATCGGCAGTCGTCGGCTCGGCCACGGCGGACTACATCCCACACCACAACTGGTTCCAGTATTACGCGTCGACGTCGAACCCGAAGCATCTGCGCCCGAGTTCGATCGAGGCGATCGGGCATACGCTGGAAAGAGATGGCCGAACTCCGGACCCCGCCAATCATCAGTACGATTCCGACGACTTCTTTGGCGCGGTGAGCGCGGGGAACTTTCCGGCCGTGAGCTTTCTCAAGGCCCCCGCTTTCCAGGACGGTCACGCGGGCTATTCGGATCCACTCGACGAGCAGGCTTTCGTCGCGAAGGTCGTCAACTTCCTGCAGCGCCAGCCGGACTGGACCAGCACCGCCATCGTCGTGACGTGGGATGACTCGGATGGCTGGTACGACCACGCTTACGCATTGCCGACGAGCGCGTCATACGATTCGATCGCCGATCACCTCAGCGGCCAGGGGAAATGCGGTACCGGCTCCGCGCAGGACGGCGTCAACGGCAAACCCGTGAACGGCCGCTGCGGCCCGGGCGCACGCATTCCGTTTCTCGTCATTTCGCCGTGGGCAAAGGAGAACTACGTCGACCATACGTTGATCGACCAGTCGTCGGTCGTTCGCTTCATCGAGGACAACTGGCTCGACGGAGAACGCATCGGCGGCGGATCGTTCGACAGCAAGGCAGGCAGCATCATGGGCATGTTCGATTTCAGCCGCCGCGACGAAGACCTCGCGCAGCGCAAGCTGTTTCTCGACCCGCCGACGGGGCTGCCAGTCGATCAGCCTGCGAAGGTCTGGCGCCAGGCAGCGCGGAATTCGGGAGGCATTCCGGTTTTGATTTCGATTCAATGCAAGGGTAAACGATGCAGTGCGCGCCATTTCTACACTGCCTTCTTGTAGATATGTCAACGCATCTCCTCGCTTCGTTTCCTCAGTTTGCAGCCTCCTGATAATTCATATGGTTGATTTGAAATCCAAATCTGTCTCACCTACATGTGCTGGTCGCTACGCGGCCGCCCCGCAGCGCCGCCTGCGCCATGGCTGATTGTGGTTTCGGTCACGGCACGGGGTAAAAAATGTGGCGCTATGTATCGAACGAATAACGCCCTCGCCTTTACACAGACCGTTGCAAATTTTTCTGATGCTCGGGAGGGTACGAGTATTGCGTCAGAAGCGAAGCGCGTTGCCGTGAACGCCGATTGCCAGGTGACACAAAGAGACCCAGACGGCTTTTGGAATTGCGCGACGCGATGCCAGACATTTGCATGAGCGGGGGCTCTTCTATGTCGAACCGACACGAGGCCTCTCCTGCCGAGACGGGGGAGGTTCTGGTACTGGTGGGCGCCGCCTTCGCTGTGCTTGGCGGCTGGCTCGTCGCAATGGGTTCCACGCCCTACTACGTCGTCACCGGCCTCGCGCTGATCGGCTCGGGTACCCTCATGGTGCGAAGCCGCCTGGCAGGCGTCTGGAGCGTCTTTTTCACGCTCGTCGCGGCACTCGTCTGGTCTATCTCCGAAGTCGGGCGCGACGGCTGGAAGCCCATGCCGCGCCTGCTGTTGCTCGCGTTGCTCGGCATCTGGTTCTACCTCAACATCGTCGTCGGCAATTCGGCGATCGCCCGTCCCGTTCGCGTCGTGGCGGGCGTCGCGGCAGTCGTCTACGCGCTCACGATCGTCGGCATGTTCTCGCCCAGAGTGCCCATGTCGGTGGCGCAACACCTTCGCTATGGACCGCTTTCTGCGCCCCACAACAGCAGCACGTCGTCCGATCAGGGCAACTAGCATTCGCCGACATTTTCGCGGTGAACGATTTGAGAAGTGATTTCGATTCAAACGACGAGCCCCTGATGCGCCCTTGCAGACTGCATCAGACGGGCGAGGCGAGGAACGCCAGTTGCTTGAAGGCAGGTCCGGGAGTCACAGAGGTAAGCCACCGTGCTCATACAATTTCCAGACGAAGATGCTTTCTACTACGCGAGTGGCACGATCCGGTATCGCGCCGTCGTCGACGGCACATGGGTCATGTGCGAAATATCTCCGGAGGCCCTTGAAGACTACTTCCGTGCGCGCTCGGGTCGCGCCGGCCTGTTGGCCGCCTTTGCAACACATAGAAAGGAGATCGAATCAATCACAAGACAAATTCTTCCCCATCGGATCTCCGCTGGACGCTGTCAGCTTTTCTTGCGAGACTGCCTGTACCGGCCAGGAAGGAGCGAAGCCGACACGAGGCACAACAGGGAAATCATGGAAGTCGCGCGACGCGACGAGACAGCAATCACGAGCGCATGCCTACCCTCCGACATGGAGGCTCTCGAGGCGGGAAGTGCGTTGACGTGAGCATGCGCTCTGCGATGTTATTCCCTTGAATGCGAATGCCGCCGGGGCCTTGACGCACTGCAGTGTGATTAAAGGCACGCTATATGCGCAGGTTCGGGATTGCATCGCAGCAACTCGCCGCTGCGAATTGCTTTCACCGTGTGCGCTGGCTTGAAAAGAAAATGAATAATGCCTTGCGTATGTGGCGCGGAGGCGGTTGAGAATTCTGTTCGAGACCGCTCTTCTCACGAATTCATCAGCGGGATGGCCACAATAATGAACAGCTTCGATACCGTCATTCTGGGAGCCCTCACCCAACTCCAGCTTCCGCCCGAGGTCAATTACGCCATTGGGGTAATTGCCGACTTCTACACGTTCAAGGGCTATCTGTTGATCCCGTTGTTGTGGTGGATCTGGTTCCAGCCACACGAGCGGCGTGGCTGGCGCCGCGAGATCGTACTCGCCACGCTGGCGAGCGGACTGATTGCATTAGCGGTGGGGCGCCTCCTTGCGCACATTCTGCCGTACCGGGAAAGGCCGCTATTCACGCCGGACCTGCATCTGCATTTCGCCTCGTCACCGGTGCAACTTGCCGGGCTGATGCACTGGAGTTCCTTTCCCAGCGATCACGCCATGCTGTGGACGGCAGTGGCGATGGGGATCTTCCTCGTCTGGCGAGGCATCGGCATTCTTGCGTTTCTGTCAGTCGCGGCATTCGTCTGCTTTCCGCGTGCGTACCTGGGTTATCACTACCCGACGGATCTGCTCGTCGGCGCCTTGATCGGCATCGTGATTACCTGGATCATGACGCGCAGAGCCGTGAGAAGACGCACGGTCAAGCCCTTCATGCGCTACGTCATGCGCTACCCCGGGCCGGTCGCGGCGGTCGGTTTTCTGCTCTGCTTCGAACTGGTCACGCAGTTCGACGATCTTCTACGGCTCGCCCATTCGGTACTGCATACAGCGACATGACTGATGCCGGCGTCGAATCCACGCCAATCCGGGCTGCGGGCTTTCCCGCCCACCGCCTTCGCGATGGTGATGGCAGCGGCTTTATTCGGACTGCTACGCGATGCGATCAGATCGGTCACGGGGAAATGACGACTCTGGAAGGGCACTACTGTGCATCACTACGCGCGTGCGTCGTGATCTGCACGAAATCGGCAACGATACGCCCTGCGCCGTAGTGTGCTTCCATCTGCTTCAACTGCTGCCCCACGGCCGCAAGGTAAGCCGAGCGAGACTCCGCAGCCGGACGCAGCCCATCGAACAACGGCGCCGGCGTAATCAGCAAAACGATCATCTCCGTGCCGAACGGCTTGTCCACGAGCCAGTATCCCGATCCTCCGACCGTCGCCGAGAAGCCGGCCGGCGCCTGGTTGTCGCGCTCGACGTTGCTGGGAACCAGATGCACGACACTGCCGTCGAGCGCAAAATAATCGACGTTGACGTATGACTCGTAATGCGGCGTGGTGATATCGACGATGAGCGGCATGCCCTGCGTCAGGCGAGCGTCGAGCGGCCGGGTATGGATCGTCGCGCCGCCGCCCGCCAGATGGTTGGCGCGCCAATACGGCGCGAACGCGCTCACGACTTCGCAGTTGTGGTTCTCGACCGCAGTCACATCGAGTTTCGCGGCCTGCCCGCCGGGCGTTTGCGCGAGCGCGTCATGAACGTGCGCCATGTTCTCGCCGGTATTGGCAAAGCCACGCACCTGGACCACGTGCTCGGGCAGCGAAGCCGCAAGCGCCGAGCACGGAATGCGCGCGAGCGTCGCGTTCAGCGCGGCGATCGACGCCGCGTCGGCCACCGGCGCGCTCGATGCCGGAGCCGCTGCAACCGCGCTCGCGGCTGGCACGCTCGCCACAACCGCCGCTGGCACTGCGGCAAGCACCGGCGAGGCCGGCGCCTCCGAGGCCGCCTTCATCGCACTGGCGGGCGACATAGCGACCATGGAGGGCGTTGCGCCCGTTTGCCCATGCCCGGAAAGCATGCGATAGCCTAGCCATAGCCCCGCAGCGACGACGACCGCGCCCACGCCAATGGCGCCGACCCGCGCGCCCGGGAACGCCGGTGCATGCGTGAGCACGCCCATGCCTTCGAGAAACTGATTGACGCTCGCAGTGCGCGAGGCGCGGTCAAACGAAAGCGCCGCACTCAAGGTGCGCCATTGACCGCGATCGAGCCCAGGCGGCCGCTCGGCGCGCATCTTGTCGCTGCGTGCCTGGGTGGCCGATTTGCGGTTGAACGGATGCTTGCCGGCGAGCAGTTCGTAGGTCACACAGGCGAGCGCATAGACATCGTCGCGCGGGTCCGGTTCGCGATGCTCGAACATCTCCGGGCTCGCATAGGCGGGCGTGATGCCACCGAGCGTCGCGGGATCGAACACGGTGACGTCGGGATCTTCTTCGGGCCGCTGGAACACGCGCGCAATGCCGAAGTCGATCACCTTCACCTCGCCGCCGTCGGTGAGGAAAACATTGGCGGGCTTGAAGTCGCAATGCACGAAGCCGCGCTCGTGCGCATAGGCCAGCGCCTGCCCCATCCCGGCAATGATGGGCCGCGCCTTTTCGAACGGCATACCCGCGAAACCGGGCGCGCGCAGCAGCTTGCTGAGCGGCTTGCCCGACAGATATTCCATCGTGAGGTAGACGAGCGGCCCGTCGCGGTCGAAGTCGTACACCGTGACGATATTGCGGTGCGCGAGCGTCTGCGCCTTGCGGGCCTCGCGCTGCAGTGCGATCAGCGAAGTCGGCTGGCCGCGGAACTGCACGTTCAGCACCTTGATCGCGATATAAGGTTTGCGGTCCGAAGCTTCCAGCTTGCGCAAATCGAGCGCCTTGTAGACGGTGCCCATGCCGCCCACACCCAGACATTCTTCGAGCACGAAGCGTCCGTTGAGCGTGTCGCCGATCCCCTTCACGTGTTCCGCATCGTCGCCCGTGGTGGCGGTACGCGCAGCGGCAAGGGCATCGTGGATGCGAGTGGAGTCGTCCACGGCCGCCGCGTTGTCCTCGCGATGTTCGATGCGGCGCAGGACCTCGGTATACACGGCGTCGGGCAGCGGGTGGACGGTTTGCGTCGCGTCCACCGCTTCGCGCAGGCGCGCGCAATTGGCCGCGTCGACCGCGAGCACGTGGTCGATCTCGGCGAAGAACGCCTCGCGTGAGAGCGCCCCGCTCTGGAATGTCTGGATCAGCTGCGCAAGGCTCATCATTCGCATGCCTTCAACTCGGCTTCAGGATGGCCGAGGCGCTTTGGGTCACACGTTAACGGCGCACGATCGCGCCGCGTGTGGCTGCTGCCGCGATCCCCGTCGAGTCCGCTGCAACGCGGTCCCGTCGTCTTTAAAGCATACAGAGTCGCCGCCGGATCTGCGCGCACCGTGATCTCAGCCGGCGCGCGCGCTTGCAACCATGCAACAAGGTCTGATGAGAGATTAATCTGCGGCAACGCGCAGTGCAATCGGTGCCCGAACCAGGCCTTTGGCTCGCACGTGTTGCCACAGATCCAACGGCCTCGCCGCGCGCTGTTGGGCTTCCACCATCAGCGTTTTCGCGCGCAGGCGCTGGCAGCGGTCCTCCCCGCACCCGGCGGCTTGCTGCAAAGCCCCGTCGCACAAGGCGTCGCGCGGTTCGTAAGGCTAGCGCGAAGGCGCTGGCACACCCTGTGCATTAAGAGGAGCGAGCCCGCAAGATACTGCAGCTCAATCGCCAACTACCCCGTACTGCCCTTCTGGAGAACTGTCATGAGCAAGCTGATGATCGCCGACCTGAGCGTCGCGCAAGAACTCGACCGCAAAGCAATGAGCGCCGTTCGCGGCGGCGGCGGCCTGAGCCTCTGGCCCGGCTACTACCCGGCGCCGTCGTTCAAGTACGACACGACGAACTTCAACGCCCAGCAGTTGATCGGCCAGACGAACACCATCGAGAACAACGTGGGCAACGACGTCGCCTTCGCGCAGAACATCCACGCGACGGTCAACCCGGTGCAGACGGCCCACAACACGATCAACTTCTGATCGTCCCGCCGGCGGCGCGGCCGCACGCTGCGTTCATGCGCGTGCCGCCCGCCCGGGTCCATCCGTCCTATTCATCAGCAACTGGAGGCTCATCATGAGTTCCCTCGTTATCCGCGAGCTGGCTCCCGGAACGGCGCTCGACCGCCGCGCCATGGCAGCCGTACGCGGCGGCAACGGCAGCTCCTACGGTGGCTACGGCCCGATCGCCAACATCACGGTCTCGCCCAACATCGTGCAGAACATCTCGCAGGTTCAGGTGGTCGACGTCGCCGCGCTCAACAATATCGGTTATATCGGCGCTGGCTTCGGGCCGCTGAATCTCAAGGTCAATCCCTCGCAATACGCGAACACCGGCGTGATGTTTTAGCCGCTGCCGCGAAGGGATCATGCAGACGGCGCCGCGAGGCGCCGCCTGCTTGTTTACGTGCGCCGCGCGCCACCGCCTATACTCAAACGACTCCCCTCTAGCCCAATCCGCTCACGTGGAGCAGACCATGAGCATTATCGTCATCAAGGACCTTCCGGAAAGCGTGGAACTGGACAGGCAGGCCATGGCCGCGATCGTGGGCGGCGCCCGCGTCGCCTCGCAGCGCACGCTACTCGTGCCGCGGCCATTTATCGGCGTACGTGTGGAGATCGAAGGCTCGCCCGCGCAGCGGGGGCCGACAACCGTCCCCTCGGCGCGGCCCCGCCCGACGCTGCTGCGCTGAATTCAGGTCGCGCGCGCGGTCATCGCCGGACGTGTGCTGGCAGGCGGAAATACGCACCACGTGCCATCGTCGTGGCGGAAGAAGAAGATTGCAATCGTGCGCGCGGGATGCACCGCTTCTACGCAGACGTAGCGCTGCCGTTGCTCCTGCGTGCGGCTGAAACGCACCACACGGGCCGGCACGCGCGCGTTGGGTGCGAGCCACTTGTCGACGAGGGTGCGCAGCGAAGTTTCGGCGGAATTCATGATGGTCTCCGATGCAAGTGGCGATGCGTGTCGTAATGGTCTCGACTGGATCTGGCGTTCACACCGCCCGCGCGGCGTACGTTTGGCGGCTGGCCTGCACGCGGCGCGCGTGAATCAGCGCGCGCACCACGCGCAAGCCGGCCAGCGGATGGGCAATGCAGGTGCGGACCTGGTCGCTGCGGCCCTTGCCGTCCACGCACCAGGTGCAGAAGTGTTCGCAGTTGTTGCTGAGCAGGCGGTAGCGGTCTTCGCCGAGACGCGAGCGCGCACGCGCGACAGCTTCGCGGCCCACGAAGGCCGCGCACGGATGCGCGACGACGGCGACTTCGTAGCCGGCCGCGAAACGTTCGAGCGTGACCTCTTCGATCGGACCGCGATGCAGCGACACGCACAAGCCGGCGTAATGAACGACGCGCCCACCGCCGACATAGATGCCGTGATGGTTGTAGCCCGCGCGACGCGACACGAGATGCGCGCCGAGCGGCGGTTCGTCTGCGTGCATCGTCGGTTGGAGGTCGGGGCTCATGGCTGCATCCGTCTGGCTGGTTGCCGGCTTCCGGTGCTGCTCAACGGTTTGCCGGTTGCCAACTACCCTGCATCAGACATGCCAGGCGGCCGATCACGGTTGGATAAGGCGTAGCGGGAGAACGTAGGCGCTGGAGGCGCCAGTGTGTCGGCGACATGCCAACTCGAGCGCTTCGATTGTGTCGGCGCCGAGCCATCAGTTCGCCGCCAAACCGCCTCACGAAGCGCGCTGGCGTATGTGTCGGAGTCCTGATGACGACCGGCAACCAACGTGTTGGCGAGTGCACGACCATCGCACCGCGGCCGCACGAGACGCGGGCGCGCGCGGAACGCGCTGCGCGAACGCGATGTCATATGGGGCAAGCCTCACGGGGAGATGGCGCGCGAGCGCCGCGTTTCGCCGAAAAATGGCATGCTGCTTGCAAGGTATGGTCGGAACGCCGCGTGCCCGCGGCCATCATCTTGACGGAGACCTGTCATGACCTCGCTCGCCATCACCGACCTTCATCTGCAATGCGATCTCGACCGCAAGGCCATGTCGTTTATCCGGGGCGCAGGCGCGCCGTGGGTATTCGGCTGGATACAGCCCTACCAGCCCGCGCAGCCTTCGCCGTTCGGACCCGTCATCAACCTCTACCAGACCAACAACACGTTCTACGCGAATCAGGTCGTCAATCAGTACCAGACGCTCGACGTGACCAATTCGGCGTCGAACTCGAACGTTGCGGTAAACGTGGGCCAGAACGGCAGGAATAACGGACTCGTCGCGTAGCCTATGGAGGCTCGATCGTGACAGGCGGATTGTTATGGAGCTCGGCATCGCGCACTGACGTAGGCCGTGTGCGGGCGCTCAACGAGGATGCATGTCTCGATCAGCCCCAGCGGGGCTTGTGGGCAGTGGCCGACGGCATGGGCGGGCACACGGCGGGCGATCTGGCCAGCGGCATGATCGTGCGGGCGCTTGGGGCCATTGTCGTGCCCAACGCGCTCACCAGTTTCTCGGCCACGGCGCGCGGCACGCTGCAGACGGTGAACCACCAGTTGCGCGAAGAAGCGGCGCGGCGCGGGGTGCGCATGATCGGCAGCACCGTTGCCGTGCTGATGGCGAAGGGGCGTGAATTTGCCTGGTTATGGGCGGGCGACAGCCGCATCTATCTGTATCGCGATGCGCAGCTCGAAGCGCTCACGACGGACCATAGCTACGTGGCGGAGCTACAGGCGCAGGGGCATTTGAGCGCCGAAGCGGCGCGCCACCATCCATCGCAGCATTTGATAACACGGGCCGTCGGTGCGGCAGACTGGCTTGATCTTGACGAAGGCCGCATCGTCGTGCGCGACGGAGACCTCTTTTTGCTTTGCAGCGATGGGTTGAGTAATGAAGTGCAGGCGCCCGAGATGGTGCGGGCGCTCGAGGCTGGGGATTGCCAGCATGCCACTGATTTGCTCGTTGAGATGGCCTTGCAGGCTGGGGGGCGGGATAACATTACCGCTGTGGTGGTGAAGGTCGATGATCCGGTTGCGTCGGATCGGACGCTGGTTAATCCTGCTGTTGGGCGCTAACCGCGCTAAAAATAGCGCCCGCTGGGCTCCAAACTCAAGACCCCTTCTCATGATTCACCTTCTCGGCATGCCGAAAATCCTTAGAATGAATCCCATGTTTCTTAAGCAGCATCTGCAAATGCGACCGATTCATATCACAGCGCCTCGCAAGCTCCGCCACGGTGCCCCCGGTCTCCTGCAACCCACGCTCGAGAAACGCCCTCTCGGCCTCATCACTCGCAGCGCGCTTCGCATCGCTCAGTGACAGCGGCGCACCTGCCGCTTCAGCCTCCGCCACCCGCAAAGCCAGCGCAGCAGACTTGGGCCGAATATCATCGGGCAGATGCTCGATATCGGCCGTCTCACCCGCAAGGCACGAAAGCCGATACACGAGATTACGCAGTTCGCGAATATTCCCCGGATAAGCATACGTGAGCAGAAAATCGCGCAGCTTGGGCGTAAGCTTCATAGGCCGCCGCTTGAGCTGCGCAGCAGCCTCGTCGCCGAAATAGGCAATCAAAAGCGGAATCTCGTCGTTGCGCTCGCGCAGCGCAGGCAGCGTGACATGAATCACGCTCAGCCGATAAAACAGATCCTCGCGAAACAGCCCCTGCGCGGCGAGTTCGCGCAAATTGCGGTTGGTCGCGGCAACGATGCGCGTGTCGACCCCGATAGGCTCATCGGAGCCCACCCGCTGGATCTCGTGCGATTCGAGCACGCGCAGCAGCTTCACCTGCCCCTGCAGCGGCAACTCGCCGATCTCGTCCAGAAAGATCGTCCCCGTATGCGCGCTTTCGAACTTCCCTTTGCGATCGCTCGACGCCCCCGTGAACGCCCCTCTGCGATGCCCGAACAGCTCCGATTCGAGCAGGTTCTCGGGTATCGCGCCACAATTCACCGAGATGTACGGTCGGTCGGCGCGCGCACCGTTGGCGTGGATCACCTTCGCCATCAACTCCTTGCCCGTACCGCTCTCGCCGTCGATCAGCACGGGCAGGTCGGTCGGCGCCGCCTTTTCTGCGATCTCCAGCGCGGCGAGCAGCTTCGGGTTATCGCCGAATATGCCTTCGAAGATGAAGCTGCGTTCGATCAGCGCCTCGCGCCGCCGGTGCGCGGTAGGCGTGAGGGGGTCCGGCCTCGCCAGCGCATCGAGCGCTTCGGGCGCCTCGGCCGCCGCCTCGACGAAGCGCTCCTTGCGCGAGAGTTGCATGACTTCCTCGCGCAGCGCGTTCGACTGGTTCAAGAGCTTTTCGATGTCGGTGCGTTCGAGCCGCGGCGCCCAGCGCAGCGTGGAGCGCAGGATCTCGATCTTCTCGAGCAGCCCGGCATACGAAACAACGGAGCTGCCGAATCCGTGCGGATCGAAGAGTTTCATGACGCCCCCAGCTGCTTTTGCACGAGCTGGTAATACATGCCCTTGCGCTCGACGAGTTCTTCGTGCCGCCCCTGCTCCACGATCGCCCCTTCGTAGAGCACGAGGATCTTGTCCGCCCGCATGATGGTGCTCAACCGGTGCGCGATGATCAGCGCCGTGCGGCCCTGCAGTATGTCGTGCATGTTCGAAAGGATGTTGCTCTCCGACTGCGTGTCGAGCGACGAGGTGGCTTCGTCGAACACGAGCAGGCGCGGGTCGTGATAGAGCGCACGCGCAATGCAAAGACGCTGGATCTGCCCGCCTGAAAGGCCCATGCCGCGCTCGCCCACCACCTGCTCGTAGCCGAGCGGCATCTTGCTGATAAACGCGTGCGCATCGGCCATGCGCGCCACTTCCTCCATGCGCCGCCAGTCCGGCGTGGCATCGCCGCATGCGATGTTCTCGGCAATCGTGCCGGAGAACACGAGGTTCGTCTGCATCACGTAGCCTACCTGGGCGCGAAAGTATGCGTGGTCGATCGCGCTCATGTCGTAGCCGTCCACGTTGATCTTGCCTTCGGTCGGCGCGTAGAAGCCCACCAGCAGTTTCGCGAGCGTCGTCTTGCCGGAACCGCTGCGCCCCACGATCGCCACCATCTGGCCGCGCCCCACCGAAAAGCTGATGTTTTCCAGCACATACGGCGTTTCGTTGCCGCCATAGCGGAAATACACGCCGTCGAATTCGATGTCGCCCTGCAGGTCGGGAAGCAGTACGCGCGAACCGAGGTCGGCGGGCTTTTGCTCGGGCTCGATGTCGAGCACGTCGCCCAGCCGCTCCATCGCGACAGCCGCGTCGTTCATGAGGCTCCAGAGCCCGACGAGCCCCATGAGCGGCGCGAGCACGCTGCCCATGAACGCATTGAACGCAATCAGTTGCCCGATGCTCAACTCCTGATCGAGCACGAGCGTGGCGCCCGCCCAGAGAATCACGATCGTGGTCGCGGCGTTGAGCAACTGGCTGCCGAGTCCAACCAGAATATGGAACGCCTGCGCATGATATTGCACTTCGAGCGACTTCGCGTACTTGCGCTCCCACTTCAGGCGCACCGCTCTTTCGATCCCCATACCCTTCACGGTTTCGACGCCGCCGAGCGTCTCCATCAGCATCGAGCGCGCGTCGGTGGACACGGCAAAGACTTCGCGCGCGTAGCGCTTGATGCGCGGCGTCGCAATGGCGGTGAGCGCCATGATGGGAATCACGAACGCGATCAGCAGCAGCGTCAGCTTCACGTTGTAGAGGAACATGATCGTGAAGTAGATGAAAATCATCAGCAGGTTGAGCGCCGTGGTCACCGTCGATTCGGTCAGGAACGCGCGTATCGTCTGGTTCTCCTGAAAGCGCGCGAAAATGTCGCCTGTTTTGCGGCGCGCGAAGAACGAGAACGGCAGCGACATGGTGTGCTTGAAGAACTGCGACATCATCGCGAAGTCGAGACTGCGCACCATGAAATTCGACAGATGCGCGCGTATCGTCGTCATGAGCTGCGTAAACACGTGCGAAATAATCAGCCCCACAATCAGGAGATGCAGCAGGCTCACGTTCTGGTGGACGATCACGCTGTCGAGAATGTTCTGGATAATGAGCGGCGGCACCACGCCCAGCAGCTGGATCACGAAGGTGGCGAGAAACAGGTGCGCGAGTATTTTCCGGTAGGGCAGCAGATAGCCGATGAAGCGCACCCATGGCGAGCGCGTCGCCGCCTGCGCGCCCGTGGTCTCGACCTCGGTGAACAGCAGGCACGTGCCGTTCCAGCCGCGCTCGAACGCTTCGACGCTCAGCTTGCGAAAGCCGAGCGCCGGGTCGGCCACCCTCACCCACTGCTTCGACACGCCGTACACGACGATATAGTGGTAGCCCTCCCAGTGCGCGATGAAGGGCAACTCGAACCCTTGCAGCGCCTCGAACGTGCACTGCACGCCGCGCGTGGTAAAACCGAGCGCCTCGCCGGTGCGCGCGAGACTGTCCAGCGTCGCGCCCTGCGTCGTCACGTTCGCGAGGTCGCGCAGCTTGCCGAGCGTCATGGGAATGCCGTAATGCCGGCAGATCATGGCGAGGCACGCCGCACCGCAATCCATCTCCTCGGCCTGCTCGACCAGCACGAAGCGCTTGACCACGCGTTCGCTGAATGCAGCATCCGCCCCGCTGTCCACGGCAACGGGCCGGCTGCGGCGCTCGGCGAGCTTCTTCTGCCGCTGCAATTCGCGCTCGTTGAAGCGCACGCGCTCTTCCAGCACCTCGCGCAGCTTCGGGTTGCGCTCCAGCATGAAATGCACGGTCTTCTCGGGAATCACCAGCAGCCGCACATCGGTGACCGCCGTGACGCTCGCGGGCTGATCCTGGCGCAGCAGGCACGCGCGTTCGCCGAAGATCTCCCCCGCGCCGAGCTTCGCGATCTGATAGACGCTGCCTTCTTCCTCGCGCGCGATACTGACCTCGCCCTGCCGCACGACATACAGGCGCGTGTCGCCACCGGCGCCTTGATGGATGATCTCCTTGCCCGCGCTCACGCGCTTGACACCCACGCTCGACACATACTCTTCCAGTTCGGCGCGCGAGAGCTTGCCACGCAGGTCGAACAGCCGCGTGACGAAGCCGCCCGCGGAGCTGATCGCCACATAGCTCGTCACGAACGACTGCGCGGCCGGATTCGCGGCCAGCAGCGGTTCGAGCGCCGCGCGGGGAATGCAAAGCACCTCGGTCTTCGCGGAGGCGCGCACCGACACTTCGTGCCAGTAATCGCGCAGCATGGCGATTTCGCCGAACACTTCGCGTTCCTTGCGCACGCCGAGACTCATTTCCTTGCCGCGCTCTTCGGCGATGAGCCGCACGGAGCCCGAGCGGATCACATAGAGTCCGGCGGCGGGCTCGCCGCGCTTGCACAGCGTGTCGCCGAACGCGTAGCTCTGCGTTTCGACCTGCGCGGCGAGACGGTCGAGTTCTTCGCGCGAAAAGAGCGAGAGCGGTTCGACCGATGCGAGAAAATCCACCAGCGACGGCGCGCTGGCCGGTAGGGGCGCCTGGGTGTCCATCTGCGTGGCTCTGCGCGCTCAGTGCGCGTCGATGATATGTTCTTGCGCGCGCTCCGCGAGCCACTCTTCGCGCAAGAGCCGCCGCACCTCGGAAGAAACGTCCGCTTCGAGCGACGCCGGGTGCTTTGCCGTCACGCAGAAGATTTCGAAGAACGAGCCGTCCGGCGCGGGAAACGGGCCGAGCAGGTCGCCGACCTGCGCATTGAACACCTTCGCCTCGATGTCCGTCTTCAACGACCCGCGCAGCACCTTGCCGATCACGCCGCCGCGCTCGCTGGTATCGGCGATCGAATGCTCGCGCGCCATTTCGCCGAACGCCTGCGGCTCGTCCTCCAGGATCGACATCACCTCGCGCGCCTTGCCTTCGGAGTCCACCACGATGTGGCTCACTTCGATGCTGTCGAATTTCGGCGAATTGAGCTTGAAATAGCTTTCGACCGCCTCGTCGTTGCAGATCAGGCTGAAGGTCTTCTCCTGATAGAGCGTATCGGTGATGAAGTGCTCGAATTCGTCGAGGCTGATACCGAACACGTCCAGGTAGCGATTCATGTCCGCCGCGCGGTGCAGCCCGCGTACGCGGCGAAACTGGTCCGCGCGTTGCTGGATTTCGTCGGGCTCCACCTTCACGCCCATCTTTTTCGCGGCGATGACCGTGAGGCGGTCGCGCACCTGCTGTTCGACCAGGCTCTCGAACTGCCCCGTGAGTTTCAGCACGCGGATGAAATCTTCCGTGCCGATCGCTTCATCGTCGATCCGTACGATTGTCGTCATTGCGTTCCCCTGATTTCCGATTCCCGAATACTGAACTGGTTAGCGCCTTCAGCCTGCGACCTGGCGGAATGGGTCCAGCGCGAAGTCGATCAGGCGCCGCTCGCGCACCACGATTTCGGCGGTCGCCGTCATGCCGTAGCGCAACGGATAGGTCGCGCCGCCAATCGAAAAATGATCGCGCGCGAGACGCACGCGCCCTTCGTAAACCGGCTCCTTCGTCTGCGCCTGCGGCTTCGTGGTCGGCGAAATATACTCGAGCGTGCCGTCCACCACGCCATAGCGCTGGTACGGAAACGCGTTGAATTTCAGCTTGACGGCCAAGCCCTCGTGCAGGAACGCGCGGTCCTGCTCCGCAATCGCCACCTTCACGACCGGGCGCGCGTTGGCCGGCGCAATGCCCCCTAGCGGCGTGTTCGCCTGGATCTTGTCGCCGGGCTGCGTCGTCGTCACGTCGGTAATCACGCCCGAGACCGGCGCGAGCACGAGCAGGAAGTTGTCCTTGTCGATGTTCTCGAAGCGGATGCGCGCCGCGGCGTCGGCGGCAAGGCGCGCGGTTTGCACCTGCAGGCGCAGCTTGTCCTCGGTATTGGCGATTTCGCGCTCTGTCGCGTCGTATTCGATGCGCAGCGACGTGAGCTGCCCGGCGCTGCCTTCGAGCTGCGCCTTCGCCTGGGCGAACTCGTGGCTCGTTTGCGCCTGCAATTCGCTGAGCCGCGCCTGGGCGATCCGGTAGTTGTTATCGGCCTGCAGGAACGCGCTGCGTTTTTCCTCGACCTGGCTTTGCGAGACCCCGCCGCCGCCGGGCAGCGCGAACAGCCGCTCGTACTTGTCCTGGTCTTCCTTCGCGAGGTCGCGCACGTGGCGCGCGTTGTCGATATTGCCGCGCGCTTCGTCGAGCTGGGCATTCTCGGCCTGCTGGAGCTTGCTCGTGCCCTCCGCCACGCGCGTTTCGTGCAGATGCGTTTCAACGTCCATCTGCGCCTTGAGCGCCTCGGCCTTGCGCTCCATGAGCGCCTTCTTCTCGGGGAACTCCTTCCAGTCGCGCTCGGCGTCGTCGAGCTTCAGGCGCGCGTCGAGCGCGTTGGTCGCCGCCTGGATCGCGCCGCGCGCGTTGATGCGGCCGATCACGTCGTCCTTCTCCACGGGCTGACCTTCGGCGATGTAGATGTCCACGAGTTCCCCATCCACGGGCGCGTAGATGCGGCGCACCTCGGATTCCGGGGCCAGCGCCCCCGGCGCACTCACGATGACGTCGGCGCGGCCGACGAACGACCACAGGAGGCCGCACACCACGAGTGCCACCATCGTGATGATCGTGGCTTCGATGAGGCGCCACGGACGCGCCGTGAGGATCGCCACGCCTTCCTCGCTGTGGTCGCCCAGCGCCTCGCCAAGCGGCCGCGGCGGTTCGGCCGCGGCACGCCCCCCATGCATGCCGAACGCCTTGCTCAGGCGCTCAATGAGCTGGCGCGGATTCACCATGCCCTCCCGCTAGCGCCAGCTTTTCGAGCGCGCCCGCATGGGCTGCGAAGGGCGGCGTGGCGAAGTGAGCGGCGGCCAGGCTGTCGTGCACGGCCTGCGCATGGCCCGCGTGCGCCTCGCTGTCGATCTGCTGATACTGGTCGACGTCGGCGCGCACCTCATCGAGCCCGGCGAGGCGCGGATAGCGCTGCGCGTAGTCGTTCAGCATCGCCGTGAGCGCGTCGAAACGATCGCTCGCGAGCGCGCTGTCGATGGCCTGATGGATGCGATCGAGCGCGGCCACATACACGGAGTCATCGCTCTGCAGCTTGCGCAAGTGGCTGAGCGAATCCGCATACACGCCAGCAAACGCCGGCACATACGCCGAGATGCGGTCGAATGCACGCTGGTGCTCGCCGGGGTCGTCGTTCCAGCGGCTCGTCAGCGCGTGGATCGGCGCCTCGTCGCGATAGATGCGGATCGGCGCCTGCGAACCGCCCCGTCCCTGCACGAACGATTGCAGTGCGCCGATCCACCCGATGTTTTCCACGAGCGGCGCGGCGTCCGGATTGTGGCGCGCGAGCGTACGCATGTCTTCCACGATGGCGCGCGCACGGTCGAACGCGCGCGCGTTGATCGCGGCGACCCAGTCGGGCACGTTCGCCTTGATGAGCGCTTCCGTCCCCATCGCGCGCCACGTGCTGTCGTTCGGGTGGCGCGTGAGATATTGATCGGCCATGCGCGCCGCGCTTTCGAACTGTCCGCTCGTGAGCAACGCCTGCATGTCGCGCTGCGGCGCGCCCTGGAAATACGTGAGCGCGACGAGCGCGAGGATCACGGCAATCCCGCCGCCGCCCCAGCGCGCGAACGCGCCCATGTTGATCTTCCCGCTGCCGCCCAGCGCTTCGCTCAACTCGCTCAGGAAGAGCTCGACCCTGCCGCGCCGGCGTCGCGCGTCGTGGCCCGGTTCCGGCGCGGGTTGCGGCGCATCGGGGTTGATTTCGTCGTCCTGCGCGGGCGCGGGCGGCGTGCAGAAAATGTCGAGAAACGAGTGCGCGCTGCCAATGAACGTCGTGCGGTCGGCGTCTTCGGCGAGCACCGAGGCGCGGTGTTCGCGCGTCGCCGTCACAGTGGCATCGCTTCCACTCGTGCTCTCGAGGCCAATCCGGTAGACGAAGTGCTCGCCGCCAAAGGCGATCCGCTGGCCGTCTTCGAGCTTGACCGCGTGATCGTCGAGCCGCTGGCCGTCGAGGAACGTGCCGTTGGTGCTGCCGAGGTCTTCGACGTACATCGCGTCGTCTTCGGCATAGATGTGCGCATGACGCCGCGACAGATAGTTCACCTGGTGCGGATACGCGTCGTGATACTGCGAGAAGGTCTCGTCGGCCTTGCTGACCAGGAACGGAAAACTCGTGACGACGATCTGCTGCAGACCGAGATCGGCGCGCTCCGGCGTGAGCGTCACCACGGTCGCCCGCACGGGCGCGCGCACCGTGCGCGGCGCGAAGCTCACGCGAAACGCGAGCGCGCCGGCAAAGCTGAGTTCGTCGCCGTCCTTGAGCACGTGGGGCTTCTGGGTGACTTCGATACCATTGACCGCCGTGCCGTTCTTGCTGCCCAGGTCGGCCACGTAGGCCGCCGCGCCCTCGCGAAAGATGCGCGCGTGACGGCGCGAGACATCGACCACGACTTCGGGCCGCGCCGCGGCAAAAGGCGGCTGTGTCCGCCCGACGGCGAAAAGATCCTTGTCGATGCGGATTTCGCCCAGCTCCGCATGCGATATCGGCCGCAGCACGATATCGAACGTCCGGTCGAGCGATGTCTGGCTCTCGGCAATGGAAGCGGCGTCAGGCACCATGATTCCGCCAGCGATCAGCAGTTGTGAGCCGGAATGCGCGTGGCGCAAGCGCCGCGTGCGCACTGACTCTCCGAGTGAAGCCGCGCGCCTTGCACCTGGCGATCGGGGTGTGAGAAAAGTGTAGGCGACTGTTGGCTGGAGTCAAACAACTGACGCGGTCCGCTGCAACGAGCGCGCTCACTTGACGGGCGCTGCCGACACAGCGGAATTCGAGGCCACGTTGGCCACATCGACGTCGGGCCAGCCGCCGCCGATCGCCTTGTAAAGGGTGACGGTGTCGCTCAGGATCAGCTCATGGTTGGCCAGAAGCGACTGTTCCGCATTCGCGAGCGAACGTTCGGACTCCAATACTTCGAGTTGCGACACGAGCCCTTCCTTCAACTGCGCCTCGACCTGCGCCGCGACGGTGCGCAGGCGCTCGTTCTGCTGGAGCAGTTCGATGCGCTGCTTTTTATGCGCATCGAGGTTCACGAGCGCGTTCTCGACTTCTTCGAACGCCGTGAACACCACCTGGCGATACTGCTCTTCGGCGACCTTGCTCTGGGCCTCGGTCGTCTTGATGTGGGCATGCACGCTGGGGTCGAACATCGGGAAGTCGATGCTCGGCATGAAGCTCAGCGTGAACACCTTGAACAGATCGGAAAGCGAAAACGCCGCCGTGCCGGCGCGGCCCGTGAGACTGAGGGTCGGCAATTGCGCGAGCCGCGCGGAACCGACTTCGTCATACGATTCGAGAATGCGGTACTGCGCGGCCACCACGTCGGGGCGGCGCCCCAGCAACTGCGCGGGCAGGCCCATGGGCACGGCCGGCAGCTTCACGCGCTGGCGCAACTGGCCCAACGGCATCCTGAATTCGCCCGCGGGCACGCCGACCAGCGTGGACAGCGCGTTTTCGGCGGTATCGCGCTCGCGATGCAATTCCAGCAGTTCGTTCGTCACGCCGTTGACTTCCGCGCTCTGGCGCAGCACCTCGGTTTTGGGCGCGACACCGTTTGCGTACATCTGCTGGTAGATGGTGAGAATCTGCTTGTTCCGCTTGAGCGTGTCTTCCTCGTCGCGGATCT
This sequence comes from Paraburkholderia sp. EG287B, assembly GCF_040965595.1. Lineage (NCBI taxonomy): Bacteria > Pseudomonadati > Pseudomonadota > Betaproteobacteria > Burkholderiales > Burkholderiaceae > Paraburkholderia > Paraburkholderia sp. EG287B. The sequence goes on from NZ_JBFRCG010000006.1 coordinate 358,003, forward strand.
GATCGTCGAACTGGAGAATCTGGAAATAAGTGCTCGCCACATTCGCGACGAGCGTCAAATAGCCTGCACGCCAATCCGCTTCGCTAGCGTGATACTCGGCCTTTTGGGCCTGCACGCTTTTTTCGACTTTGCCCCAGATATCGATGTCCCAGTTGACCTGAGTGGCGACGTTATAGGTCTTCGAGAGCGCTAGCCCCGTGCTCTTCTCATAGTCGATACCCGCGCCCGCGTCGACCGTCGGAAGTGCACCGGCCTGCACTTCCCCGATCTGCGCGCCGGCCGCGCCAATGCGCGCCGCCAGCACCCGGATATCGACATTGCCCGCAATCGCCTTATCTACGAGTGTATTCAGGTAGGGATCGTCGAACTCTTTCCACCACTGCGGATTGACCGTATCGGCCGCCGAAAACGTGCGGCTCGTATGCGCCCAGGCTTCCTTCTCAGGCATGTCCGGGCGCCGATACGCAGGCGTACTCAGATCCGTGCAGCCGCACAGCGCCACGGCACACAGCCCAGCCGAACCGACGACGCGGGTCAGCCAGCGCGACGCGCCGCGACGTACGTGTGCGGCGGACGGCGAGAGCAGTGTGTTCACGATCGACTCCTTAAGGGAAAGGCGGCGAAGGACGCGACGAAGAAGCGGTGTGCAGCGGATGCGGTGGAGGGCGGCGCCGTGGAGGCGGGTAAGCCTCCTCGGCTGGCAGCACGATCAGAAGTTGATCGTGTTGTGAGCCGTTTGCACGGGGTTGGTCGAAGCGTGGAGGTTGTTCACGAACGCCACGTCGTTGCCCGTGTTGGACAGGATGGTGTTCGTCTGGCCGATCAGCTGCGATGCGGAGAAGTTGGTGGAGTCGACCTTCACGCTCGGCATCGTCGGGTAGTAGACGGGCCACAGGCCCAGGCCGCCGCGCACGGCGCTCATTTCACGGCGGTCGAGTTCTTGTGCGACGCTCAGGTCGGCGATCATCAGCTTGCTCATGGCAGTTCTCCAGAAAAGGATGCAACAGTGTTGGGATTGTGAGCTGCATGGTTGCGGGCTCGGGTCCAACAAGGCATGAGGCGTGCCAGGTGCGCGAGCGCGCGTGCGCATGGCGGTGCATCGCCCGTTGCACAAGGACAGTTCTGGAATTCCCGGAGTCTCACGCGCGGCGCGAGGCGCGCGCGGGTCGTGCGTGGTGATGGGCGCACGCCAACGCGTCAATCGGCTTATGTTGGCGCGCCGCGAACACTGTTTGTGGGGGAACGTGAAAGCGTCGCAAACGTTCGTGTATCGCCTTGGCGTGCGAGACCCGATTCGTATGGATCACTTAACGTAGATGGTGATTTTCTTCGAGTACACCGGCGGGTTGTGCGGCACGTGGTGCGCGTCGCCCATCAGCAGCTGCAGTGTATGTTTGCCCGGCGGCAATTGCAGCATGGTTTCGGTCTGGCCGGCGCCGAAGTGCAGGTGGTTGCGATCGGATGGAATGGGCTGATCCATCGGCGGCAAGTCCGTATCGACGAGCAGATGGTGGTGACCCGTGTTGGGAAACTCGACTTCCGCAGGCGCCACGCCCATGTTGCGCAGGCCGAACCAGACGCGGAATGGCCGGCCGGCCGGCATGACCTGGCCGTCGTTGGGCCAGCCGATATAAACGTGCGCGTTCGGGTCGGCCGGCGTCGTGCCTGCATGCGCCGCACCGCCCGTGAGCAGCACGAGGCTGGCAGCAAAAACGAGGAACCTGTTCATGGCGTGCACTCCCGCTTCTTTTGCGCTGCGGCTAAAGCCGGACGTCCTTCGCTACTTGACCGTGACCGTGATCTTCTTCGAGTAGACCGGCGGATCGTGCGGCACGTGGTTGTAGTCGCCCATCAGCAACTGCAGCGTGTGCTTGCCCGGCGGAAGCTCGACCCGGGCTTCCGTCTCGCCCGCGCCGAAATGCAAATGATTGCGATCCGACGGGATCGGCTGATCGAGTGGCGGCAGGTCCGTGTCGATGAGCAGGTGATGATGGCCGGTGTTCGCCTTGTTGATCCCCTTGGGGCAGACGCCCATGTTGCGCAACCCCATGCGCACCCAGAACTTGCCGGTGGGAATCGTCGCGCCGTCCGGCGGCCAGATGATGTAGACCTCTGCGCCGGGCGGCGACGGGGTGCGCTCGGCAAACGCGACGCGCGGCATCAGAACGGCCGCTGCCAGGGCCAACAGGGTTGCTCTTCGTTGCATCTTCGTGCTCCTTGTTCGGCAGACGGCGCGCCGCTTTGGAGTTCGGTGCGTGTTCTACAGCTTAGGACGGATTCAAGCGGGCGGAGATAAATCGGCGCGGCGCGTGCGGGTGCCACCCAGTTACTGCATCGCGCGGCGTGCGTGCTATTTTGTAGTTGTGCGCAGGCAGTGCGTTTGCCAGCGCCGGCTTGCGCATCACGCGAGCGCGGCCGGCGACTGCAGCGGGGTAGCGCACCGTCGGCATTGAAAGGCGATGACGCCTGGGTTGGCACCCGGGTTGGCACCTGATAGGGAGAACGAACATGTGGCGGCTAGTGTTGCCTGTGTGCCTCTTGATCTCGCTAGGCCTGACCTCGACACTACGCTCGGCCGCGCCCGCTGCGCATGACCGTTCGGCTCCGGCACGCGAGCAGCCGCGTCTCGAGCCGCAAGACCCTGGCCGGTACGCAAGCGCCCACGCCGCGCATGAGCGACTCACCGCGGCCAGCGCAGTGCGGCAACGCTATGGCGTCGCGATCGTGCGCGTCGGCCTGATGCCGAAAGACACCTCCCAGGAATATGAAATCACGTTCTGGAATTCGATCAAGGACAGTCAATACGCGAGCGACTATGAGGCGTATCTCAAGGCCTATCCGAACGGACGCTTCGCGCCGCTCGCTCAGGCTCGCCTGACACGTTTGCGTGCGGAGGCATCGAAACCGGCTGCAGCGTCCGCCGCGCCCGCTACGTCCGCCCAGCACCCAGCTAGCAGCCCCGCTGCCGCCGCGCCCACACCGGCACCCGCACCCGCACCCGTGCCAGCGTCAGCGCCTCAGGCAAAGACACCGCCGCCCCCGGCCGCGCCGCCAGCCGCACAGACCAAGGCAGCGCCCGCCTCCGCACCGCCGGCCGCCGCAACGACCGCGGCAACGGCTGCGGCGGCGGCAGTCGCGGCGAAGGGCAACCCTGCCCTTTCGAAGCCGGGTCCGCACGACATTCAGGACTGCCCATCTTGCCCGGTGCTGGTCGCGGTGACGCCCGGCAACTTCACCATGGGCATCGACACCGACGACGCCTCGGAGCGGCCCGCGCACCACGTGACGATCAGCCATAGCTATGCGCTCGCGAAGTATGCGGTGACGGTGGCGCAGTGGAACGCGTGCGTTGCCGCGAGCGCCTGCCCGCACCTGTCGAACGAGAACAACGCCTCGCCGAACGCCCCCGTGCGCGACCTGAGCTGGGACGACGCGCAGCAGTACGTGAAATGGCTTTCGAAGATCAGTGGCAAGCCCTACCGCCTGCCGACGGAGGCGGAATGGGAATATGCCGCGCGGGCCGGCACCGAAACACGCTACTGGTGGGGCAACGACATGCGCAAGGGCACGGCGAACTGCAAGGACTGTGGCCAGCCATGGCACGTCGACGCGCCCGACGACGTCGGCTCGTTCCCGGCCAATGCGTTCGGCTTCTATGACATGGCCGGCGGCGTTTGGGAATGGGTCAGCGACTGCTGGCACAACTCGTACAAGAACGCGCCGAACGATGGCCACTCGTGGGACGAGCCCAACTGCCAGACGCGCGTGATCCGCGGCGGATCGTGGCGCGACGGCGCGGGCTATATGCTCGCCGCCACGCGCTTCAAATACGACAGCAGCGTTCGCTACGAGGCCAATGGATTTCGCGTAGCGCGCGACATGAAATAACGCAGACTACGCTGCGGGTCTCGCCGGGAGACGCACATGGCTTGCGATGTTCCGATCACTCGCCGGACATTCCTCAAGGCCATGGGGAGCGGCGCGGTCACGATGTCGGTCAGTTCCATCACCGCATACGCGGCCGCCAGCCCAACTGCACATGCCGCGACGGGCGCCCACGCCGCGCCACAGGCACCGAACGGCGCGCCCGACTGGGCGCCGGAGCCTGGCAAGGCGCGCTGGCGCATCGACGGCGTGAGCAAGGTCACGGGCGCGAAGATCTACGCACGCGATTACAAGGCGCGCGACTTCGACGGCTGGCCGAAAGAAGAAAACTGGCTATACGCGCTGCGGTGCAATTGTGTCGACAAGAACTTCGAAGACTTCGACCTGAGCGTATTGCCGCACGATCTTCGCCCAATCGCCGTGGTTTCCAACCAGACGTTGAATGACAATCGCATCTATCTCGCTGCCGAGAAGGATCCGGTAGCGAGCCAGGATATCTATCTCTTCGCGCAGAAAGGCAAACCCGCCAATTGCTACGGCCAGCCCGTCGCCTTATTGATCTTCGAAGACTTCGATACGTATCGCCGCGCGAAGAAACTGCTCGATTTCAACGAGTCGGTGATCCGGTACGGCGCACCGGTACCGGAAAGCGCCATCACCACCTTGTATGCGACCGCATCCAAGGTTTATGTGCGCGACGACGCGACGTCGTTCTCGAACCTCCACAACAGCTGCCACGTCGACAAGACATCCAGCGCGAGGTGCAACAGCATCAGTAAAGGCATTCTCAGTCTGGCCAGCGCCAAGGTCGTCAGCAAGGCCTGGCACCAGTTCGACGGTGCTTTCAAAACGCCCGCCATCGATCCCGTCTTCATGGAGCCGGAGTCGGGGCTGGCGTGGTTTCAGGCGGATTCCGGTTGTCTGAACCTGGTGCTCGGCACACAATCGCCGCGCGGCGACTGCCTGGCCGCAGGTAAGGTGTTCAAGGACAGCAATATCGACGTCAAGCACGTTCACGTGATCAGTTGCTACCCAGGCGGCGGATTCGGCGGCCGCGACGAATCGTATTTTCCCGTTTATCTCGCGCTCGCCGCGCCCTTCGCGAAGGGGGCGTTGCGCTGGCAGCAATCGCGCTATGAACAATTTCAGGTCGGCTTGAAACGCGCGGAAACGGATTTCACGGAGTCCATTTGGCTCGACGATAGCGGCAAGCTCCAGGCGCTCGTCAGTTCCTTCAGCTTCAATGGCGGCACCAAGGAAAATCTCACGGGCCCGGTTGGCGACCTTGCCGCCATGAGCGCCATGAGCTGCTACGACATTCCGCGCGCCATTGCGCAAAGCTCCGTGAGTTATACACCCGCGTTGTTCGGCGGCTCGCAGCGCGGCTTCGGCGGTCCTCAGGCTTATCTCGCCATCGAAACGCTCATGGACGAGGCCACCCAGGCGCTGCACAAAAGTCCATTCGACATCCGGCGCGCTAACCTGCTCCGCAAGCAGCACGGCAAAACGCTCACAGGCGCACCCATTCTGTTCCATCTCCAACTCGCCGAGCTGCTGAACCAGCTTGAAGCGCACGAGTTATGGCGCAACAGGGAAAGCGTGCGCGCGCAACGCCACGCGCTCGGGTTGCGATATGGCGTTGGGCTCGCCATGTCGAACCAGGCCTACGGTACCGGCAAAGACGCCGTATTCGCGATGGTGCAGATTCAGCCGAACGCGGGCCTGCATGTGCTCACGCATTACACGGACATGGGCAATGGCGCAGCGACGACGTTGGCCCTGGCGCCTGCGGCGTGCCTTGGGCAGAACGCGCAGAAAATCACCATGAACGAAGTCGAGGCGTTTCAAATACCGGGTTTCGATTACACAAAGCTGGGCATCCTGGATGCTCCCGGAAGCAAAGCGATCTCGGCCCCCTTTGGTTCTTCGAGCGCCTGCCTCGGTGCGTTCCATCACTTTCAGGCCGTAGACCGCGCCGCGATGGTGTTGTTGCTGCAAAGCGTGCTGCCCGCCGCACGTGCAATATGGACCAGCCCGCACGTCGAGCGGCATGACCTCAAGTGGACAAAGGGCAAGCTGGGCGCCACCGGTCACCAGGCAATCAGCTGGCCCGCGTTGCTCGACGAGATCAACCGCCAGCAGTTGCCTACCGTGGCCGCCGCCCATGTCACCTATGCCGGCGGGTTCTGGAGAAGCCAGTACACGTTCGCGTCGGGCGCCGTCGTGATGGACTGCGACTACATCGCCGTTGGGCCCGATACGCACCATCTCAAGGGCTTGCCTCACGGCGCGTTGCTGCCGCCACGCGACACGTTCAATTTCGGGCGCACGAACTATGCGCCTTCGGCGGCGCTTGTCGCGGTCTCCGTGAGCCCCGAATCCGGGCACGTGAGGGTCGAACATGTCGTCACGACGCTCAGCGCCGGCCGCCTGATCTGTCCAGAGATCGTGCAAGGCCAGTCGCAAGGCGCGGTGGCCATGGCGATGAGCAATGTGCTGAGCGAATCGTGCCCGCTGGGCAATGACGGCCCCGGCAACGGTACGTGGAATCTCGACCGCTACCTGATCACGCGCATGACCGACGTCCCGCGCCAGGAACTGATCACGCTGCCGCCGCCAGATGGAGACCATCACAGCGCGCGCGGCATCGGCGAGGCCGTGATGTGCCCCATCGCGCCGGCGCTGCTGAACGCGCTGGCCATGGCGACCGGGCATCGCTTCAGGGAAACCCCCGTCACGCCCGACAAGATACGCGAGGCCCTGAAGTGAACGAAGCCAACATCAGGATTCACGTAAACGGACGCGCTGTCACGGTACCGGCCGCCGATACCGACATGAGCCTCGCCGAATTCCTTCACGAACGCCTGGACCTGACAGGAACCAAGGTGTGCTGCGGCATTGGCGCGTGCCGTGCGTGCACCGTGGGCCTGCGCGGCAGCCGCGACGCGCTGATGGAAAAGACCCTGGCGTGCGTCACGCCCGTGAGCGCGGTCGCGAATCAACATATCTACACCGTGGAGAGCCTCGCGGACGGCAACCGGCTTTCGCCGCTGCAGCAGACGTTTCTCGAGTCTTTCGCGTTTCAGTGCGGCTACTGCACGCCGGGCTTTTTGATGGCGGCGACCGCCATGCTCGAACATTTGAAGGCGTACCGTATCAGCGCAGATCAGCTCGAAACGGAAATCGACACCTGGGTGGGGGGAAACCTGTGCCGCTGCACAGGCTACGTGAAGTATCGCGAAGCGATTCGCAAAGTCGCGCAAATGCAGATGAAAAGCGGAGGATGACCATGTCTGTCCGCGCCCGCCTGTTCGCTCTGTGCCTCCTCTTCGCCGTGCCGCTTGCTGCCTTTACGCATGAACAGACCTTGCTCGAATACGCCGATCAATGCGTGAGGGAAATTGGCGAGATGCCGCCATTCAACTGCAATGACGGGACGGATATTCCCATTACGATCGATGGAAAGCCGCCCGGGCTCAAAGAGTCCCCTACGCGATGCGACAAGCCTTCTTTGCTGAGCCCGACTTCAGAAGCAAAAGGTCAATGCATTCCGTTTTCGAAAATCCTGAATCTTTCGCGCGGCAGCACGCAAATTTCCGCGTATTGCCGTCGCGATGTGCTGCGCGAAGACAAGAGTCGGTTCTATGACCTCGTGGTCGTCGTGATGCATCACTCGGGCAACGGCAAGACCTGCTGGTTCGCCTCGAAGCCGCCACCGCCACCACCGATATCGCAAGCTGACGTGCCCGCGAGTAGCGGAATCGTTGCGACACGTGTGCCGCCGCCCAACGAGAGAAAGCCGCCTGCAGGACAGCCCTCCGCAGTCGAATTCTGGGCGACACCCACCATGGTTGCCACCAGCACGCCGAAGAACCCCACCTGCCTCAAATGCCACGACGCGGGCCCCTTCATCTTCAGCCCGTATATCGGGCAGGTGTGGGACAAGGTGCCCACCGACCCATGGGGGAAGTATTCGAGCATCGGTCAGGCTTTCTCGTCGTATCACCTCATGACGATGAGCACACCGGGCAACACCTGCATTGGCTGTCACCGCATTGGCAGCGAGCAAAGCTGCACCGCCTTTCTCGGGCTTTCGGTGGGCAAGCTGAAAGCGCCAGGCAACGACCAGCTCGCCAACACTTATCCACTAAACCACTGGATGCCGACCGACAACGCGATGAGCAAAGAGCAATGGGACAAGGCAAACGTCGCGTCGGTCGAGGCGTTACTGGCCTGCTGCAGTGATCCCTCGCACAAAGACCCGAATTGCACGTTCACACCCATGCCTTCGAGTTCGAACAACCGGTCATTGCACTGACCCAAACGAGGAGCCTGAAATGGCAGAGAACTTGAGCGCGAGCAACGTCATATCCGATGTCACGCAAACCCTGCAGACCTTCGATCTGCTCGACCTGCAGCAGGGCTACCTGGCGCAAAACAACACGCAGACCATCTTTACGGACCCCGACACGATCAACCGGTTTCAGACCGAATTGATCGCAGAGCACATGACGGCGAAAGCGCAGGGCTACACACTCGCCGCCGCACCATCGACCGCCACGCCGGCCGCGCTGGCCGTCAAAACCGCCGCGAAGACCACGACCACCGCTGCGGCCGCCAAAAAAATTGCGGCGGCGGCAAAACGCAGCAAGCGGAATTGAGCGCTATCGTGCGGCCCGTTCAGGTCGGCATGCCAGCCCAGTAAGACACGGCGTCCTGCCGGTCGAACACGAACGTCTTGAGGGCGACCTGGCTCTCGGGAGAAAGCGTGTCGAACTCGAGACCATGCAGGGTGAGTCCTGCCTGTGGGGTATCGGCGCGCAGATTGCGTATCACGGCGACGGCCTGGAACGTCGCCCCGACGTTGCCTGCTTCGATGGGGAACACCACGCATATGCGCTCGCCGACCTCGCCGATCTTGCGTCCGGCGGCAAGCGACATCCCCAGCACGCTGATATCGCAGCCAATGCCGAGCCGGTCCAGTTCCGAGCCCGTCAGGTCCACGCCATAGCGCACCGCGAGTTGCGTGCGTATGCGCACGGCCCGGCGTTCGCGCAGCCGGCGTATCGTGCCCGGTTCGGAGAGCACGAGATAGCGGAACGGATGCGTGCAGACCGCCTCGACCGTGCAGACGAGCCAGAACACGGCTTGTGTTGCGATCGCAACGATCTCGACCTGTTCGCCCTGGAAGGGCTCCCACGCGGGCTTGGCCGCAGCGGGTGGCGTGACGAACATCGCGCCGCCCGGCCGGAAGCCGATCAGCCGGCACGGCAGCATCTCGCGCCCCGTGCCCGCCTGGCTGCGTATGCCCAGCAGCGCGCCAATGGCGAGGTTCATGTCGTCCAGCGTCAACGGCCCTTTGCCACGCTCGCCACGGTCGGTGTCTTGCGCGCTCGCGAGACTCGCCTGCTCCGCCGTGTTGCGATAAGGCTGGAAGTGCGCGAAGAGGAAGTCGCGCTGCTCGCCGTTCAGCATGCCGCCTTGCGGCAGCAGCATCGTTCCGTCATGGTGAAACACCGCCAATGGGAGCGGCGTTTCGAGGGGCAGTTGCCCAGGGTCCGCGAGGAGTTCCAGCGTTTTTGACGCAGTACCGCTGCCAGGCTCGTGAAGGTGCATGACCGATAGCGTGTGAATTTATTGGTTTTGTTCGACGCCTGCATTGTGACCGAAATATAGTGACCGATGTCGATAAAAATGCGGCTATCCCCGGTCTTGCTTAACGAATTATTCATGCCACATAAAACCGGAGATTACGCGTCACAATATTTCTCTTTCCGGATCGTCTACACGGGTATGGAACCGCCGCCCACCCCCAGCCCGCAGAGTACGCGGGACCGCGAAATCGCCGACACCGTCGCCCGCGAGCGCCCGAGGCTGCGCAATTTCATCCGCCGCCGCGTGCTCGACCAGGAGGAAGCCGAGGACATTCTTCAGGACGTGTTCGAGGAACTGGTTCAGGCGTGGCGGCTGCCGGAGCCCATCGAGCAGGTTGGCGCGTGGCTCTTTCGCGTGGCGCGAAATCGCATCGTCGACCGGTTTCGCAAACGCAGGGAAGTGCCGCTCGTCGAGCCGCAAGAAGATGAAAGCGAGTACCGCCTCGATCTCGCGCTGCCCTCGCCCGACGCCGGCCCCGAGGCCGCTTACGAACGCGCAGCGATGCTCGACGCGCTGCGCGCCGCGCTCGACGAATTGCCCGCCAGCCAGCGCGAGGTGTTCATCGCGCACGAACTGGACGGGCGCAGTTTCAAGGAACTGGCCGCTGCGAGCGGAGTTGGCGTGAACACGCTGCTGGCGCGCAAACGTTATGCGGTGCTGCATCTGCGCGAACGTTTGCGCGCGTCATGGGACGACCTCGAGAATTGAACCGAAGGAGAATGAAATGGAGTTTCGCCGCAAAATATTCGCCAAGGCACTGCTGATGGTAGCGGTCATCGCCCTGCTGGGCGCCATCGTCATGGGCCTGTGGAACTGGATCGCACCGGCGATCGTGGCCAATGCGCATGCCATCGACTATCCACGCGCAATCGGCCTGCTGGTGCTGTGCCGGATCCTGTTCGGCGGCTTCCGCGGGCATGGCGGCTGCCGCCGGCGCATGCACTGGCACCAGTGGCAACAATGGCAGCACATGACGCCGGAAGAGCGCGAGCAACTGCGCAATGGCGCCGCGCCGCCCGCGCAGTAAGCCAGCCCATGGCCAGCCTCGCCCCGCCGCGGGCTGGCACAATCCCTTCATTGCCGATCCGCCAGGAAGCTCCATGCCAGATGTCGCCGCCCGCCGCTCTTCACGCGTCGCGCCCCTTTTCGCCCTTTTGCCCTTCCTGCGCCCCTATGCGGGACGCTGGGCGCTTGCTTTCCTTGCACTCCTGACCTCGGCGGGCGCGACGCTCGCGCTGCCGGTGGCATTCAAGTATCTGATCGACCGTGGCTTCGCGAGCGGCGACCGCACGCATATCGACCGCTATTTCATCGCGCTCTTCGTGGTGTCGCTGATCCTCGCCGCGGCAACGGCGCTGCGCTTCTACTGGGTCTCGTGGCTCGGCGAGCGGGTGACGGCCGACTTGCGGCGCGCCGTGTACGACCACGTGATACGCATGAGCCCGCAGTTCTTCGAGACCACCCAAACGGGCGAAGTGCTCTCGCGCCTGACCACCGACACGACCCTGATCCAGACCGTGGTGGGCACCAGCCTCTCGCTGGGCCTGCGCAACGTGCTCCTCACCGTCGGCGGCGTGACGATGCTCGTTGCGACGAGCCCGGTGCTGTCCGGCTACATCATCGCGACACTGGTCGTTGTGGTCGCACCTATCGTCATCTTCGGGCGGCGCGTGCGGCGGCTTTCGCGCGCGAGCCAGGACAAGGTGGCGAGCGCGAGCGCCCTGGCGGGCGAAGTGCTCAACGCCATGCCCACGGTGCAGTCGTATGCCCAGGAGTCGTTCGAGGCCAAGCGCTTTGGCGGCGCCGTGGAAGCGGCCTTCGAAACGGCGCTCACACGCATTCGGGCGCGCGCCGGCTTGACGGCCGTGGTGATCGTGTTCGTGTTCGCCGCTGTCGTGTTCGTGCTCTGGCTCGGCGCGCAGGCCGTACTGGCCGGGCAGATGAGCGCCGGCCAGCTGTCCCAGTTCATTCTCTACGCGGTGTTCACGGCCGGCGCCGTGGGCGCCGTTGCCGAAGTGTGGGGCGATCTGCAACGGGCCGCGGGCGCCACCGAACGGCTGCTGCAACTGCTCGCCGCGCGCTCGCCCGTGGCGCAGGCGGCGGCGACCGTGCCGCTGCCCGCTCACGGCGCGGGCATCCGCTTCGACAACGTTGGCTTCTCCTACCCTTCGCGCCCGGGCATTGCCGCGCTCGACGCCTTCTCGCTCGACGTGCGCCCGGGCGAGCATGTCGCGCTGGTCGGTCCGTCGGGCGCAGGCAAGACCACGCTCTTTCAATTGCTGCTGCGCTTTTACGACCCGCAATCGGGGAGCCTCAGCATCAACGGCGTGCCGACGCAACAGGTGTCGCTCGCCGCGTTGCGCCAGGCGATCGGCGTCGTGCTGCAGGAGTCGGTGATCTTTTCGGGCAGCGTGCTCGACAACATTCGTTACGGCTCGCCCGACGCCACGCTCGAAGCCGTCCAGCGCGCCGCGGCCATGGCGGCCGCGGCCGGCTTTATCGAGGAACTGCCGCAAGGCTACGACACCTTCCTCGGCGAGCGCGGCGTGCGCCTTTCAGGCGGTCAGCGTCAGCGCATTGCCATCGCGCGCGCGATCCTCAAGAACCCGCCCATTCTGCTGCTCGACGAGGCCACCAGCGCGCTCGACGCCGCGAGCGAACGCCTCGTGCAAACGGCGCTCGACAACGCTGCGCAAAACCGCACGACGCTCGTCATCGCGCATCGTCTCGCCACCGTGCAGCAGGCCGACCGCATCATCGTCATGGAGCAAGGCCGCATCGTGGCGCAAGGCCGGCATGCGGACCTGCTGCAGAGTTCGCCGCTTTACGCGCAGCTCGCGGCGCTGCAGTTCGGCGCGCAACACGCGCATACCGTCACGTAACCCTCAGCCGGGCGGCCAGCACCGATATTCGACGGCACTAATACGAACGCGGACAGCCTCGTCGGCTTCGACCGGTTGCCCGAAACACACGTGATCGACGACTGGCAGCGCTTCTTCCCGCGCGAGCATCCCTTGCCGGGCGAAAAAGGCGGCCCCGGACTCGACGGCGCGAACAAGGCCGCCTCCGGTGTTGCCGACGATGCTTCGAACGACGTCAAGCGTCTGCAATACGCGTACAAGTTCGATCCATCGCTCGTCGATCCCCTATCGCAACTCCCGCACAGCGTGTCCGAAGTGCCGATTCCCGCCGCGGCAGACAAGCTGGCATCGGCAAAGGGCTTTCGCTCGCTCGCCATGCTCAACCTGTTGCGCGGCAACGTCTATGGCCTGCCGAGCGGCGAGACGGTGGCAAGCGCGCTCGGCGTGACGCCGCTCGGTCCCGACGAACTCGTGGTCCGCACCCAGGTGTCGAGCAACCCGTCGAAGACCTTCCGCTTCGATCGCATTGCCTCACTGAATGCGGATGGCGCGAGCCCGGTGCTTGGCGACACGTTCAAGGACGACACGCCGCTATGGTTTTATATCCTCGCTGAAGCGCAAGTTCCGGTGCTCGAGCTTGCGCCCGTTGGCGAGATTTTCAGCGAGGACGACATGCTCGGCACGCAGGACGGCAAGCACGGCGTGGGCGCGTTGACACAGATCATCGCGTTCGCGACCGCCGGCGAATGGCGACTGATGCCGCTGAAGGCCGTCGTCGATCTGGCGGCCTGAAGTCCCCGCTACCGAGGGGCGGCCAGGCGCGCGACGCTGCGCGCCTGGCGCGGCAGCACGATATACATGCCCCATGCCACGAGCAGGATCGCACGCAGTGCGTTCGCGAGTGGCTGCGCAGAGGAGACCCCTACATTGGTAATGGCTAGGCTGGCCGGCAAGGTCCACGCGTAAGTGATCACGCCGAGCAGCGTGGCGCGCCAGAAGCCGAACTGCCGGGGCGCGGGCATGGCGTGCGCGGCCAGCCCGCGTCGCACCATGTACCCCACGAGCGGCAGGCTGAGCAGCAAATACGCGAGCATGGGCACGATGAAGGGCATGCCGGCAATCGCAAGCGAAATGGCCGGCGAGGATTGTGCGAGGTCGTGCGGCATCCGGTTCGCGGCGAACGCCATGAGCGGCGTCGCAATCTTTCCGAGCGAGAGACGCAACACGGAGAAGGCCACCACGAAGAGCAGCGCGCTCGCGAGCCACTGACGCCAGGCGCAGGACCACCAGAGATAAAGACGCCGGCCGAACGACACCCCGGGAGTCAGCGTAAACAGCGCCCACTTGTCCCGGCGCGCCCCGATGCATGCGAGCACAACGAACAGCATGCCCGCGATGACGAATACGTCCTCACTCCACACGATCAATTGCAGAGGCTGATTGACGCTCGCCGAAGCCGGCGTGGACGAGGCGAAATTCTGCAGATGCCGCGCAATATACTCCGAAGGGCTGAGGGCCTGCGAGGATAGCTGTGGAGTCATCGCGCCTCCGTCTTCCGTGATGCACTGCCGCATGGCGATTTCATTCAAAATACGCACACTGCATCACAACGTGATATATCATCGAGTTGTATAACAACGTCTCAACCCATGCCGATCAGGATGGAGCGATAGCAAGGGACGTATCACTTCTACCCGATCCGGCGAAGCCAACATCCCGGCCGATTTGGGCACGTTTTTTGCGCACCACCGGGACCCTGGTCATGCGTTTTGCATTGGCCATATCGCCCTTGCCTTGGGGGTGCGAAATGAATGTCGATCAACCGGGAGCCACGCTCCTTTCGGAGGAAGACGCCCATCGTCAGTTGCGCCGCGCTGTGATTGCCAGCACCATCGGCACGACGATCGAATGGTACGACTTTTTCCTCTACAGTATTGTCACCGGGCTTATCTTCGCGAAGCTGTACTTTCCCGAATCCGACCCGCTCGTTGGCACATTGCAAGCCTTTCTGATCTATGCCGTGGGCTTCGTCGCACGGCCAGTCGGCGCGGCCATCTTCGGCCACTACGGCGATCGCGTCGGCCGCAAAGCCACGCTGATCGTCACGCTGCTTCTCATGGGGCTCGCCACCTTCGCCGTGGCCTTTGTGCCGACCTATGCATCCATCGGCATCTGGGGCGCCGTTCTGCTCACGGTGCTGCGCTTCATTCAGGGCGTGGGCGTAGGCGGCGAATGGGGTGGCTCTGTCTTGATGTCGATGGAATGGGCGCGCACCAATTCGCACCGCGGCTTCGTCGCCTCCTGGCCGCAATTCGGCGTGCCGGCGGGACTCTTTATCGCCAATCTCGTGGTGCTCGCCGTCAGCGCGTTCTCCGGAGACGCCTTCATGACGTGGGGATGGCGGGTGCCGTTCCTGCTGAGCATCGTGCTCGTCGCGATCGGCCTCTATATCCGGCTGAGCATTCTCGAAACGCCGATCTTCGCGAAGCTCCTCGCCGAGAACAAAATCGAGAAAACGCCGATGCTCGAAGTCATTCGCCGCCAGCCCAAGGACATTCTCCTCTCGGCATTGGCGCGCATGGCCGAACAGGCGCCGTTCTACATCTACACGGCCTTCGTCTTCACGTATGGCGTGAAGACGCTGCACGTTTCGCGCGACCTCATGCTCACTGCGGTTCTGTCTGCCGCCGTGCTGCAGTTCGTGACCATTCCGTTCTTTGGGCACGTGTCCGACCTGATCGGACGCAAGCGCATGTACATGATCGGCGCGTTGGCCGCGGGCATCTTCGGCTTTATCTACTTCGGCATGCTGGATACGAAAAACACGGCTTTGATTTTCGCGGCCGTGGTGCTGTCGCTCGTGCCGCACGCCATGCTCTATGGTCCGCAGGCGGCGTTCATCGCCGAATCGTTCACGGGTCGGCTGCGTTACAGCGGCGCCTCACTCGGTTATCAGCTCGCTTCCGTGATTGCGGGCGGCCCGGCGCCGCTGATCGCAACGGCGCTCTTCGCGTACTACCGCACGGGTTATGCCATTGCGATCTATATCGCCGTGTGCGGTGTGATCAGTCTGCTCGCCGCCTGGCGCATGGGCGATTACACGAACAAGGATATTTCGCGCGAATACGACGACGCGCACGGAACAGGCGATCACGGGCACGCTTCCCACCCTGCGTGATCGCCTGCTGAAAAACACAGCGCGCCCCTGCTTGACGAATCTCGCAGGGGCGCGCTTCTTTTTACCCATCAACAACGGTCAGCGAACCTGAACGCTCAGACCTTCGGTGCCTTGTCGAGCGCCACGCCCGTCGTCGGGTCGAGGTACAGCCTGCGGTCTTCGTGGCCGCGGCCGCGGCGGTCGAAGTCGAACATGCCCATGATGCTGCCCGCCGTCGCATCGAACGAACCGCCGCCGATGCGCTGACCATCAAGCCAGTTGTCTTCGATGAAACGCACCACGGAAGACTGGTCGATCAGCGTATGGTCGACGTAGTTCTCGCGCGCCCACGGCGAGATCACGACGAACGGAATGCGCGTGCCCGGACCGCAGCGGCCGTTCACGGGCTTGCCGTTCAGGCCGGCAGGCGCCGAACCCGTGCCGCAGATGCCGGCGGCCGTCAGCTGGTCGGCCACGCTGTCGTACGAAGCGCTGGTGGGCTGCGCGTAGGCATGGTCGTACCAGCCGTCCGAGTCATCCCATGCCACGATCACGGCCGTATCTTCCCAGTCATGCTGTTCCTGCAGGAAGTTCACGACCTTCGTGACGAACGCCTGCTCGTCGAGCGGGTCCGAATAACCGGCGTGGCCATCCTGGTAGGCCGGAGCCTTCAGGAAGCTCACCGACGGGAAATTGCCCGCCTTCACGGCAGCGAAGAAGTCGTCGCTATCGTACTGGTGATTCGCCGGGTCGGGGTTGCCGTTCTTGCCTTCGGTGTGCCCGATCGCGGCGAGCGAGCTCGGACGCAGATGCTGCGGGTTCGACGTCGAAGCGTAGTACTGGAACCAGTTGTGGTGCGGAATATAGTCGGCCGTCGCTGCGCCCACCACCGGCGAGACCGTGCTGCGCTTGCAGCCGGTCGTGCCGTTGCTGTTCGTCGTCGCGAGGTTGAAGCCGCCCATGAAGCCACCCCACGAGACGTTACGCGCGTTCAGCAGGTCGCCGATATTCTTGCCGGTCATCTGCGCCTGATCGGTCGCGCTCGAGCAGAGGTCGTAGGCCGGATCGACGTCGTTGATCATCGTAAAGCCGTTCTGCCCGTCGTTCACATAGTACGAACCGGCGACCGAAGGCTTCTTGGTTGTGAGCACAACCTTCATGCCGTTGGTCTGGCCCGAGACCACTTCGAGCGCGCCGGGCGTCGACGGACCGTAGGTCGACGTATAGGCGTTGTCGCTCATCGCGAAGTGCTGGGCGTAGTTCCACAGCGCCGTGACGGTGTTGCCGTCGTAATAGCCCATCACCTGGCCCTTCGTGCCGAACGCGCCGGCGCCGCCGCTCGTGCCGTTACCCGTGTACAACGGGAACAGGTCGGCGTGGCCGTCGTCGTATGCCTGCTGCTCGGCCGTATACGCGTGGTTCTGGTCGGCCGTGGCCGCCTGCGTGCGATCCAGACGGAACGGATTGGCCGCGCCCGCGCCATTGGCCGTGTTCGTGAAATTCGGGTTCTTCGTCAGCAGCGTGCCAGAAAGACCGTTCACTTCGGGCGTACCCGGTTGCGCCCGGAACGCAGGCTCGCCGGACGGGTTGGTCGCGTGCGGATAAGTCGCGAAGTAGTGGTCGAACGAGACGTTCTCGCCATAAATCACGACCAGGTGCTTGATCGGAGTGGCGGTGTGATTGTGTTCCGGATGATTCTTGTCGTGATCGTCACCAGCACTCCACGCAACTGTCGATGCGAGTGCTGCGGCTGTGAGCGAACCAACTGCGACATGACGCCATTGCATTTTCGGCTCCTGGTTGGTTTCGTATTGTCGGGATCACCGTGAAGCCGGGTGAAGGCGTTATGCAGCTCGCATCGTGGCGCTCATGCCAGCTGAATGCGGAGGCTACACGGCATGAGGATTAGAGCATCGAGGTATGAATGCTCAGCGTCAGACTCCTTACGAAATATTTTCGACTGGAAAGTTTGACGCCGAATCGCTGAAGCGATAAAGCCAGACTACATTCAGGTATGAAGATTGCGCAGCGCGCTGACGCGCGCCGGTTAGCAAACAAGGTGAACCAATTGAACCGGGCCGCTACGCGGCGAGCCGAAAGTGAACAGGCGGCCTAGATGAAACTGACGCCGCCGTTGACGGCAATGGTCTGCCCCGTGACGAAACCGTTGCCGACCACCATCAACACGACCTGTGCGACCTCATCGGCTTCACCGAGACGGCCAACCGGCAGCCGCTCGGCGACGTTCGCGGCTTTCAGCGGCGCGGCCATTTCCGTGTCGATGGGTCCGGGCGCGACGGCGTTCACGGTCACGCCTTCCCGTGCCACGCGCGAGGCGTAGCCGCGCGTCAAGCCTTCGAGGCCCGCTTTCGAAGCGTTGTAATGAACGCCGACGAGGCCCCCGCCGCGCGCGGCCGCCGACGACAGATTGACGATGCGCCCCCAGCGGCGCGCGCGCATGCCGGGCAGCACCGCCTGCGTGCAAAGAAACGCCGACTTGAGATTGACGGCGAGCGTGTGGTCGAATTCGGCCTCTGTAAGCGACTCGATGTCGCTGAACGTGCCTGTGCCGGCGTTGTTCACGAGCACATCGACCGCGCCGAGGCGGCGCTCGATCTCGCCGATCATGCTCGTGACCTCGCTGGCCGACGACACGTCGGCGCGCACCGCGAGCGCGCGGCCCCCGGCGCTCTCGATCTGCGCGACGACCTGGTCCGCCTCGTCAGCGCGCTGGCGGTAGTTCACGCCGACCGCGGCGCCAGCCGAAGCCAGCGCCACGGCAATGGCGCGGCCGATCCCGCGCGAGCCGCCGGTCACGAGCGCAACGCGATGATTGAGGTCGGGTAAAAGAGCGGACATGGCGGACTCCTTCAGCGATGGGTTGACACTGCACCGCCGCCCTTGCGCAAGACGCTCGCCTTGACGCGCTCACGGCGCGGTGCCGATGCCGCCGCCCGGGCCCGCCAGTTCGCCGTCTACGCCCAGCCCGGCCGCATGGCCGTGGGCGTTCGCACGGCCGCCACGGCGCGAAAACGGCGGCGTGCGCAGCTTCGCGCGGCGACGCGGCCCGGAAACCGGGTCCAGATAGAACATGACGAGCGTGCCTGCCGCGGCCGCCGCCGCGAGATGGAACAGTGCCTTCATGGATGCCTCTCGATAGTTGCAACGCATGCAAAGCGCGGAAACCGGCGCGATCGGCGTGATCGAGTCGACCGGCCATTGCATCGATCCGCGCACCCATTATGCCGCCGACAGCTGGGCGCAGGCATTGCTCCATTCGTTTGCAAAGCCCCTATGCCCACCCAGAATGAGGGACGATCATGCACCTCAATGTCGCTCAAAAACTCATCGCTTCACATCTCGTACACGGCAAGCTTGCCGCCGGTGATGAAATCGGCATCTCCGTCGATCAAACCTTGACCCAGGACGCAACCGGCACGCTCGTCATGCTCGAACTCGAGGCCATGGGCCTCGATTACGCAAGAACGAAGCTCAGCGTGCAATACGTCGATCACAACCTGATCCAGGAAGATTACCGCAATGCCGACGATCACCTCTTCCTGCGCAGCGCCGCCGAACGTTTTGGCCTGTGGTACTCGAGGCCCGGCAACGGCGTGAGCCACCCCTGCCATCAGGAAAACTTCGGCAAACCCGGCGCAACCCTGCTCGGCTCCGACAGCCACACGCCCGCGGCGGGCGCACTCGGCATGCTGGCGATCGGCGCGGGCGGGCTCGAAGTGGCGCAGGCCATCGCGGGCGAACCGTTCCTCACGCGCATGCCGCAAATATGGGGCATCCGGCTCACGGGCAGCCTGCCCGACTGGGTCAGCGCCAAAGACGTGATTCTCGAAATGCTGCGCCGCCATGGCGTCGATGGCGGCGTTGGCAGGATCATCGAATATCACGGCCCGGGCCTTGCGTGTCTGAGCGCGATGGACCGTCACGTCATCGCCAACATGGGCGCGGAACTCGGCGCGACGGCAAGCATATTTCCCTCCGACCGCGAAACGCGGCGCTTCTTGCGCGCCTGGCAACGCGAGAACGACTGGAGCGAACTGGGCGCCGATGAGGGGGCTGCTTATGACATCGAGGACGAAATCGATCTCTCGTCGCTTGTGCCGCTCATCGCCATGCCTTCGAGCCCCGGCAATGTGGTCACCGTGAAAGAGGTGGCCGGCGAGCCCATTTATCAGGCCTATATCGGCTCCTCCGCCAATCCCGGTTACCGCGATTTCGCGGTGGCCGCGGCCATTGTGCGCGACAAGGCCGTGCACGAGCGCGTGTCGTTCGACGTCAATCCCACGTCACGCGCGCAGCTCGAGATGCTCTCGCGCGAAGGCTACGTGCAGGATCTGCTGCACGCGGGCGCACGCTTGCACCAGGCGGGCTGCAACGGCTGCATCGGCATGGGCCAGGCGCCGGCCACGAGCACGCTGTCGCTGCGCACCGTGCCGCGCAATTTTCCGGGCCGCTCGGGCACGCCCGAAGACAAGGTTTGTCTCGTGAGCCCGGAAACCGCCGCGGCGTCCGCGCTCGCGGGGGAAATCACCGACCCGCGCACGCTGCCCATGCCCTACCCGCGCATCAGCGACCCGGATCACCCCATTGTTCATCGCGCCATGTTCGCGAGACCGCTGGCGCGCGAAGACGCGGCCGAAGTCGCCTTGAAGAAGGGCCCCAACATCGCGAGCCTGCCGGACTTCGAGCCCTTGCCCGAAAGCTTCGATTTACCCGTGTTACTGAAGGCGGGCGACAACGTGTCCACCGACGAAATCTTGCCTGCGGGCGCCCGCGTGCTGCCGTTTCGCAGCAACGTGCCGAAGCTGGCCGAGTTCGCCTTCGAGCGCATCGACGACGCTTACGCGAAACGCGCGCGCGACACGGGCGATCACTGCGTGATTGGCGGCGGCAACTACGGGCAGGGCTCGAGCCGCGAACATGCCGCGCTCGCGCCGCGATTTCTCGGCCTGCGCGTGGTGATTGCCAAAAGCTTCGCGCGCATTCATGCCCAGAATCTCGTGAATTTCGGCATTCTGCCGCTCACGTTCGCCAATGAACAGGATTACGAATCGATCAAAGCCGGCGACATGCTCCATTTCGATGGCATCCAGACCGCGCTAGCCTCGGGCAAGCCATTGAAGATCACGCTGGAGGACGGCAAACGCACGCTCGAAACCCGCCATACGCTGACGCAACGGCAGGTCGAGTACCTTCGCAGTGGCGGCGTGCTCAACTGGACACAGCAGCGATTGCAGCGTACGTAAGACGTGCGGCGTCGGCAGGGGCGCCGCGTTCAGGAAAAGCCTTCGTCCCAGCGTGTATCGCGCACCTGCACCATGCCCGCTTCCACGCGCACCGCGAACACCGCGACGTCCTCATACGCGGGCGGCGCGAGCACCTTGCCCGTCTTGATGCAAAAACGGGCGCCATGGCGCGGGCAAATCACCTCGTCGCCCTCCACGTCGCCGCCCGTGAGCACGCCGCCGTCGTGCGGACAGGTGTCCTCGATCGCATAACAGGTCCCGTCGAGATTGAAAACGGCGACCGCTGTGCCGTCCACATCGACGCTGCGTACGGAACCCGGTTGAAACTCGGCGTATGGCGCCACGTCCACCCAGTCGGCCATGTCAGAGCATCCCCAGTTGCAGCAGCGCCGCTTCGGACATGCGCGCTCTCGTCCACGGCGGGTCCCAGACCAGCTCCACGTTCGTCTCGCTCACGCCTTCCACGTCGTTCACGTATTCTTCGACCGTGCCGGGGAAGGTTTGCGCGACCGGGCAGCCCGGCGCGGTCAGCGTCATGCGGATCGTCACGTGACCCGTTTCGGCGTCCACGTCCAGTTGATACACGAGCCCCAGATCGTAGATGTTCACCGGTATCTCCGGATCGAACACCGAGCGCAGCGCGTCGATCACGCGTTCGCGCAGGTCGTTGCTCGCCGTTTGCGTATTCATCGTCAATTGCCTCCAGGCACGCGCAGAGTCATTCCGTCGATACGGTCCCGCGCTCGTCGCGCAACGCGGCGTGCAGCGTGTGCCACGCGAGCGTCGCGCACTTGATGCGCGCCGGAAATTCGCGCACGCCCGCGAGCACCGCGAGCTTGCCGAGCCCTTCGGCAGAGGCCGGGCGGTCCGAAGGCGCCGTTGCCATCGCGTGAAAGCGTTCGAACAGCGCCTCGACCTCCGCTTGCGTGCGGCCCTTGAGCGCTTCGGTCATCAACGAGGCCGAAGCCGTTGCGATCGCGCACCCCGCGCCCTCGAAGCCGGCGTCCTTGACCACGCCGTCCTCGATACGCAGATACAAGGTGACGCGGTCGCCGCACAATGGGTTGTAGCCTTCGGCGCTATGCGTTGCACCGGGCACGGTGTGACAGTTCCGCGGCCGCCGGTAATGGTCGAAGATCGTTTCCTGGTACAGGTCGCGCAAGTCGCTCATAGCGGAAACACCTCCTCGACGCGCGCAAGTCCGTCCAGCAACGCGTCGACTTCGGCGCGCGTGTTGTACAGCGCAAACGAGGCGCGCACCGTGGCCGGCACGCCATACCGGTCCATCACCGGCATCGCGCAATGATGGCCCGTGCGCACGGCCACGCCGCATTGATCGAGTATCGTGCCGATGTCGTGGGCGTGCGCGTTCTCCATGACGAACGAGACGATGCCGAGTTTTTCTTTCGCCGTTCCAATCCTTCGCACGTTAGGCATCGCACGCAATGCCGCGTCGGCATACGCGAGCAGATCGGCCTCGTGCCGTTGTGCCACTTCCAGGCCGATCGCACCGACGTAGTCCAGCGCGGCGCCGAGCCCGATCGCGCCGGCAATGTTCGGCGTGCCCGCTTCGAAGCGCCACGGAATGACGTTGTACTCGCTCTTCTCGAACGTCACGGAGCGGATCATGTCGCCGCCGCCCTGCCATGGCGGCATGGCTTCCAGCAGCGCAGCCTTCGCATACAGCGCGCCAATGCCCGTGGGCCCGTAGATCTTGTGCCCCGAGAACGCGTAGAAGTCGCAATCGAGCGCGGCCACGTCCACGGGAAGATGCGCAATCGCCTGCGCGCCGTCGACCAGCACCGGCACGCCGCGCGCATGCGCAAGCCCGATCATCTGTGCAAGCGGATTGACGGTGCCCAGCGCGTTCGACGCATGCGCCACCGACGCCATGCGCGTGCGTGGGCCGAGCAGGCGTGCGAAAGCGTCGAGGTCGAGCGTGCCGTCGTCGTCGATCGGCGCCACCTTCAGCAGCGCGCCCGTCTGCGCGCAGACGAGCTGCCACGGCACGATATTCGAGTGATGCTCCATCGCGGTGATGAGCACTTCGTCGCCGGGTTGAAGGCGCGGCCGCGCGTAGCTTTGCGCCACCAGGTTGATCGCTTCCGTGGTGCCGCGCGTGTACACGATCTCCTTCTCGTGCGCCGCGTGGATGAAACGCGCAATGCGCGCGCGGGCGCCCTCGTAGGCATCGGTCGCCCGCTGCGACAGCAGATGCACGCCGCGATGCACGTTGGCATTGTCGTGCTCGTAATAGGCTTGCTCGGCGGCGATCACGCTCGCGGGCTTCTGCGTGGTCGCCGCGTTGTCGAGGTACACGAGCGGCTTGCCGTGCACGCTTTCCCGCAGAATCGGAAAGTCGCGGCGCCAGCCGATGACCGCTTCGGCGTCGGGAATGCCCACCGGTTCGAGTAGATTCATGACAGTCCCCGCAGGTACTCGCCGCCGGGCAGGCGCGCGAGCAGCTGTTGTGTGAGCCGGCCGCGCAGCGCGGCGCTTTCCACGCGATCCACGCTCACGCGCGCGAACGACCACACGAGGAGCGCCCGCGCCATGCGCTCGTCCATGCCGCGCGAGCGCAGATAAAAGAGCGGGCTCTCGTCGAGCTGGCCGACGGTCGCGCCGTGCGTGCACTTCACGTCGTCGGCGTGAATCTCCAGTTGCGGCTTCGTGTCGATCTCCGCGTTGCGCGAGAGCAGCAGATTGTCGTTGCCTTGATGCGCGTTCGTCTGCTGCGCGTCCTGATGCACGATCACGCGGCCATCGAATACCGCATGCGAAGCGCCGTCGAGCACGCCGCGATAGTATTCCCGGCTCGTGCCGCGCGGCATCTCATGGTCGATGCGCGTGTGATGATCCACGTGCTGCCGCGCGCTGACGAAATACAGGCCGTTCAGGTCGGCTTGCGCGTCTTCCGCATCGAGGCGCGTGTCGATCTGCGTGCGCGACAACGCGCCGCCGAACGCGAACGAGTGCGAGGTGAAGTGGCTCGCGCGCCGCTGCGAAACGCCCACGTGCGCGATATGAAACGCGCTGCGCGCCTCCTGCTGGATGCGGCAATGCTGAACGTCGGCCTCTTCGTCGGCGACGATTTCGGTGGCGGTGTTGACGAAATAGGCTTCGTCGGTAATGCCCGCGAACTGCTCGACGATCGAGCAACGCGCCCCCCGCTCCGCCACCACCGCGTTGAACGGATGCATGGCGAGCGCGGCCTCGCTGCTGAAGAACAGCACGTGCAGCGGCCAGTCCAGCGCGCAGCCGGGCGGCAGCACGACCACGTAGCCGTCGCTGCGAAACGCGCCGTTGAGCGCCGCAAAGCCGTCCTCGGGCGCACGCCGCGCCATGATCGATTCGACCCGCTCAGGAATCCTGCGCATCGCCTGCGCGAGCGTGCCGACGAACGCGCCTTCCGGCAAAGGCGGCAAGGACGAGAGCTTCGGCACGTGGCGGCCGTTCACGAACACGATACGGCCGCCCGCGTCGGCGGGCACGAGGTCGTCGATCAGGCGGGCGTAGTCGGTTTGCTCGCCGTCCGAAGGCATGAAATGCCAATGCGGCTTCGCAATCGGCATCACATTGGTGTATTTCCACGCTTCGAGTTGCGTGCCGGGAAAGCCCAGCGTCTCGAACCGGTCGAACGCGTGCCGTCTCGCCTTACGCAACCACGGCAGCTCGACGCCCGCCAGCGTCCCCGCCATCGTGCGGAAGGCGTCGCGGTAATGCTCGCGCGTTGATTCGCTCATCGTTGCTCCCTGGCCGCTGCCGTGTGTTGCGTGCCGGCGCCTTGCCCCGCTGCCGGTCCGTCGTCATCCTGCTCGCCGAGCCAGCCATAACCCTTGCGCTCCAGCTCGAGCGCAAGCTCACGCGAACCCGAGCGCACGATGCGCCCCTGCGAAAGCACGTGCACCTGGTCCGGCACGATGTAGTCGAGCAGGCGCTGGTAGTGTGTCACGAGCACGATGGCCCGGTCCGCGCTGCGCATCTGGTTCACACCACGGGCGACGAGTTGCAACGCGTCGATATCGAGCCCCGAGTCGGTCTCGTCGAGAATGGCGAGACGCGGCTCCAGCACCGTCATCTGCAGCACCTCGTTGCGCTTTTTCTCGCCGCCCGAAAACCCTTCGTTCACGCCCCGGTAGAGCAGGTCTTCCTTCATCTCCATGGCCGCCATTTTTTCCTTCACCAGTGCGAGAAAGTCCATGGCGTCGAGTTCCGCCTCGCCACGATGCTTGCGCTGCGCGTTGAGCGCGGCCTTGAGCAGATAGATATTGCTCACGCCCGGTATTTCCACCGGATACTGAAACGCGAGAAAGAGCCCGCGGCGCGCGCGCTCGTCGGGCGCAAGCGCGAGCAGGTCGCAGCCGTCGTACTGCACGCTGCCCCCCGTGACCACGTATTGCTCGCGCCCCGCCAGCACATGGGCGAGTGTGCTTTTGCCGGAGCCGTTCGGCCCCATGATCGCGTGAACCTCGCCCGCATTCACGCGTAAATCCACCCCGCGCAGAATCGGCTTGCTTTCCACTTCGACATTCAGATTGCGAATTTCCAGCATTCTTTTCTCCCTCTCAACCTACGCTGCCTTCCAAACTCACGCCCAGCAGCTTCTGCGCTTCCACGGCGAATTCCATCGGCAGTTCCTTGAGCACGTCCTTGCAAAAACCGTTGACGATCATCGACACCGCGTCCTCCTCACTGAGCCCGCGCTGCCGGCAATAGAACAACTGGTCTTCGCCGATCCGCGACGTGGACGCTTCGTGTTCGACTTTCCCGCTCGGGTTCTTCACCTCGATATACGGAAACGTGAAGGCGCTGCAGCGGTCGCCGAGCAGCAGCGAATCGCACTGGGTGTAGTTGCGCGCGTTCTCGGCCGAGCGCGCCATTTTCACGAGCCCGCGATAGGCGTTCTTGCCGCGGCCGGCCGAGATCCCCTTGGAGAGAATCGTGCTGCGCGTATTGCGCCCGATATGCACCATCTTCGTACCGGTATCGGCCTGCTGATAGTGGTTGGTGAGCGCCGCCGAATAAAACTCGCCGATCGAGTTGTCGCCCTGCAGGATCACGCTCGGATACTTCCACGTAATGGCGGAGCCGGTTTCGACCTGGGTCCACGAAATCCTCGCGTTGGCCTCGCGGCAGTCGCCGCGCTTCGTCACGAAGTTGTAAATGCCGCCGCGCCCCTGCGCGTCGCCCGGATACCAGTTCTGCACCGTCGAGTAGCGGATTTGCGCGCCTTCCAGTGCGACGAGTTCCACCACGGCGGCGTGCAGCTGGTTTTCGTCGCGCATCGGCGCGGTGCAGCCTTCCAGGTAGCTCACGTAGGCGCCCTTGTCGGCCACGATGAGCGTGCGCTCGAACTGGCCCGTGTTGCGCGCGTTGATGCGGAAGTAGGTGGATAACTCCATCGGGCAGCGCACGCCCGGCGGGATATAGCAGAACGAGCCGTCGCTGAAGACGGCCGAGTTGAGCGTGGCAAAGAAGTTGTCGGTGTACGGCACGACCGAGCCGAGATACTGGCGCACGAGGTCCGGATGGTCGCGCACCGCTTCCGAGAACGAGCAGAAGACGATGCCAAGCTCGCCCAGCTGCCGGCGGAACGTCGTGGCGACGGAGACGCTGTCGAATACCGCATCCACGGCCACGCCCGCGAGCATCTCGCGCTCCTGCAGCGGCACGCCGAGCTTTTCGTAGGTGCGCAGGAGTTCCGGATCGACCTCGGCGAGGCTCTTCGGACGGTTCGCCTGCGTGTGCGGCGCCGAGTAGTAGGCGATGTCCTGGAAGTCGATGGGCGGGTGTTCGATGCTCGCCCAATGCGGCTCGGTCATCGTGAGCCAATGCCGGTAGGCGGCGAGCCGCCATTCGAGCATGAAGTCCGGCTCCTGCTTGCGCGCCGAGATGAGACGGATCACGTCCTCGGACAAACCACGCGGCAACGTGTCCGACTGCACGTCCGAAACGAACCCGTGCCGATATTCCCGCCGCAGCAATTCCTCGAATGTTTTCGCTTGTGTATCCATGACGTTATTACGGTCTCCTTTACACTCATGACCTCATTCTAGAACCCCTGGCAAAACCCTGGCATGGCCGGGGTTTAACCGCAGCGCATGACGCGCGCAGCAGGCACGCCCGATGCGGAAGACCCTTCTCGCAAGAGAGAAATGACAACGCATCCGCGTGAAGCCGACCCTTCCACTACTGGCCGTCAGTTTCTTCGCCGCGGACGTGCAGGCGGGTGCGGGCCCCTTTCTCGGCATCTATCTGCAGGCGCATGGCTGGACGCCCGAAACGATCGGCACCGTGCTGACCCTGGGCGCGGTGGTCGGCACACTCGCGACGGTGCCCGGCGGCGCGCTCGTCGACGCCGTTTATCACCGCCGCGCGGTGGTGGTCGGCGCCAGCCTGTTGACCATCGTGGCCGCTTGCGTCATCTGGCTCTCGCACGGCTACTGGCCGATCGCGTTTTCGCAGATCGCCACAGCCGTCGGGGGTTCGGTGATGGGCCCCGCGTTGACGGGATTGACGCTCGGCATGGTCGGCCGCAAGAACTTCGACCGGCAATACGGACGCAACCAGGTCGCGAACCATGCCGGCAACATCATCGCCGCGGCGTTGTCCGGCGCGCTCGGATGGTGGCTCGGCATTGCCTACGTGTTCGTGCTGGGCGCGGCATTCGGTCTCGCGTGCATCGCGTCCGTGCTGCTCATTCCCGCGCGTTCGGTGCACCGGCACTACGCGCGCGGCCTCGTGCACGACGACGCAAAAGATCGTTCGCAGGTGCGCGCCGAGCGCATGCGCATGCTGTTGCACTGCCGCCCGCTGCTGCTGCTCGCCGCGTCGCTCGCGGCGTTCAGCCTCGGCAATTCCGCCATGCTGCCGCTCTACAGTCTTGCCGTCGCGGCGGCGCATCACGGCGACGCCAACCAGATCACCGCCGCCAACATCATCATCTCGCAGGTCGTGATGCTCACGGCCGCGGTCTTCGCAAGCCGCATCATTCGCCGCTGGGGCTTCTGGTGGGTCATTCTCGCGACGCTCTTCACACTGCCGCTGCGCGGCGTATTCGCCGCGTGGCTGGCGTCGCCGTGGGGCATCCTGCCCGTGCAGGTCTTCGACGGACTCGGCTCCGGTTTGCAGAGCGTCGCCATCCCCGCGCTCGTGGTGCATTTGCTGCATGGCAGCGGCCGCGTAAATCTCGGTCAGGGCGCCGTGCTTGCGGTGCAGGCCGCGGGCGGCTGCCTGAGTCCGCTGCTGGGCGGGTGGCTCGCCAACCGCTTCGGCTATCCAGCGGCGTTTCTCGCGCTCGGCAGCCTCGCCGTCGTCGCGCTGGCCATCTGGGTCACGCAGGGCGCGACCATCCGCCGGTCGTGCGACACGCGCCGCGACGAACTGGAACAACTCGCCGACGTCGACACATCGGCGTTGTTTCACTGACGACGATGGCCGCGAGTGCACGCGAGCAGGCATGCGATTCGCGACACCCTGCCGGCACATGACGAAGAATGCCAATGGAGAAGCCATGAAGCCACTGCATGTTCCCGTCTGGGGCGCGATCGCCTGTGTGGCGCTCGTCGCCTCGCTGTCGGTCAACGCACAGACCCAAACTCCCGCTCATCCCCCTGCGCCGCCGATGGTGAAGCCGCCGGCAGCCGTGCCTGGCACGGCAAGCGGATCGAACCCCACCAACCCCGACAACATGCCTGTGAAAAAACCCAAGGGGCCCGCCACCCACGACAAGATGATGCGCAGCGACCCCGCCAGCGACGCTCAGGCCAAGTAGCGCAAAAAGAAGCGCAAAAAGAACTCACCATTGGCTGCACCAGGCTCTACCCTTAAACGATAGAACTCACGGAGGACCAAGATGAGAATCGAATTCACGAGTCGCCGCCACGCTGTGGCTGCCGCACGCGTCGCGTTCGAAGCCAACGTGGACAACCGCCCGGTATGGTGCAGCGTGTCGCTCGACGCGCTGAACGACCGCTTCGGCAACACCGGCACGTCGGCGCATGCGCTATTGAGCGCCTTCGAGGCGAACCGCCCAAGCATCGAACTGGCCGCGCGGCACGCGCTGGAGAAAAACGGGGGCCAGTCCGTGGAGCTCGAAACGCGCGATCTGGAGTAAGCGCGCCGACGCAAGCGCAATCGCAACCGCAACCGCAACCGGGTTCGAATCGTCAGCCAGAGTGGCCTGCTCCAGGGAGGCCTCGATACTTCCCCAAAGAACTCAAGAGCGCTCGTCCGAGTGCCAGTCTGGCGAAGCCGAAGTGTCCACAATGGCCGGCATCCGTACATACCCGCGCGGTTCAATTGCACATCGCAATCGGCTAATCTTTTCTTGCGTCCGCGACCAGCGCCACCCTTTCGTGTGCGTCGCGTTGTTTCCCCCGGCGCTTGCCGCGGAACGCACCCTGCCAGCCACACTACGCTTGAACCCGTTCGCCTCGACGCGACGGCCCTGACGTGACAAGGAGGCAGACATGGACGCACTGCAGTGGGGAACCGCCATCGGCGTCATGGTATTGGTCATCGCGGCCACGGCCGTGATCGCGCACTATCGCCGCGAACGGCGCCGCGCAAGCCTGTTGCGCAATCTCCACCATCACAACGGCATCCGCTCTTCGCACCTGCGCTAGCCGGCCTCGCGCCAGGCGTCTTGCGCGCACGTCGCGAGCATCGCGCGCAGCCGTCCGATATCGGCGGGCTTCGCGAGATGCGCATGGAAGCCGGCCGCCAGCGCGGCCGCCCGATCACCG
Source organism: Paraburkholderia sp. EG287B (assembly GCF_040965595.1). Lineage (NCBI taxonomy): Bacteria > Pseudomonadati > Pseudomonadota > Betaproteobacteria > Burkholderiales > Burkholderiaceae > Paraburkholderia > Paraburkholderia sp. EG287B. Next base: position 387,572 of record NZ_JBFRCG010000006.1, read on the forward strand.
TCCGAAACATGGCCGCTCAGCGCGACCAGCATCACGTCGGCGTGATCCGGCATGGCGCGCATGCGCTCCGCCAGCTCGTAGCCGTTCATGCCCGGCATGCCGATATCGACGAGCGCGAGATGTGGCTTCCATTGCCTCAGCACAGTCAGTGCGCTCGTGCCGTCGCCGGCCGTTCTGACTTCATGCCCTTCCAGCTCGAGCAACGCGCCGAGTGCGAAACACGCGTCGGCATTGTCGTCGACGATGAGCACGCGCGCCGGGCCGTTGCCCGCCAGCACGGCGGCGAGCGGCTTGAGGGCTTCGGCGCTGCCGGTTCGCACGGGAATCGAGAGACGCGCCAGCGTGCCGCGCCCGATCCCCTCGCTCGTCACGAGAATCTCGCCGCCATGCAGCTGCGCGAGCCGCTGCGCGATGGGAAGCCCGATGCCGAGCCCCCCTTCCAGCCGCGCACTCTTGCCCGCGAATTGCGCAAACGGCTCGAAAATGCGCGAGAGCACGGCCGGGTCGATCCCGATGCCGTTGTCGCGAATCGAAATCTCGACGCAGCGTGCGTCGCCCGTGTCCTTGTGTTCGACGACGAGCGCGATCTCGCCACCGTCGGGCGTATAGCGCACGGCATTGGACAGCAGGTTCACGATCACCTGCGTGAGCCGCGTCGGGTCGGCGAACAGCCGCAGGTCGCCGGCAAGCGGATGCACGCTCAGCCTATGCCTGCGCGCCTGCGCACGCTCGCGAATGGAGGCGAGCGCGTCGGCGAGGATTTCGTTCAACGACGCATCGGTGGGGTCGACGCTCAGCTTGTCATGGTCGAGGCGCGAGGCATCCTGCAGTTCGTCCATCAGACGTTTGAGCTGCGCGATCTGGCGCTGCGCAACCGCGAAGTATTCGCGCTGCGGCGCGCGGTCTTCGCAGATCATCTGGAGCGCCTGGAACGCGTTTTCGAGCGGCGCGAGCGGGTTGCGGAACTCGTGCGCGAGCACGGCGATCACTTCCGAATAGCGCTGCGTCTGCATGCGGCTATGGTCGCGCGCCTCGACCAAATCGAGCGCCGAGCCGGCCACGGCGGCAAACTCGCTGAGCACGCGCTGGTCTTCGCGGGTGAAGCGCGAACGTTCTTCGAGCGAGGCGGCCCAGATCGCACCCAGTTGCCGCTCTTTCGAAACGATGGGCAGGATGAGCGCCTCCTGCACGACGGCGCATGCGGGGGCGAGAACCGGGAAGTCGTCGCTCAGCGCGGTGAAAAGCAGCGGCTTGCCGGCTTCGAGCACGACGGCGCACGGACAGTCGTTCCAGTGGATTCGGGTGCCGCACAGGTTCGCGAACTTGCCGGCCACGCTGTGCCAGCGAAAGTAGCGCTCTTCGCCTTCGTGTTCCAGCAAACTGATGCCGGCCGATTGCGCGCAGCACAGACGCATCGCAAAGTCAGCAATCCTCTGCAACAACACTTCGCGCGAGTCCAGTTGCGCGGTGACCAGAGCGAGCAGCGCCTGATTCTCGCGCGCATGGTCGGGCGCGCGAGACGGCCGCGCATCGATGTCGGCGATGGCGGGCGACCTGCCTTCCGGTGCCATTGCGGTCTCCTCCGGTGGCCCGATGAAGCTATTTATGGCGTACGTAATAGGGCTGAGCCATTTTATGCACCGCCGGAAAGAATGTTAATTGCCGCAGGTCGTTCGTAATGACAGCATTTCGGTCAGGCGCGTGCTGCACGCCGCAGCGCGACTTGCGCGCAATTCTGCCGACGAAAAAAGACGGGGACTGTGCCAGACGAGTGACAAGGGAAACGCCCGGAAATGCCGGGCGTTTCCCCTGAAGGGGACGCCGGCGGCTTCAGACCTTGCGCGCGCGGAGATATTTGAAGAACTCTGCGCCCTCCTGCAGGCGCCGCTTCATCATTTCCCAGCTCACCAGCATCTCGCGGACAATTTCCCAGATCTTCGACGGCCGGAAATAGAAGCGCTTGTAGAACTCCTCGACGCCAAGGTAGATCTCTTCGCGCGACAGGTGCGGATAGCCGATCGTCGAGGCCTGGGTGCCGGCCGAATTGATGAGTGTGATGACCTTGGTATCGTTCAGCCAGCCGTTTTCGACCGCCTGCTTATGCAGCACCGTGCCGGGATAAGGCGCGGCGAGCGAGACCTGAATGGTATGGGGATTGATCTCTTTCGCGTACTGAATGGTCTTCTGGATCGTTTCATGCGTCTCGCCCGGCAGGCCGAGGATGAAGGTCCCGTGAATCTTGATGCCGAGCTTGCGGCAGTCCTCGCTGAACTGGCGCGCGAAGTCCGTGCGCACACCCTTCTTGACGTTGACGAGAATCTGATCGTCGCCGGATTCGAAGCCCACGAGCAACAGACGCAAGCCGTTGTCCTTCATCACCTTGAGCGTCGAGTACGGCACGTTCGCCTTGGCATTGCACGACCACGTCACGCCCAGCTTGCCCAGCCCGCGCGCGATCTCTTCGGCGCGCGGCCTGAGATCCGTGAACGTGTCGTCGTCGAACATGATCTCCTTGATTTCGGGCATGTTGTCCCGAATCCATTTCACCTCTTCCAGCACGTGCTCGACCGAGCGCGTGCGATAGCGATGGCCCCCCACCGTATGCGGCCAGAGACAGAAGGTGCAGCGGGACTTGCAGCCGCGCCCCGTGTAGAGCGAGAGATACGGATGCTTGAGATAGCCGCTGAAATAATGCTCGGGCGTGAGGTCGCGCTTGTAGATCGGCGAGACGAAGGGAAGCTGATCCATGTCTTCGAGGATCGGCCGGGCGTCGTTGTGCATGATGCCGCCGTCGGGCAGCCGATAGCTCAGGCCCAGGATCGAGTCGAACGGCCGCCCCTGGGAGATCTCGAGACACGTGAAGTCGAATTCTTCGCGGCACACGAAATCGAGCGCATTGCTCGCGGTCAGCGAACCATGCGGATCGACCGCCACCTTGGCGCCGATCATGCCGATGAGAATCGTGCTCTTGCGCCGCTTCAGGTGCTCGGCGAACTGGATGTCGCTCTGGAACGAGGGCGAACTCGTGTGAATGATAATGAGTTCGTATTCCTGTGCAATATCCAGGGTCGCTTCGAGCGTCAGGTCGTCTGCGGGGGCATCCACCACGCGGCTGCCTTCGACCAGCGCGGCGGGCTGAACGAGCCACGTGGGATACCAGAACGAACGGATTTCGCGCTTCGTCTGGAAGCGCGAGCCCGCGCCGCCATCGAAGCCTTCATACGAAGGTGCCTGCAGAAACAGCGTTTTCATGAATGCCCTCGGAGAAAAATCGTGAATTTGTCTCGAAGCCTACAAAAACATGACACTTTTGCTGGATGGCGGCTTTGCCCGGGTCAAGAATACTACGACTTGCTGCCGCGGCACGTCGAAAAAACGTCTGTACCCGCTTATCGAAAGCCCCACTTAACAAGGCCGCCGCCGGTCGAACACAGTAGAACCCCGCATTCGTCGGCATGAGCGATGCTTTCTGTACTATATTTTTCTGGCATCCGCAGCAGCATTCACAGCGCTCCAAACCGGGAGGCGATGTATGTCGCGATATCACGACATGCCGGAAGGCGTGCCGGTTGGCAATGGCCACCGTATCAGCCCAGCGGACTTTCTGCTGATGGCAGGCTTTCTCGCCTACCGTGCCCCGCTCGCATCGGTCGATGCCCGAGCGGCGGCCCGGCGTATCCTCGATGCGGTGCTCAGTGCAGCGGCCGCGCACGGCTTCGCGGATTCCGCCGTGCTCGAATCCATGATGGCGAGCGCCGAAAAATCGGCCGATGTGCGCAGTCTCGCGGAGCAAGCGAGCGCGGCAGTGGGTGACACGTTCGCTTACATGCAGGTGATACGCGGGGCGGGCGTCGCGCTGGAAGCCGACCCTTATACGCTGGTTACGTGAGATCCGGTGTTCCCGCGGCGGCGCGTATGCGCAGGACCGTCTGCCGCGAAGTGCCGAAGCGCCGCGCCACCTCGCTCACCGAGAGCCCGCTGCCCAGCGAACTCATCACGCGCGCGCGGTCGTGCGCCGAGAGCGAGGCGGGCCTGCCCGTGGGGCGCCCGCTGCGCTGCGCGGCCTTGAGGCCGTTGCGGCTGCGTTCGCTGCGGGTGGCCGCCTCCATGCGCACCACCGCGCGCAGCATCTTGACCGCTTGCGGCTCGGGGCGCCCCGTGAGATCGACGCCGCCCAGTTCGACACAGCGCACGCCAATCTTTCCCTTGCGGCAGTTGAGCAGCGTGGCGAGCACGTCGCGCGCGTTGCAGCCCAGGGCGGAAAGCTGCAGAACCACGAGTTCGTCCTCGGGATCGATGCGTCCGAGCAGTCTCGTCAACGCGGGCCGTTCGGCGGCGGCCACATACGGCGCCACCGCGTCCATGGCCACGCGGCTGAGCGCCACCGTGTAGCCCGCCTTGTCGAGCTGGATCAGTTCCCGCTCGGGAAACTCGCCGTCGCTTGCGCCGTTGATGTAGAAAAACGTCCGTTGCACACGTGGCTCCCGTACTCGCCCGGAGGCGCGCGAACTAGCGTCGCAAGTGCGCGAAAGTCGCCAGCAGGTCTTCGAGCATCACCGGCTTCTTGAGGTGCGCGTCGAAACCCGCCTGCTCGGACTGCTCGACATCGGCCTCCTGGCCAAAGCCGCTCAGCGCGATGCAGATCACCGATTCGAGCGCGGGCTGCGAACGCAGCTTGCCGATGAACTCGTATCCGTCCATGCCCGGCATGCCGAGATCGGAGAGCACGAGATCCGGCGCAGTGCCGTTGAGCAGCGTCAGCGCTTCCTCGCCGCTCGTGGCCGTCTGCACCTTCGCACCCTCGCTTTCCAGCAGCAGCTTGAACGTTTCGACTGTGGTGGTGTCGTCGTCGACCATCAGGATACGGAGCCCCTGCAGCGACGCGATGGCCGCGCCGTCGCGGCTTTCCGCATGCGCGAACGAACGCTGCATCGGCAGCGTCACCGTGAACGTCGCGCCGCGCCCGAGGCCTTGCGACTCCGCGCGCACGCTGCCGCCGTGGATCGTCACGAGTTCCCGCACGAGCGCAAGACCAATGCCGAGACCCGAGCGCCGCGCGGCGGACTGGCGGCTTTGCTTGTACATGTCGAAGATATGCGGCAGGAGCGCCGGTTCGATGCCGGTGCCGGTGTCCTTCACGCGCAGCACGGCTTCGTCTTCGGCGACGTCGAGCAAGACGTCCACCGAACCGCGATTGGTGAACTTCATCGCATTGCTGATGAGGTTCCAGACAATCTGCTCGATGCGCGTGAAATCGGCATGCAGAATCACCGGCGTCTGGCTGATCGAGACGTTCAGCACAATGCCGCGCTGCTGCGCCTCGAACTGCACGGCGTGGCAAACGCGCTGCACGATCTCGCGCATGTCCACCGCCGAACGCATGACCGAGAGCTTGCCGGTACGCACGCGCGAAATGTCCAGCAGGTCGTCGATGATCTGCGCCTGGCCGACCACGGTGCGCCGGATCGTGTCCGCGGCGCGCGTGAGGTTCAGGCTCTGGCGCGTTTCCGGCGCCCGCGCAATGAGTTCCGCGCTCGCCGAGATCAGATTGAGCGGATGCTTGAGTTCGTGTGACACCACGGCGAGAAACTCGTCCTGGCGCCGCTGTCCGTCGCGCTCGCCGGCGTCGCGCACCTGTTCGAGCGTGGTCTCGCGCAGGTCCGCGTCCGCGGGCACGAGTTCGCCCAGGTCGCGCGCGATCTTGGCAAAGCCGCTCACGCCGGCTTCATCGAGGCGCGAAAGCACGCCGCTCGCGAAAAAGCGCGTGCCGTCCTTGCGCAGGTGCCAGCGCTCTTCGTCGGTGCGGCCATGCTGGCGCGCGAGCGCGAACTCGCGGTCGGCGACCTTGTTCACGCGGTCTTCTTCGGTCGAGAGCAGATCGGCGGACTGGCCGATCATTTCGGCCTCCGTATAACCGAAAATGCGCTCCGCGCCCGCGTTCCAGCTCGTGATGTAGCCTTCGTCGTCGAACGTGATGATCGCGTAGTCCTTCGTGCCCTCGGCGACGATGCGCATGCGCCGCTCGCCTTCGCGCAACTGGTCTTCGGCCTGGCGGCGCCCGGTGATGTCGATGAACGAGAGCACCGCGCCGTCGATACGGTCTTCGGTCGTGCGGTACGGCACGAAGCGCGCGAGATACCAGCGCCCGTCGTTGCTCTTCAGTTCGCGCTCGATCAGGCGCAGCGAGTCGAAGGCTTCGGCGGCGTCGTCGGCGAGCTTGTCGTATTCGAGCCGGTGCGTGATGTCGAGCAGCGAGCGGCCGATATCCGAGGGAATGATGCTGAACACGTCGGTCGCGCGCGGCGTGTAGCGCTTGATGCAGATGTTGCGGTCGACGAAGATCGTGCCGATATCGTTCGCGGCGATCAGGTTCTGCAAGTCGTCGTTGATCTTGCTGGTCTCTTCGACCTTCGACTTCAGCTCCGCGTTGACGGTGGTGAGCTCCTCGTTGATCGACTGCAGCTCTTCCTTGCTGGTTTCGAGTTCCTCGGTCGCCGAGCGCAATTCCTCGTTGATCGCCTGCAACTCCTCGTTGGACGCCTTCAGTTCTTCCGTCGAGGTTTCGGACTGCTCGATGGTCGACTGCAGCTGCTCCTTGGTGCGCTGCAGTTCGCGTTCGAGCTGCGTGATGATCGGGTCCTTCTGCACGTCCACGGAAACCGTTTCCGCCCCGCTCATGCTGTCTTCGACTTCGTCGAAGAGCACCAGCACGAAGTCGGCGTTGGCCTCGGGGTCGTGCACCGGCCGCGCCGTCATGTTGACGAAATACGAGCGCCCGTCGCGCTCCAGACGCACGCGCCGCGCCTCGACGCTGCGGTTCGTGTGCAGCGCCTGGTAGATCGCGGTGCGCAGCTCGAGCCGCAATTCCGGGCGCACGGCGGCAACGATGTTGTGCGAAGGCTCGCCGCCCGAATACTGGAGGAAGCGGCCCGCGCGGTCGGACAGATGCACGATTTCCGAATCGCGGCTCACCAGCACGCTAGGCGGCGCGTACTGTTCGACGAGGCGCTGGTGCAGGTCGCCGAACGAAAAGCGGCGGCGCCCCGGCGGCTGCACGGTCGCGACCACGGGCCGCGCGTTCATCGTGCCGGAAATCGCCACGGGCACGGGCGTGTCGCCGCGCACCGCCATGTTCGCGCGGTAAATGCGGTTGCGCTTGTCCACCACCGTGAACATCGAACTCACGCTGTCCGCCGACTCGGAGCTGCCGAGGAACAGTACGCCGCCCGGGCGCAGCGCGAAGTGGAACATCTTGAGGATTTCGATCTGCGCTTCGCGGTCCAGATAGATCAGCAGGTTGCGGCAGCAGATCAGGTCGAGGCGCGAAAACGGCGGATCGCTCAGCACGTTGTGATGCGCGAACAGCATGTGCTCGCGCAGTTCTTTCTTCACACGATAATGCGCGGCGTCCTTGGAGAAGAACTGGCGCACGCGTGCCGGCGTGACGTCGGCGAGGATCGAGTCGGGAAAGAGACCCGTGCGCGCGAACGAAATCGCGCGTTCGTCGATGTCGGTCGCGAAGACCTGGAACGAGGTGCCTTCCGTCGACTTGAGCGAGCGCTCCTGGAGCAGCATCGCCAGCGAATAGGCCTCCTCGCCCGTGGCGCAGCCCACCGACCACACGCGGATGCGGTCCTGTTCGCCACGCCCTTCGAACAATTGCGGCAGGACTTCGCGCTCGAGCACGTCGAACGCTTCCTTGTCGCGGAAGAAGTTGGTGACGCTGATGAGCATGTCCTGCAGCAGCGCCTGGGTTTCCTCGGGATGCAGATGCAGATGGTCGCGATACGCCTGCAGGTCGGTGATGCCGTTGACCTGCAAGCGCCGTTCGATGCGGCGCAGGACCGTGGCGCGCTTGTAGTGGCGGAAATCGTGCGCCGTGCGCGTGCGCAGGATGATCATGATCTCGCGCAGCGCCCGCTCGGCCGCCTCGTTGATATGCTCTTCGCGCCGCTCTTCGGTTTCGGCGACGGGCAGTTGAATTTCCTTCGTCGTCGACCAGAGGTCCATCAGCCGCTGCGGCATCTCCGCCGCCGTGATGACGAAGTCGACCATGCCGGTGGCGATGGCGCTGCGCGGCATGCTGTCGTATTCCGCCTCCGAGGGATCCTGGGCAAACGTGATGCCGCCCATTTCCTTGACGCGCGAGAGGCCGGCGGAGCCGTCCGAGCCCGCGCCCGAGAGCACGATGCCGATGGCGCGCTCGCGATGCGTTTCAGCGAGCGTGCGGAAGAACACGTCGATCGCCGCGCGGCGGCCCTCCTGAGGCTGACTGGGGGACACGCGCAGATAGTCGTCCACCATCGCCAGATCGAGTGACGGGGTGATGACGTACACGTGGTCGGGCTCGATGGGCGTCGGGCTCGTCACCTCCGTCACGGGCATGCTGGTCGCCTTGCGCAGCAGCGCGGCCATACTGCTTTCGTGGTCGGGCGCGAGATGGACGACCACCACGAACGCCATCGAGGTGTGGGAGGGCAGGGATTCGAAGAAGGCCAGCAGTGCACTAAGGCCGCCCGCCGATGCGCCGATACCGACGATCGGGTAATTGGTCTGGCTGCGGGGCACATGGCCACGACGTTTCGGCATGGTTGCCAGGTCCTGAAGTTGGAATGAATCGCGTTCGCACTCGCTCGTCCCTCAGGCCGCGGGTGCTGCGCCGACATTATCCCTCCAGGAGCATCGACTGCAATAGTCCTGCCGCATCGCCCGCGCGCCGCGCGGTTTCGTCCTCCCGCTGTTGCGCATCGCGGTCGCCGCACTGCCGGTAGTGCTCGCTCTGGGCACGGCTCATCGATTCGCGCTCGCGCAGCGCCCGCAGCGCGTCGCGCAGCGCCCGCTCCACGTCGCGGCTGCGGCCCCGGTTGAGCGAGGCCGCCGTATAGGCGTGGCCCGTGTGGCAGCGGTAGCGCAGCAGACGCGAGTAGTCGAGGCGCCAGAGCGTGCCGTTGCACTCGGGACAGGTGAACGTCGAAGGCCTGCCGATGCGGTTCAGATCGCCGGCCAGTCCGTTGCCCTCGCGCCACGCGCGCTGCTCCGTGCTGATGAGTTCGGCGGTGCGGCGCCTCGCGAGGATTTCGTCGGCCGTCGCGGGCGGCACGCGGCCCGTCAACTCCACGAGCCGGTGGGCCATGCCCGCGATCGGCAGGATGTAGTCGGCAAAAGGCGCGGCGTTGAGTGGCATCTCGCTGGCGAAGGCGTCGGACGGGTCCTGGACGATCCCGGTGCCGCCACAGGCCTGGATGGCCTCGAGGCCGGCCGCGCCGTCGTCGAGCAGGCCCGTGAGGATCACGCCGATGCCGCGCGGCCCGAGTTCCGAGGCCACGCTGCGAAACAGCGGGTCGATGGCCGGGCGGGCAAAGTTCTCCTTCGCAGCGTGCACGAGACGCAGGCGCGAGCCCTCCACGATCATGTGCTGGTCGGGGGGCGCCACGTAAATCCGGCCCGGCGACCAGGTTTCGCCGTCCTCGGCATGGACCGCGCGCAGCGGGCCCGCGCTGCTGAGCAGCGACGGCAGATGGCTGTAGTGGCTGCCCACGTGGAGCACGATCGCGACCGTCGCCTGCAAGTCGGGCGGAAGCCCGGACACAAGACTTCGAAGCGCATCGACGCCGCCCGACGATGTGCCTATGGCGATGAAGTCTCGGTAGATCAATTTGTGTCCAGGCTGGCGGATGAATCGGGATTAATCAGTCATTTGGCGCAATTGCCGTGCCTGCACGGGCGGCAGAGAACGGGCGCGGGCGCCACGGCATCTGCCTTGCTGTTTCGTCTGGGACTGACGAAACTCGACGGAGGGCAGGTCGATGACACAATCCACGCGCGCCGCCGCGGCCGTCGCGAGCGTCGCCGCGGGCGCCGCGCTCGCGATCTGGTCCACGCGCAACCTACGCGAATCGGCGCACGCGCGTGCGAGCGGCAAGCACGTGGCCGCGGCGCGCAGCTTCAATCATGGGTCGGCGCTGCTCGCGCTCTCCGTGCTGGCCGACAGCGCCATGGAGCACTATCGCGGCTCGTTCGAAAACCGTGCGATGTATCTGCCGCCCGCCGTGGCGCTCTGCGCGCTCGCCGCGGCGCTGCACGGCGGCGCAGACCGGCGCGCCGCCTCGCACCGGCTGCGTCACGCGATCCAGCTCACCAGCGCCGCGACCGGCGTGACGGGCACCGCCTTCCATCTTTACAACGTGACGAAACGGCCCGGCGGATTCAGCTGGCATAACGCCTTTTACGGCGCGCCGGCGGGTGCGCCCTTCGCGCTGGTGCTCTCCGGCGTGCTGGGCGCGGTCGCCGAGCAGTTGCGGGACGAGCCCGGGCACGACCCGCAGCTGTTCGGCATGCCCGCGGGCAAGGCGCTCGCCCTGGTGGCCGGCGCGGGGCTGCTCGGCACGGCGGCCGAAGCGGCGTTGCTGCATTTTCGCGGCGCATTCCAGCATCCGGCGATGTATGCGCCCGTGACCATCGTGCCCGTGAGCAGCGCGCTGCTCGCGCATGCGGCGTGGGCCCCACCCCGCCATGCGGCCCGCGCGAGCGTGTTCGCGCGCTTCTGGCTGCGGCTCACGGCGGCGCTCGGCTTTGCGGGCTTCGGCTTTCATGCGAACGGCGTGGCGCGCGCGCAGGGCGGCTGGCGCAACTGGTCGCAAAACCTGTTCGCGGGGCCGCCACTGCCCGCGCCGCCCGCCTTCAGCGCGCTCGCGCTCGCCGGGCTCGCCGCGTTACGCATGCGGGAGACCGAACGATGACCCGAACGCCGACCTATCCCGGCTACGACGTGCTCGCCAAACGCGACACGCCTTCGTGGGACGCCCCCACGCGCGCGGTGATCGACGCGCGCGTAAGCACACCGGACCGGGCGCGCTATCTCGGTCCGTCGCACTGGCAAACGCTGGTGGCGCTGTGCGACACGATCGTCCCGCAGCCCGGCAACGCCCACGGCGAGCCCGCCCCGCGCGTGCCGGTCGCCGCGCTCGTGGAAGGCAAACTGCTCGACGACCGCCGCGACGGCTTTCGCGACGCCCGCCTGCCGCCATTGCGCACCGCGTGGGAGACGGGGCTCGCCGCCCTCGATGCGGAAAGCGAGAAGGCCTACGGCGAGCACTTCGCGCAGTTGCAGGACGAACGGCGGCGCGCGCTGGTCGCCCGCATGCAGCGTGGCGAACTGCGCAGCCGGGCCTGGCGCACCATGCCTTGCGACGTGTTCTTCAAGAAGCGCGTGCTGCACGATGTGAGCGCCGCCTACTGGTCGCACCCGCTCGCGTGGAGTGCGATGGGCTTTGGCGGTCCGGCGAATCCGCGCGGCTACGTGCGTCTTTATACGAACCGGCGCGATCCGTGGGAAGCCGTCGAAGCCGCCGACGAGAGCGACGCGGCACACGAGGCCGCACGCAGGGAGAACGAGCGTGTGCGCTGATCTCGCCAACTTGACCGACGCCAACGAAGCGCCGCGCGGCAAGCACGGCCGCGCGCCCGACGTGTTCCGTCGCGGCGGCTGGATGACCATGCGCGAATACGCGCTCGACGACCCGGTCGATTTCGCCATCGTCGGAACGGGCGCGGGGGGGGCGACGCTCGCCTGCCGGCTCGCCGAGGCGGGCTTTCGCGTGGTCGCGTTCGACGCGGGCGCATGGTGGCGGCCGCTGGAAGAATTCGCCTCCGACGAGACCCACCAGGCCAAGCTCTACTGGACCGACGAACGCATCTGCGACGGCGAGAACCCCTTGCAACTGGGCAGCAACAATAGCGGCCGTGCGGTGGGCGGCAGCACCGTGCACTTCGCCATGGTCTCGCTGCGCTTTCGGCCCGAATGGTTTCAAGCGCGCACGAAACTCGGCTACGGCGCCGACTGGCCGCTCGACTGGCGCGAGATGTGGCGCTACTACGCCGAAGTCGAGCAGGCGCTCGGCATCTCCGGGCCGGTGAACTATCCGTGGGGACCCAAACGCCCGCGCTATCCGTATCGCGCGCATGAAATCAACGGCGCGGGCCTCGTGCTCGCGCGCGGCTGCGAGGCGCTCGGCATTCCGTGGGCACCCACGCCGCTCGCGACACTCTCCGCGCCGCGCGGCGACGCGCACCAGTGCGTCTATCGCGGCTTTTGCGTGTCGGGCTGCTCGACCAACGCCAAGCAGAGCGCGCTCGTCACGTGGATTCCACGCGCCGTGCGCGCGAGCGCGGAAATCCGCGATCTCGCGATGGTGGGCCGCATCGAAACCGACGCGCTGGGACGCGCCGCCGGCGTGCATTTTCATCGCGAGGGGCGCTGGCACTTCCAGCGCGCGCGCAACGTGGTCGTGGCGGGCTATGCGATCGAAACGCCGCGCCTGCTGCTGCTCTCCGCGAACGGACGCTTTCCCGAGGGTCTCGCGAACCGCTCGGGACTCGTCGGCAAGAATCTCATGGTGCAGACGAACCAGGCCGCGTGGGGCGCATTCGACGACGAGATCCGCTGGTACAAGGGGCCGCCTTCGCTGGCGCTCACCGAACACTGGAACTATCAGGACGCAGGCAAGGACTTTCACGGCGGCTATTGCTACATGAGCCAGGGTCCGCTGCCGCTCGTCTGGGCGGCGACGCAAACGAGCCGCGGCCTGTGGGGCGAAGCGCTCATGCGCGAGATGACGAAGTACAACCATCAGGCGGGCCTCAAGATGGTGGGCGAGACGCTGCCGCAGGAACGCAACCGCGTGACGCTCGCCGACGAGAAAGACGCGCTCGGCCTGCCCGTGGCGCGCGTCACCTGGTCGATGGGCGAGAACGACCGCCGGCTCGTGAACCACGCGCTGGACTATATGAGCCGCGCGCTCGCCGCGGCGGGTGCGCGCGACATCTGGACCCAGGACGACGACACCTGCCACCTGAACGGCACGGCGCGCATGGGCAGCGACGCGCAAACGAGCGTCGTGAATGCGGACTGCCGCTCATGGGACATCCCGAATTTGTGGATCTGCGACGGATCCGTGTTCCCGACCGTGGGCGGCGTGAATCCGTCGCTCACCATTCAGGCCGTTGCGTGCCGCACCGCCGACCGCATCCGGGCGCTGGCCGCGCGCGGCGAGCTTTGACGATCATCGCGCGGGCACGCATTGTGCGTTGACGCAGGTGTTTTTCAAAAGGAGGCCACCATGCCACTCAGCAAGGGAAAAACTCGCGAAGCGATCTCGAAGAACATCAAGACGGAAGTCAAGCAAGGCAAGTCGCAGAAGCAGGCCGTTGCCATTGCGCTGAATCAGGCGCGCAAGTCTGGCGCGAAGATTCCAAAGAAGAACCAGAAGTGATCCGGCGCGCCGCGCATGCGGCGCGTCTTTCATTGCGCGCCGGATTCCGTGCCCGGTTAGTTAGCCATCCTCGCCAACTTCGGCAGGCTCCGGCAGGTCCGGCAACTCGTGCGGCTCCGCCTGCGGGGCGCCGGGCTCGCGCTCGTCGGGTTCCGCGCCCTGGCCGGGGTCGTTCTTTCTGGGCGGCGTGGCCGGCACCCCTTGGGCGCGAGGAAAACGGGGTAGGTCGTAAGGGCTTTGCATGCTCGATCTCCATGAAGGCGCCGCTAAAGGCGCGTAGCGGGAATGCCGGGATCGCGCAGCGCGTATGCCTGGCTCGCGCAGCGAAGCGGCGCGCACGGGCATGCCCGGTGCGCAAGCGAAAAACATTCTGGATGCCTGGTTGCTGCGCCGCTCATGACCCCACTCGCCTACTTCCTGCACAGTGCGGGCCCCGCATCGGGTCCGGTGCAGGCGCTCGACTGGGGCCTCGCCGCCCTGTGCGTGGGGGTAGGCATCGTCATTGCGTGGCTGCTCTATCTGGCAATACGGCGCAAGCGTCGCGGTCGCGCGGCACAAGGCGAAGCGTTGTCGCAAACCAACGTCGCCGACGAGCAAGGCGAGCGCACGGCGAACCGCATTGTTGCCGTCGGCACGGCGATTTCCTCGCTGCTGCTGCTGGGCGCCCTCGTGGCGATGCTGCGCGTGCTGGCCGCCGTGGCCGACCCGCCGCGCGCGCCCTCGCTCACGGTGACCGTCACGGCTTACGACTGGTGGTGGAAAGTGACTTATCGAACGCCGGCGGGCGCGAGCTTCGAGACCGCCAACGAAATCCATATCCCCACGGGCGAGCCCGTGCGCGTCGATCTGCAGAGCGCCGACGTCGTGCACGCGTTCTGGGTGCCGGCGCTCGCGGGCAAGACGCAGGCCATACCCGGCCAGGTCAATCACCAGTGGATCGAGGCAGACCGTCCCGGCGTATGGCGCGGGCAGTGCACGCAGTTCTGCGGGCCCCAGCACGCGCACATGGCCATGGAAGTGGTGGCGCAGGCCCCCGCCGATTTCTCGCGCTGGCTCGATGCGCAACAGCAGCCCGCGGCCGCTGCGCAAAGCGGCGCGGCGCGGCGTGGCGAGCAACTGTTCGCCGCGCGCTGCGGCGGCTGCCATGCCGTGCGCGGCACGCAGTCGGGCGGCATGCAGGCGCCCGACCTCACGCATCTCGCCTCGCGGCGCCTGATCGCCGCGGGCACGCTCGCCAACACGTCCGTCAACCGGCTCGACTGGGTCGCGCATGCGCAGCAGCGCAAGCCCGAATCGCTCATGCCCGACATTGCCCTCACCCCCGCCGAGGCGAGCGACCTCGGCGCGTGGCTCGACACACTCCAATGACATGAACGATATCCCAGCCTCTCGTGCCGCTTCCGACCGTCCCGCCAGCGCGACGGTGCCGCGCCGCCCGCGTGCGGGGCGCCTCTCGCGCGTGCCGGAAACGGGCACGGCGCCGCTCGACGAAGCCACGCTGCGCCGCCTCGAAGAGATCTGGGAAACGCGCCCCGGCTGGCGCGGCTGGCTCTCCACGGTGGATCACAAGACCATCGGCATCCGCTACCTCGTCACGGCATTCGTGTTCCTCGTGCTGGGCGGCGTGGAGGCGCTCATCATGCGCGCGCAGCTCGCGCGTCCCAACGAAACGCTGCTCACGCCCCAGCAATACGACCAGCTCTTCACGATGCACGGCGTGACGATGATCTTTCTCTACGCGCTCCCCGTGTTGAGCGGCTTCTCGAACTACCTGTGGCCGCTCGTGCTCGGCTCGCGCGACATGGCGTTCCCGCGTCTGAACGCGCTCTCGTACTGGGTCTTTCTCGGCGCGGGCATTCTGCTCTACGCGAGCTTTCCCGCGGGACAGGGCGCCAATGCGGGCTGGTTCAACTACGTGCCGCTTTCCACGGCCGCCTACGACCCCGGGCCGAACATCGACGTCTACGCGCTCGGCATGGTGCTGCTCGGCATCTCCACCACGGTGGGCGCGGGGAACTTCGTCATCACGTTCCTGCGCATGCGCGCCAGCGGCATGTCGGTGGCGCGTCTGCCGATTCTCGTCTGGGGCACGCTCACGGCTTCGGCCGCCAATCTGCTCGCCGTGCCCTCCGTGAGCCTCGCGTTCCTCATGCTCTGGCTCGACCGCAACGCAGGGGCGCACTTCTTCGACATCTCCGCCGACGGGCGCCCCCTGCTGTGGCAACACCTCTTCTGGATCTTCGCGCACCCGTGGGTCTACGTGGTCGTGCTGCCCGCCATGGGCATCGTGTCCGACGCGCTGCCCACGTTCTGCCGCCGCCCGATCGTCGCCTACGCGGCCGTTGCGCTCTCAACGGTCTCGACCATGCTCGTGGGCTTCGAAGTGTGGCTCCATCACATGTTCGCGACGGGCCTGCCGCCGCTCGCGCTGGCCTTCTTCGGCGCGGCCAGCATGGTGATCTCCGTGCCGAGCGCGATTGCCGTGTTCGCGTGGATCGCCACGATCTGGACCGGCAGGCCCGTGTTCAAGACGCCGTTCTACTACTTTGCGGGCTTCGTGTTGATGTTCACCGTGGGCGGCGTTTCGGGCGTGATGACCGCCGCCGTGCCGCTCGACTGGCAGCTCACCGACACCTACTTCGTCGTGGCCCACCTCCATTACGTGCTGCTCGGCATCAACGTGTTTCCGGTGCTGGGCGGCCTCACGTACTGGTTCCCCAAGTTCACCGGACGGCTCATGCACGAGCGCTTCGGCAAGTGGACCTTCTGGGTCACGTTCGTCGGCTTCAATCTGGGCTTCTTTCCGATGCACATCTCCGGGCTCCTCGGCATGCCGCGGCGCATCTATACGTACCCGGAAGGCATGGGCTGGGATACGGCCAACCTGCTCACGAGCATCGGCGCGTTCGTGTTCGCCATCGGCATCGCCATGTTCATCGGCAATGCGCTCGTGAGCGCGCGGCGCGGCGCACGCGCGAGCGCGAACCCGTGGAACGCCGCGGGCCTCGAGTGGGCGACCTCGTCGCCGCCGCCCCCGTACAACTTCGCGATCCTGCCGAGCGTGCGCTCGCGAGACCCGCTCTGGCAGCCCGATGCGAATGTGCCGCGCCCCGGCTACCTGCTCCATCGCGGGCGCGAGGCGCTGGGCGTCACGCCGCTCGCGGGCGAGCCCGATGTGATCCTCAAGATGCCTGAGGACAGCTACGCACCGTTCGTGCTGGGCGTGGCCTCGACGCTCGTGTTCGTCGGGTTGCTGTTCCATTCGACTCAGTTCACCGCGCTCGCCGGGCTCGCCTGCGGACTCGCGCTGCTCTCGTGGTTGTGGCCGAGGCGTTCGCTCGGTCAGCGCGAACCGTTCGCGCCGCAAGGCACCACGCCCGCCGGCAAAGTCGCCGAGACGACCGCGATCCGAAGCGAAGACGAAACCCTCGCCCTGCCCGTGGGCAGCGCCGGCGAACATGCGGGCGGCTGGTGGGGCGTGCTCACGCTCGTCGTGACGGAAACCGCGCTGTTCGGCTATTTGCTTTTCTCTTACCTCTATCTCGCTTCGCAGAGCGCGCAGCCCTGGCCGCCCGAAGGCCTGCCCAAGCTCGGCATGAGCGGACTGAACACGGCGCTGCTGCTCACCAGCAGCGTGTTCGTGTGGCTCGCGGGCGCGTTCGTGCGGCGCGCGCGCTCGTGGCCCGCGTTCTGGTCGATGATCGTCGGCATTGCGCTCGGCGTCGCGTTCGTCACGATCCAGTTCTTCGAGTGGCACGACCGGCCCTACGGGCTCGCGACGCACCTGTATGGTTCGCTCTACTTCACGATCACGGGCTTTCACATGGCCCACGTGATGGCGGGGGTGCTGATGCTCGCCGCGCTCGCGTTCTGGATCGCGCGCGGCTATTTCGACGGCAGACGCGATGCGGCGCTCACCATCGGCGGCCTGTACTGGCACTTCGTCGACGTGGTGTGGCTCTTCATCTTCTCCGTGCTCTATCTGTCGCCTTACTGGATGCGAGGACGATGATGCAGCCCGCCGCTCCCGCTCCCCCGGCCCCGCCAGCGCCCGTGCCCGCGCGCGTCAGGCCCACGCTGCGGCAGCAGGTTGCCGTGTGGTACGGCATTTTTGGCGTGCCGGCCATCTGGGCCGGCCACGTGCTGTTCTGCCAGACGCTCGCGGCCACCGCCTGCGCGGGCGGCGTCCCGCAACGCAATGGCGAGCCCTGGCAGGTCGTGCACTGGACGCTGGCGCTCGTTTCCACCGCCGCGTTCGCGCTGGCGCTCACCGGCGTGCTGCTGGCGCGGCGCACGTGGCGCGCCAGCGCCGCCGTCAACACGCCGCAGCGCGACACCTTCCGCTTTCTCGCGTGGAGCAGTACGGCCGTTGCCGTGGCGTTCACGATCGCGCTCGTGTTCACGATATCGGTGCTGTTCGCGTTGCCGCTCGAACGGCTATGCGGGGCGTTGCGATGAATGCGCGCGCCAGTTCGAGCGCGTTGCTCGCCGCTCTCGTGCTGCTCGCCGGCTGCCACCGCGACGAGCCGTTCGCGACGACGAAACCGCCGCCCGATGCCGCCCAGATCGCGCTCGGCGAAAAGCTCGCGAAAGCGGGCGATTGCGCCTCGTGTCACGACTCCGCCAAACGCGAACCCTTCGCCGGCGGCCTCGCCGTGAATTCGCCGTTCGGTCCGATCTACGCGAGCAACATCACGCCCGACCCCGTGCACGGCATCGGCGACTACACGCCCGCGCAGTTCGCGGCGGCCTTGCAGCGCGGCGAAGCGCGTGGCGGCAAGCGGCTCTATCCGGCGATGCCATATCCGTCGTTTGCGGCGCTGGCGGCAAGCGACGTGAACGCGCTCTACCAGTACTTCATGTATGGCGTGAAGTCGGTGCCGAATGCCGCGCCGCAAACGCAGCTGCCGTTTCCGTTCAATCAGCGCTGGGTGATGATGTTCTGGCGTCTCGCGTTCGCACAACATGGCCGCTTCGAGCCCGATCCCGCGCACTCCGCGCAGTGGAATCGCGGCGCGTGGCTGGTGCAGGGACTCGGCCACTGCGGCGCGTGCCACACGCCGCGCGGACCCGCCTACAACGAAATGGGCTACACGCAAAGCAGCCCGCTCTACCTCACGGGCGGCGTGACCGACCACTGGTACGCGCCGAATCTCACGGGCGACCCCGGCAGCGGCCTGGGCCGCTGGAGCGCCGACGACATCGCCGCGTTCCTGCGCGATGGCCACAACGACCGCGCCTATGCGTTCGGCGCCATGGCGCCCGTGGTGGGCGCGAGCACGCAATACCTGGGCGACGACGATCTGCACGCCATCGCCACCTATCTGAAGTCGCTGCCCGCACGCGAGGCGAGCGGCCAGTATGCCGATTCCGCCGCCGCGCGCGCCTCGACCATGGCGGCATTGCACGGCGGCACGCCGGAGCGGCCCGGCGCCGGGCTCTATCTCTCGTACTGCGCGAAATGCCACGGCGTCGACGGCGCCGGCAAACCCGACAAGGCGCCGCCGCTTGCGGGCAGTGCGCTCGCGCTCTCGTCCGACGCGACCAGCGTGCTGCGCCTCATCGTCGAAGGCAGCCAGAGTCCGCAAACGAGCAACGGCGGCACGCCGCGCAAGATGCCCGCGTTCCGCACGCAGTTCACGGACAGCGAAGTCGCCCAGGTGGCGAGTTTCGTGCGCGGCGCGTGGGGCAACAACGCCCCGCCCATCGCGCCCGCCGAAGTCACGCGGCTGCGCGGCGCGATCCACCGTTGAGTACGTCCTTAACCACATGGCGCGCGGTTGCGAACGACCGCGCGCCATGTGGATCAGGGGCTACCCGACGGGTTTATTGCCCCTTGGTGTCGCTGCTTGCGTCCGCACCTGGGGTGTTGGTCGTGTCGTTCATCTGTTTGGACATCTTCTTCGTGTGCTTCTTGTGATGGGTAGTCTTGTGCGTCGTACCGGTCGCGGAAGGATTCTGCTCGACGCCTTGCGTCTGCGCCGGATACACCTCGCTCGCGCCGCCGGTTGCAGCGCCCGGACTCGTGCCGCTGCTGCCGCCGCCCGAGCCCTGTGCGAGCGCGAGACCCGATGCGGCAAGCGTCACGCCTGCCAGTGCAGATATGAAATAGTGTCGTGGCTTCATGGTTGGCTTTCCTCGTCATCGTCTGGATGGAAAAACGGGCGGCCATGCTGAACACCACCCGCGCGCGAGCCCTTCATCCCGCACAGGGTGTGCCACACCCGCAAGCGTCCGCCGCAGCGCAAGGGCATACGGCTTGCGCGCGCTTTTGCGTCACTATGGCCCGAGCCCGCGATGAACCCCGCCGCACTCATGAACCCGATGCCGCTCGTCGTCACCTGGCCCGATTTCGCGGCCCGGCTGATCGTGGCCATCCTGGCGGGCGCGCTGATCGGCCTGAATCGCGGCGAGTCGGGCAACGCGGCCGGGCTGCGCACGACCTTGCTCGTGTGCCTCGCCGCCTGCCTCACCATGCTTCAGGTGAACGTGCTGCTCGTGCTGCATGGAAAACCTCAGGATTCCTTCGTGACGCTCGACCTGATGCGGCTGCCGCTGGGCATTCTTTCGGGCGTGGGCTTCATCGGCGCGGGGTCGATTCTGAGAAAAGACGGACTCGTGCAAGGCGTCACGACCGCGGCGACCATGTGGTATGTCACGGTGATCGGGCTTTGCGCGGGCGGCGGCCAATACGTGCTCGCCATTGCGGGCACCTTGCTCGGACTCGTCGTGCTGCATACGCTCGAGCACATCGAGCATCGGCTGCCGCGCGGCAGACGCGCCTATATCACGCTGGGCCACGATGCCGGCGATGATGCCCGCAAGCTGCTCGACGACGCGTTGCGAGGACGCCGCTGCCGCGTGGTGCTGCTCGGTGTCACGCATCACACGGCGGAAACGGCGTCGCACCAGCGCCTCGATGCGTCGTTCGAAGTGCGCTGGCTGGCGCCCGCCGGCGACGACGCCGTGGAAACCGCGCTTTCCTCGCTCGTGGCGCGGGTGCATGAAGAGGCGTCGTGGTCGATCGAGCGATGAGCCTGGCGCTGTGCTCGCGCGGGCTCACCTGGCGCGGCGATGGCCTTGCGCCGATCCGCTGAGCAGCATCGCCGTCTTGACCACGGCCAGATGACTGAGCGCCTGTGGGAAATTGCCCGCCAGCCTTTTCGCGCGCACGTCATATTCTTCGGCGAGCAAGCCGACGTCATTGGCCACGGCGAGCACGCGCTCGAACTGGGCGACGGCCTCGTCCTCGTCGCCGCGCAGGTAGAGACAGTCGGCCATCCAGCATGAGCACGCGAGGAAGGTGCCTTCGTCGGGCGCTTCGTCGCCGCCGCGCCGCCAGCGTCGAATCAGCCCGCCTTCGCCCAGTTCCGCGCGAATCGCGTCGATGGTGGCCGACATGCGCGGCTCGTCGGCTTGCATGAAGCCCACCAGCGGCAGGAGGAGCACGCTCGCATCGAGCGCCTCTTCGCCGTAACCGCGCACGAAGGCGCCGCGCCGGGCGTTCCAGCCGCGTTCGCAAACCTCTTCGTGCAGGGCCTTGCGCATCTGCAGCGCACGTTGCACCTGCGGGTCGCCCATGCCCGGACCGTCTTCGCACCAGTGCTTGATGAAGCGGTCGAGCGCGACCCACGCCATGACGCGCGAGAGCGTGTAGTGGCGCGCGTGGCCACGCGTCTCCCAGATTCCCGAGCCCTGCTTCCCGCCATGATCGAGCAGCCAGCCGATCAGGCGCGCTTCGAGTTCGGCTTCCTCCTGCGCCGCGACGATGCCCGCGCGCCGCGTGAGATAGAGGCAATCGAACGCCTCGCCGAACACATCCGGCTGATACTGCGTGCACGCTGCATTGCCGAAGCGCACGGGCCGCGCGCCCTGCCAGCCCGCCAGGCGCTCGACCTCGCGCTCGCGCGGCACGTGGCTGCCATCCACGCAATACATGACGTGTATGTGCCCGCGCACGTGGCCGATCGTGCGCAGCAGCCAGTCGCGCCAGGCGCGCGCTTCGTCGTGAAAGCCCGCTTCGAGCAGCGCTTCCAGCGCGAAGCTCGCGTCGCGCAGCCAGCAATAGCGGTAGTCCCAGTTGAGTTCGCCGCCCGGCGCCTCGGGCAAGGACGTCGTGGGCGCGGCGACCATCGCGCCCGTCGGGCGGTAGACCAGCGCATAGAGCGTGAGCAGCGAGCGCCGCACCGCCTGCGGCCAGAGCGTGCGATCGTTGTCGAAGCGGTCGATCCAGCGGCGCCAGTGACGCTGCGTGTCGTGCAGCGCCGTGACCGCGGATGCCGGATCGACGCCCCCGGCCTCGCCCTGGCATAGCGTGAAGACGAAGCGCTCGCTCGCGCGCACGGTGAACGCGGCCTTGAGCGCCTGCGCGTGAACGCGCAACGGCACCTCCGCGCGCAAGGTCAATGGGCCACACGCAGCGTGCAGGGTCGCCGCGCCGTCTGCGTCTATCGCGGCTCGCGCGGCGGACCCATCGGCGCCTCGCGGCTGCACGATCATGTGCATATCCACACTGCCGTGCGCGCCTTCGACGATGCGCATGATGGACGCCTCGCTGCTATCGGCCGCCATGAAGTCGGTCACGCGCACGCTGCCGCGCTCGCCCTCCCAGCCGGTTTCGACCACGAGCGTGTCGCGCTGGTAGCTGCGGCTCGCGCGGCACGCCGGATCGGAGGGCGCAAGGCGCCAGTGGCCATCGTCTTCGCCGCCGAGCAGCGCGGCGAAGCAGGGCTCGCTGTCGAAGCGCGGCCAGCAGAGCCAGTCGATCGAGCCGTCGCGAGCGAGCAGCGCCGCGCTGCAACCATCGGCAAGCAATGCGTAATCTTCGATGAGGCGTGTTCGGGTCATGGACTTTAGCGCCATCCGCGCACGAATGGGCGCGATCGAACCTGTGCAAGCACTTCGGATTCCCGAAAGGTTCGCAAGCATAATGAGGGCGCGTCCCTTTGCGACGGCTGCGTACCGTCTTTTCGCGTTGCACTGGGCCACGCGCCAACTTGCATCAATTACGCGTAAGGCTTGAAACGCGTGCGCAGCGCGCCTTCAGGCTGCGGCATGCGGTTTTTGGCGGCGCGCGGCACGCGCGATGCGCGCTCCAGTGTCCGGTAGCCGTACTTGTCAACGGAGGAACACAATCGGAGGTGCCTATGAGCCAGGTACGCGAAATCATGTCGAGCGACGTGGTGAGCATCGGGTCCGCCGCGACGATCCAGCAAGCTGCCGAACTGATGCAGCATCACGATATCGGCGCCCTGCCTGTCTGCGACAGCGGACGCGTGGTCGGCATGGTGACCGACCGCGACATCGCCGTGCGCGCGCTGGCGGCGCGCCGTGCGCCGCACGACCCCGTCTCGCGCATCGCCACCGTAGGCGTGGAATGGTGCTACGACGACGAAGACGTCGATACCGTCCAGCGCCGCATGGCCGAGGCGCAGGTGCGCCGCGTGCCGGTCGTGAACCGCCGGCGCGAAATGGTCGGCGCGATCTCGATCGGCGATATCGCCACGCGCTGCGCAGGCGTCCAGCGCGAACGCCTCACGAATACACTCGAGGACATCTCGCAGCGCCGCGTCCGCGCAGCGTGATAGCGCAAACGCGATCAAAGCGCGTCGTGCCACTGACGCATCACCACGAGCTTGCCGTGCGGATGCCCCCCGGCGAGCCGCTCGAAGCCCCTGGGCGTGTGATCGAAGTCGAAGCGCTCCACCACTTCGGCCTTCACCGCGCCCTTCTCCACGAGATCGACGATATGGGCGAGCTGCGCGCCGTCCGCTCGCGCGGTATAACGCGTGGCGCGCGCGCCGTGGCGGCTCGCCTGCGTCTGCGAAGGTTCGCCCAGCGTCGAGACCATCGCCCCGCCGTTCCTGACGACCTGCCAGGAGCGTTGCTGGGCTTCGCCGCCCACGAGGTCGAACACGAGGTCCACCTCGCCCGTTTCCTCTTCGAAGCGCTGCGCGTGGTAGTCGATGACTTCGCTCGCGCCGAGCGCCAATAGCGCGTCGCGTTCGCTCGCCGAGGCCGTCGCGACGACGCGCGCGCCGCAATGGCGCGCGAACTGCACGGCGAAGCGCCCCACGCCGCCGCTCGCGCCTTGAATCAGCACGCGCTCGCCGCCTTGCAGCTTGCCATGCTCGAACAGCCCCTGCCACGCCGTGAGCGCGGCCAGCGGAATGGCGGCCGCCGCGTCCACGGCACAGGTGGCGGGCGCGGCCGCCAGCGCGGTTGCGTCGACCACCACGTAATCGGCGAGCGCGCCAGGTCCCTGGCCCACGAACGCGCAGATGCGCGCGCCTTGCGGCCAGGCCTGGGCGCCTTCGCCCCTGCTCACCACCACGCCCGCCACATCGCGGCCGAGCGTATAGGGCAAGTCGCCTTCGGTAACGAGCGGATAGCGGCCCTGCAGCGTCTTGAGATCGACGGGATTGAGCGCGGCGGCCTGCACTTCGACCAGCACTTCGCCATGCCCGGGCTCGGGCACGCTCAGGCTCTCCTCGCGCAACGACTCCACGCCACCGAAGCGCGGCACGCGCCACGCGAGCATCGTCTCGGGAATATCAGCGTCCATCGATGGCTCCTTGTGCACGCATCACTTCTTGCCCGGGATGACGCTCGCCATCACCTGGCGCGCCGTGTTCGCAATCACGCCGCCCTCGTCCGGGTCGCCTTCCATGAGCGCGCGCGCGAAATGGCGCGCCTGTTCGATCGTCACGTGCGGCGGCAGCGGCGGCACATCGGGATCGGTCTTCACTTCGAGCACCACGGGGCGCGGCGAGGCGAGCGCCTGCTCCCAGGCGTCGCCCAGTTGCTCCGCGTTGTCCACGTAGATGCCCGTGAGCCCCACCAGTTCCGCAAAACGGTGATACGGCACGTTGGGAATGTCCTGCGAGGCTTCGAATTTCGCGTCGCCCTGCATCACGCGCTGCTCCCAGGTGACCTGATTCAGGTCCTCGTTGTTGAACACGCAACAGATCCAGCGCGGGCTCGCCCACTGGCGCCAGTACTTCGCCACGGTCACGAGTTCGGCCATGTTGTTCATCTGCATGGCGCCGTCGCCCACGAGCGCGATCACGGGCCGCTCGGGATGCGCGAACTTCGCCGCGATGGCGTACGGAACCGCCGCCCCCATCGAGGCGAGACCGCCCGACAGCGAACACATCATGCCGCGCCGGATCTTGAGGTCGCGCGCATACCAGTTCGCGCACGAGCCCGAGTCGCTCGTGACGATCGCGCCATCGGGCAGGCGCGGCGACAGCTCGGTCACCACGCGCTGCGGGTTCACCTTGCCGCTCGTCGCCGCGTGCGCGCGGTCCTCGAGCACGCGCTGCCAGCGCTCGCCCGCATGGATGAGGCGGTTGCGCCAGCTCGTGGCGTTCTTCTGCTCGAGCAGCGGCAGGAGCGCACGCAGCGTGGCCGCGCTGTCGCCCACGAGGCTCACCTCCATCGGATAGCGCACGCTCAGCATGCCCGCGTCGATATCGATCTGCACCGCGCGCGCATCGCCTTCCTTCGGCAGGAATTCCGAATACGGGAAGCCGGAGCCGACCATCAGCAAGGTGTCGCATGAGGACATCATCTCGTCGGTCGGCTTGGTGCCGAGCAGGCCGATGCTGCCCGTCACCCAGGGAATGTCGTCGGGCACCACGGCCTTGCCGAGCAGTGCCTTCGCGACGCCCGCGTGCAGGCGCTCGGCCACGGCGACCACCTCGTCGCCGGCATGCATCGCGCCCGCACCGACCAGTATCGCCACCCGGTTGCCCGCGTTGAGCACCTCGGCCGCGCGCCTGAGGTCCGCCTCGCGCGGCACCACCTCGGGCGCGCTGTAGCCCACGCCGGAATGCGCCGTGCCGTGCTTGCGCGCGGGCGGCTCGTACTCCAGTTCCTGCAGGTCGTTGGGCAGCACCATGGCCGTGACCGTGCGCCGCGAGCGCGCGATGCGCACCGCGCGGTCCACCACGTGGCGCACCTGTGCGGGCACGCTGGGCTGCTGCACGTAGGCGCCCGCCACGTCCTTGAACATCGAGACGAGGTCGAGTTCCTGCTGATAATGCGCGCCGAGCGCGGCGCGCGCCTGCTGGCCCGCGATGGCGAGCACGGGCATGTGGTCGAGCCGCGCATCATAGAGCCCCGTGAGCAAGTGTGCCGCGCCCGGCCCCGACGTGGCGATGCACACGCCCAGCTCGCCCGTGAACTTGGCGTGCGCGCTCGCCATGAAGGCGGCCATTTCCTCGTGGCGCGCCTGCACGAATTCGATCTTGCCGTGCGCGCGCTGCAGCGCGCCGAACATGCCGTTGATGCCGTCGCCGGGATAGCCGTAGATGCGTCGCACGCCCCATTCGTGCAGCCGCTCGACGATGAAGTCACTCACTGTGGTGGTCGCCATGTGCCGTTCTCCTTGCGGATGGTCCGAGTCGTTTGCCGTGTTGGCGTCACCCGCGCAAACGCCGAACCTGGAGCCGGGCGAGACTGGCGGCTTTCATGTCCCCTTAATCGAGCAGCTTCGCCGCGTTTTTCCGGCGCTTCTTGCGTTCGCGCCGCAGCGCCGAGAGCGCGGCATCGGCCTTCGCACCGTCCGGGAAGATCTCGCGATGCTGCGCGAGCAGGTGTTCGCTCGCGACCGCATCGTTCAGCCTGCCGAAACGATCCTGGAGTTTCTTGAGCGACTTCACACCCCGGTTATCGCGGCGCGGCAGTATCGATCCGAAGAACTCCAGCAGATAACGCAGGCGCTTCGCCCCCTTGCGCACCTCGTGCCACGCGGCATAATCGCGGCGTTTTGCGCTGCGCGCTCGCCGCATGCGCTTAGCCAGCGACCGGCGCGCCACGCGCACGCGTTCGCGCGCGAGGCGCTCGAGCGGCGTGCGGCGTGGCGACGTGTTCAATGCCCGGTTCACCTCATGCAGCATGTCGCGCAGCGCGTGCTTGAGATCGGCGGCAGAAAGCGTCTGTCGAGCATGCTCGCGGGCCGCGTGTCGTACCGACGAAAGACGCTCGTTTGCGAGCGCGCCGTCCTCGCCCAGCAGCGAGACAGCGATGTCCCAATCGCGCGCCTCGCCCGCGGCCGATGCCGCACGCTTGAGAAATGCGCGCTGCCGCTCGACCCGCGTGCCGCCGAGTAGCGGCCGCCACGCCCACAACAGCGTGCGCAGCCGCCGCAACGCGACGCGCAGCCTGTGCAGCGTCTCCGGCTCGGTGTCGAGCGCGGCGACACGCCCAAGCGCCTCGTGCACGAGCGGCTGCGCATAGCGTGAGAACTGCGATTGCGCGTCGCTGCGCGCGTTTTTCGGTCGTGTACCTGGCTTGTCCATTTGAACTTTCCCTCCCACCCGCGCTCACGCCGGCACTGCCAGCGTCTGCGTCATGCGTGACCACACGCGATGCTGTCCCGCCGCTTCGATGAATTCCTCGAGCACGCGCTTGAGTTCGGCTTCGTCGCCGCTCGCGACACCGTCCGCGTGATCGGGCAACTGCGCGGCGGACAGCACCAGCCGCCCCGTATCGACCGCGCCGATCGCCTTCAGATGCTTGAACGCTTCGAGCACGAAGTGACGCGCATCGCCCGACTGCGTGAGCGCCTCCGTGGCCTTCTCGCCGCCGGGGACGAACACCGCATCGAACATGACGGAAGGCATGCCGGTGACGGTCGCATCGGGCGCGATATCGCCGATCGGCGCGAGCGTGGGCGCGATGACGAGCGCCGTGGCGCCCTCCAGCGCAAAGGCATCGCGCAGCCGCGTGAGCATGGCGGGGTCCGCGCCGGGCGCGGTGAGCAAGGCGATCTTGCGCGCCTTGATGCCGGGCTGCACGCGATTGAGCAGGCTGAGCGAGGGCGAACTGGCCGTGCGCGGCTTGCCGGGCTTCGCGCCCGCTTTGGGATTTGGCAAGCCGAGCGCCTGCGCCACGCTCGAGGCGAGGTCCGCGTCGATATTCGCGAGAATGGCGTTGACCTGGCGCTCGCGTATTTCCGGCTTCGTGACCTTGCCCAGTTCGAAGGTATAAGCGGCCTTGATATGCGCCTTCTCCGGCTCCGACATGCTGTGGTAGAACATCGTCGGCTGCGAGAAGTGATCCGCGAACGACTCGCTGCGCACGCGGATCTTCACGCCGTCCATGCGTTCCTGGTAGCTTTCGAAGCCGCCGTCCTTCGGCTGCGTTTCCTTCGGCCACCCGCCGCTCACCGAATTCGGTTCGTACGAAGCCTGGCCGACGTTGAGGGTTTGCCGGTGCATGGCATCGCGCTGATTGTTCTGGTACGGGCAGACCGGCCGGTTGATCGGAATCTCGTGAAAGTTCGGGCCGCCAAGACGGCTGATCTGCGTGTCGGTATAGGAGAACAAACGCCCTTGCAGCAAGGGGTCGTTCGTGAAATCGATGCCCGGCACGATATGGCCCGGATGGAACGCGACCTGTTCCGTCTCCGCGAAGAAGTTGTCCGGGTTGCGGTTGAGCGTCATCTTGCCGATGATCTTCACCGGCACCTCTTCTTCGGGCACGAGCTTGGTCGGGTCGAGCAGGTCGAAGTCGAACTTGTGCTCGTCGCTCTCCTCGATGACCTGCACGCCCAGTTCGAACTCGGGATAGTCGCCGCGCTCGATCGCTTCCCACAAGTCGCGCCGGTGAAAGTCGGGGTCCTTGCCCGCGATCTTCTGCGCTTCGTCCCACAGCAGCGAGTACGAGCCCAGCACGGGGCGCCAGTGCCACTTGATGAAGCGCGCGTGGCCCTTGGCGTTGACGAAGCGAAACGTATGCACTCCGAATCCTTCCATGGTGCGCAGGCTGCGCGGTATCGCGCGGTCGGACATGGCCCAGATGACCGTGTGCGCGCTCTCCGGCACGAGCGAGACGAAGTCCCAGAACGTATCGTGAGCGGTACCGCCCGTGGGCATTTCGTCGGGGGCTTCGGGCTTCACGGCATGCACGAAGTCGGGGAACTTGATCGCGTCCTGAATGAAGAACACCGGCACGTTGTTGCCGACCAGATCGAAGTTGCCCTCGTCCGTGTAGAACTTGGTGGCGAAGCCGCGGATGTCGCGCACGGTGTCCGATGAGCCGCGCGGGCCCTGCACCGTCGAAAATCGCACGTAGACGGGCGTTTCCTTCGCGGGGTCCTGCAAAAAGCCCGCGCGCGTGAGTTCGGCCTGGGACTCGTACACGCGAAACACGCCGTGTGCAGCGGAACCGCGCGCGTGCACGATACGCTCGGGAATCCGTTCGTGGTCGAAGTGCGTGATCTTCTCGCGCATGATGAAGTCTTCGAGCAGCGAAGGGCCGCGCGCGCCCGCACGCAAGGTGTTCTGGTTATCGGCGATCTTCACGCCCTGGTTGGTGCGCAGCGCCTCGCCGTCCGCATGCGCGCGAAACGATTCGAGGCTCTGCGATTTCGCGTCGGTGGGCTGATGCTTGCCGTGGGGGCGTTTGTGTTGTGTCATGGGGTGGCTCCTGGTTAGTGTTCCGAACGGCTCGCCACAATGGGAAGGCGAGCGCCGACACCACCCGGAGCGCAAGCGATGTGCCGTTGCAATCGCGCATGGGGCGCGTGTGCCCACGGCACGCGATTTGCGCGCCCGCAGTCAGGAACGCGTGAACGGGAGCACACGATGGCTGCAGGGATCAACGCGATCGACGTTGCGGCGCGCGACATGCCGGAGTTCTGATGGTGCGCGGCGCGCCTGCACACGCGAACGCCACGGTCCCGCGCGCCGTCTACTACGCGCTCGCGTCGAATGTCGTGGTGGCCTTGTGCAAGTTCGCCGCCGCGGCTTACACGAATTCGGGCACCATGCTCGCCGAGGCCGCGCACTCCAGCGCCGATTGCCTGAACCAGTTTTTGCTCATCGCGGGCCGGCGCGCGGCCCGCAACCAGCCCGACGAACAGCATCCGCTCGGCTTTGGCCGCGAGACGCACTTCTACGCCATGCTCGTCGCGCTGCAGTTCTTTTTCGTGGGCGGCCTGGTTTCGATGGCCATCGGCGCATGGCGGCTCTGGCATCACAGCGGCGTGGATCATGTGCAGGTCGCCCTGGCCGTGCTGGCCGTTGCCGCCCTCGCCGAGGGCAGTGCGTTGCGCGCGTCGATCCGCTCCATCGACCGGCGGCGCCGCGCGGGCGGTCTATGGCGCTGGTTTCGCGAAACCGGCGAACTGGAGAACATGCTCTCGATCGGCGAGGACGCCGCGGCGCTCGTGAGCCTCGTCGTCTCGATCACGGGCACGGGGCTGGCCGCGCTCACCGGCTGGGCGGGCTTCGACGCGCTCGGCAGCATCGGCGTGGGCGGCGTGATGATGGCGACGGCCGTGTTCGCGCTTCGCGAGATCAAGTCGCTGATCGTGGGCGAAGCGGCACGCGAGAGCGTGCGCCGGGCCATGCGCGCCTGGCTCGATGCACGCCCCGAGATCGGCCGCGTGGTGAGCCTCGTGGTGCTGCGCTGGTCGGACAGCCTCTTCGTCGCGGTGCAGGCCGAACTCGCCGAGCGCTGCGATGCCGTCGAACTGGTGCGCATCATCGACCGGGTCGAGAACGACTTGCAGCAGGCGTTTCCTGCGGCGCGCTGGGTGTTTTTCGAGCCGGAACTGCGCGAGCATGGCGAGCATCCGCTATAGGTTCAAGGGCGCAATCGCACGCGCCCCCGCACGCAATCAGCCACCAGGCAAGCGCATTGCGCACTGCGTGATCTCGACCCACACCCACCCGCCCTGACAACGAGGCCGTCATGCACACAGCCACCCGCACCCGCGCGCCGCGCGCGCACGACGCAAAGGCGAGGCACGATGACACGCAGCTTCGCAGCGAGGCCGCGAGCCCGCCCGAAGCCGTGCCGATCGAACTCACGATCAACGGCGCACACCATGCGCTGCGCGTCGAACCGTGGACCAGCCTGCTCGACCTGCTGCGCGAGCAACTGCATCTCACCGGCACGAAGAAAGGTTGCGATCA
This sequence comes from Paraburkholderia sp. EG287B, assembly GCF_040965595.1. Lineage (NCBI taxonomy): Bacteria > Pseudomonadati > Pseudomonadota > Betaproteobacteria > Burkholderiales > Burkholderiaceae > Paraburkholderia > Paraburkholderia sp. EG287B. The sequence continues at coordinate 417,771 of NZ_JBFRCG010000006.1, forward strand.
CGGCCAGTGCGGCGCGTGCACGGTGCTCGTGAACGGCACGCGCATCAACGCGTGTCTCGCGCTCGCCGTGTCGCATGACGGCGCGGAAGTCACGACGATCGAGGGGCTCGCGCAGGACGGCGCGCTGCACCCCGTGCAGCAGGCGTTCATCGACCACGATGCGTTTCAGTGCGGCTACTGCACGCCAGGCCAGATCTGCTCGGCCGTGGGGCTGCTCGCCGAAGGCCACGCGCATTGCCACGACGACGTGCGCGAGCAGATGAGCGGCAATCTGTGCCGCTGCGGAGCCTACGTGAACATCGCGAACGCCGTGGAAGGCGTGCGCCGCGCGCAGCACCTCGCCAGCCGCGAACGGGAAGAAGGAGACGCGCCATGAACCGCTTCTCGTACGCGCGCGCGAAGAGCGTGGTCGACGCCGTGCGCCTGCACTACGTCACCCCCGGCGCCGAATTCCTCGCCGGCGGCACGAATCTCGTCGATCTGATGCGCGAGGACGTCATGCGCCCCGCCGCGATCATCGACATCACACGGCTGCCGCTGCGCGACATCGAGACGACGAACGACGGCGGCCTGCGCATCGGCGCGCTCGCCACCAACAGCGCGCTGGCATGGGACGCGCGCGTGATCGAGCGCTATCCGCTGCTCGCGCAGGCGCTGCTCGCCGGCGCATCCGCGCAGATCCGCAACGCGGCGACCGTGGGCGGCAATCTGCTCCAGCGCACGCGCTGCCTCTACTTTTACGACCCCGCCACCTGCTGCAACAAGCGCGCGCCGGGCACCGGCTGCGCCGCGCTCGACGGCGTGAACCGCATGCACGCGATCTTCGGCGCGAGCAAACACTGCATCGCCACGCATCCATCGGACCTGTGCGTTGCGCTCGAAGCGCTCGACGCCACCCTCCACGTAGCGGGCCGGCGCGGCACGCGCACGCTGCCCTTCGACAGCCTGCACCGCCTGCCGGGCCACACGCCGCACCGCGAAACGACGCTCGCCGACGAGGAACTGATCACCGCCGTCGAGCTATCGCGCGAGGGCTATGCGCAGCACTTCACGTATCTGAAGCTGCGCGATCGCCAGTCGTATGCGTTCGCGCTCGTTTCGGTCGCGCTCGGCGTGCGCGTGGAAGACGGCACGATGCGCGCATTGGGCTGCGCGCTGGGCGGCGTCGCGCACAAGCCCTGGCGCGACCGCGAAGCGGAACAGCGGCTGATCGGCCGCGCCGTCGACGACACGCGCGCCATCGAGCGCTACGCCGACGCCGTGGTCGCGCACGCCGACCCGCGTCCCGGCAATGCGTTCAAGGTGGATCTCGCGCGGCGCGCGATCGTGCGCGCATTCGAACAGGCGCTGGCGCCCCGAACCCGGGGCGACGGCGCAGCAGACTCCGGGGAGGAATCAGCATGAGTACCGCCTATGAATCTCGCCGTGCCGCCACGCCGGCCACGCGCATCGGCGCGCCGCTCTCGCGTGTGGACGGCCGCAGCAAGGTCACGGGCGCCGCGCGCTACGCCGCCGAATTCACGGCCACAGGGCTCGTGCACGGTGCGGTCGTCAACGCCACCATCGCTCGTGGCAAGATCGCTGCCATCGACGCGTCGGCGGCGCTCGCGCTGCCAGGCGTGCTGCACGTGCTTACGCACGAGAACCGCCCCACGCTCGCCGAAGACGACGCGGCCTGGAAGGATCAGATCGCACCGGGCGGTAAGCCGTTTCGCCCGCTCGCCGACACGCACGTCGCCTTCGCGGGCCAGCCCGTCGCGCTCGTGGTGGCGCACACGCCCGAACTCGCGCATTACGCGGCGTCGCTCGTGCGTGTGCGCTACCGCAGCGAGGCGCATGAGACCGACCTGGCCCGCGTCCTGAAGCATGCCGTCGATCCCTCTACCGAGAAGGGCGGCTTCGAGCCGCCGCCGGCACCGCGCGGCCACGCGTACCGGGCGCTCGCGCACGCCGACGCGCGCACCGACGCGTTTTACAGCACGCCCACGGAATTTCATCAGCCGATGGAGATGCACGGCTGCACCGTCGTGCCTTCCGCCGACGGCCGCTATACCGTCTACGAAAAGACCCAGGGCGTGAGCAATACTCAG